>NZ_JAFEMD010000016.1 GCF_016892765.1 Microvirga arvi
TCGGCCAGAGAAATCACCCGCGACGACTTCGTCCCAGGCGCTGGCTCAAGCTCGTAGAGAGTGACCACAGGACCGGGATTGACCTTGGAGATGGCGCCGCGGACGCCGAAATCCTCAAGAGTGCTTTCGAGCAGGGCGGCGTTCTGCTCGAGAGCGTCGGCCGAGATCGTCGGGCCTGCGGGCCGCTTGGGCTCGGCGAGCAGGTTGAGCTGGGGCAGCTGGTAGTTCTCCTCGTCCAGCAGCGAGGGCTGCGCCTCGCGCACCATGCGCTTGCCGGGCTTCGGCGCCGTATGCGCCGGCGCGACCCGGGTGGCGGCAGGCTCGGGTCTCGGGGCAGGGCGAGACGAGAGCGGAGGCGGAGCGTCGTCCTCGTCCCACGCGCCGTCCTCGTCATGCATCGGCACGGAGGCCGGCGCCGGCCGCGGGCGTGCAGGCGCGCCGTCGAGGACAGGCTCGCGCCGCAGGCCTGGCTGGCGGGCGGAGCGTGCGGGCGGCGCGGTCTCGTACGCGTCATCGAGAGCCGGGCTGCGGCCTTCCTTCCAGCGCCGGGCGCTGGCGCGCAGGCTCATGAGGCCATGGGCCAGGGCGCCGAGGGAGACGATGCCCCAGCCGGGCTCGTCATGACCGATCTCCTCCGCTTCGTCCCAATCCTGGATCTTGCGGCGCCGGACCGGCACGGGATCCTCGATCTCCTCCGGCTCCTCATGATGCCTGTCGTCCGCCGGTCCAAGGCCGCAGGCGGCGGAGAGGCTCAGGATCGCGATGCCTGCAAAGAGGAAGCCCAGCACCGCGCTGGCCGAGCCGCTGGACAGCCCCGTGACGGCCTTTGCGCCGGCCAGGATCGCATCGCCCACCACGCCGCCGAGGCCCGTGGGCAGGGGCCAGCTCTGGGTCGGGGGCAGGGCGCTGGCGAGCGCCGTCGCGGCGCCTGCGCCGATGACCCAGAGGGCCAGGCGGAGCTGGATGCGGCCGAGCTCGCCCGATTTCATGAGGCGCCAGCCCCACAGGGCCAGGGGCAGCACGGCGGCGATGGCGCCGAGCCCCAGGAGCTGCATGAGCAGGTCGGCCGCGATTGCGCCCGGCCAGCCGATGAGGTTGCGCACGGGCAGATCGGTGGCGTTGTTGAGGCTCGGATCGTCCACGGACCAGGTGCCGAGAGCCACCGCCACCGCGCCGGCGACGGCGATCAGGCACAGGCCCGTCAGCTCCTGCGCCCGGCGGGCCAGGAAGGCTCTTAACGAGCTGAAGAGGCCATCATAGGCGGAAGAAGAACGGCGGGCCGCGCGCATCAAACCACTCTAAAAAACCATGGGACGAGACACTATTGCCTGGATGCTAGCGCGAGCGGGTTAAGGGTCCTTTAACCCTACGAGGCTTTTTGCGCTGTTGACGGACAATCCTCAAAAGATCAGTGTCCCGGCCATGAGACGCAGGACCTCGGCACAGGGCTGGACGCGCGCCGCCATCGTGGCGCTGATGGCCTATGCCTTCGTCCTGCAGGCCCTGCTCCTCTCCGTCAGCGGCGCGATCCATGCGGCGACGGCAGCAGAGCCGCAGGGGATCATCTGCCTGCGGGACGGCGCGTCCGCTCCGGACCATTCCCCGGCGAAGGCTCACGAAAATCTCTGCTGCACCCTGAGCTGCCACGGCTCGGGCGCGGCCGGGCCCGCCCCGGCATCCGGCTATCTTCAACGGCTCGCGCCTCTTGCCGTCGCAAGCGTCCGGGCTGCGGATCCGCCGCATCTGCGCCTCACCTCCAACGTCCTGCCTCTGGGATCGCGCGCGCCGCCGCGCCTCGGCTGATCGCCGTCCGACCGTTCCTAAAATCCCTGCAAGGACTTCCTCCAATGACCTCGTCCCGCCTCGGCGCGCTGGCCGCCGCCTTCATGGCCGTATCGTCGCCTTCCCTCGCGCATGTCTCCTTCGAGAATGCGCAGACCTCGCCCGATTCCACCTACAAGGCCACTTTACGCATCCCGCACGGCTGCGCCGGCAAGCCGACCCTGAAGGTGCGCATCCGGATCCCGGAAGGGATCGTCGCCGTCAAGCCCATGCCGAAGCCCGGCTGGAAGCTGGAGACCGCCAAGGGCGCCTATGTGCGGGCCTACCAGGTGAACGGGGAGGCGGTCTCGGAGGGCGTGACCGACATCGTCTGGTCCGGCTCCCTCGACGACGGGCATTACGACGAGTTCGTGTTCCAGGCCCGCTTCACCGATGCCTATCAGCCGGGCGCGACGGTCTTCTTCCCCGTGGTGCAGGAATGCGACGGCGTGGTGGAGGAATGGGTCCAGGTGCCCGCCGAGGGCCAGGACGCGCACAGCCTGAAATCGCCCGCGCCGGGCGTGAGGATCGTCGCCGCTGCAGGCGCCGTATCGACCGCGAGGAAGGCAGGGTCCCTGACCCTCGAGCAGCCCTGGTCGCGCGCCACCCCCGGCGGGGCCAAGGTCGGCGGCGGTTATCTCCGCATCACCAACACCGGCGCGGCGCCCGACCGTCTCACCGGCGGCTCGTTCCCGCTGGCCTCCAAGGTCGAGGTGCATGAGATGCGGCTCGACGGCGACGTCATGCGCATGAAGCCGGTGGAGGGCGGGCTCGAGATCAAGCCGGGCGCCACGGTCGAACTGAAGCCAGGCGGGCTCCATCTCATGTTCGTGGACCTCAAGGAGCCGCTGAAGGAGGGTCAGACCGTCAGGGGGACGCTCACCTTCGAGAAGGCCGGCTCCGTCGAGGTGGAATACACGGTGCGCGGCATCGGCGGGGCCGCTCCGGCCGAGCACAAGCATTGAAGAAGGAGGGAGCGATGAATCCGAGACGTCTTCTCGTGCCGTTCCTCGTCTTCACGACGGGCCTTCTGGTGCTCGTCGTGACGGCGGGATTGCTGCTCTTTCCCTCGGGGCCGCAGCAGAGCGCCGGCAAGGTGCCGATCGGCGGTCCGTTCCGGCTCACGAGCCACGAGGGCAAGCCCTTCACCGAAGAGAACCTGAAGGGCAAACCGTTCGTGGTCTTCTTCGGCTTCACCCATTGCCCTGAGGTCTGCCCGACGACCCTCTACGACCTGTCCCAGGATTTCGCGGCTTTGGGCAAAGATGCGGACAGGCTGCAGGCGGTGTTCGTCACGGTCGATCCGGCGCGCGACACCGCGGAGCTGATGAAGACCTATCTCGCCTCCTTCGACCCGCGCATCGTCGGCCTCACCGGCACGGAGGAGGAGATCGCGGCGGCGGCGCGCACCTACAAGATCTATTACCGCAAGGTGCCGACGGAGCAGGACTACACCATGGACCATTCGGCCACCCTGTTCCTCATGGACAGCAAGGGCGAATTCTACGGCACGTCCAACTTCCAGGAGCCGGAGGAGACGCGGCGGGCAAAGTTGCGGCAGCTTGTGAAGAACGGGTGAGACACCCTGCCGTCATCCCGGACGGAGCAAGCCGACCCGGGATCGCTGGACGAGTGTGGCGCGATCTTCCCTCCCCCTTGCGGGGAGGGAGCGAGGGTGGGGGTCGAAAAGTCAGAACGCTGCGCTTCGTGATCAAAGCAACAGCGGATTACAGCGTCGGATTGGCCTTATTGCTCACCCGGTCGGACCACCCCCACCCCTGCCCCTCCCCGCAAGGGGGAGGGAACCAGAGCTCCATCTTGCACACGATCCCGGATCTTCGCTGCGCTTCGTCCGGGATGACGCTTTTAACACGATCATAAGAAAAGCCCCGGCCGCGATGACCGGGGCTTCCTCATTCTAGCCTCTGGAAGGCCTCAGTAGTTGTAGGCGCGCTCGCCGTGGTCTGCGAGGTCGAGGCCTTCGCGCTCCTGGTCCTGCGTGACGCGCAGGCCGACGATCAGATCGGTGACCTTGTAGAGCACCACGGAGCCGATGCCGGTCCAGACCAGGGTCACCACCACGGCGATGACCTGCGTCACCAGCTGGCCGCCGATCGAGTACTCACCGATGCCGTAGCCGCCGAGCGAAGGAGCCGCGACGATGCCGGTGCCGATGGCGCCGATGATGCCGCCGACGCCGTGGATGCCGAACACGTCCAGCGCATCGTCATACCCGAGCGCATTCTTCACGCCCGTGACCGCAAAGTAGCAGACCGCGCCGGCGACAAGCCCGAGCACGATGGAGCCCATCGGGCCGGCAAGACCGGCGGCCGGCGTGATGGCCACAAGCCCTGCGACCGCGCCCGAGGCGATGCCGAGCAGCGAGGCCTTGCCCTTGGCGAGAGCCTCCACGGTCATCCAGGCGAGGCCGGCCGCCGCCGGCGCCACGATGGTGTTGAGGAGCGCCAGCGCCGCGCCGCCCGTGGCCTCGAGGTTCGAGCCGGCATTGAAGCCGAACCAGCCGACCCACAGCAGGCAGGCGCCGACGAAGGTGAGCGTCAGCGAGTGCGGGGCGAGCAGGTCGCGGCCATAGCCGATGCGCTTGCCGACAAGCAGGGCGCCCACGAGGCCGGCGACGCCCGAGTTGATGTGAACGACGGTGCCGCCCGCGAAGTCCAGGGCGCCGAGGCCGAAGAGATAGCCTTCGGAGAACCACACCATGTGGGCGATCGGGAGATAAACGAAGGTCAGCCACAGGCCCGTGAACAGCATCACCGCCGAGAACTTGATGCGCTCGGCGAAGGCGCCGACGATCAGGGCCGGGGTGATGGCCGCAAAGGTGAGCTGGAAGGCGATGAAGGTGAATTCCGGAATCGCCACGCCCTTGGTGAAGGTGTCGGCGGTGGAATCCGTGGTCACGCCGGCGAGGAAGGCTTTCGAAAACCCGCCGATGATGGCGCCCAGCGTGCCTTCGCCGCCGGACGAGAAGGCGAGCGAATAGCCGTAGGTCACCCAGAGGATGCCGACGAGGGAAAACACCGCGAAGACCTGCATGAGCACGGAGAGCATGTTCTTGGTGCGCACGAGGCCGCCATAGAACAGGGCCAGCCCCGGGATCGTCATGAGAATCACGAGGATCGTCGAGACGAGCATCCAGGCGGTGTCGCCCTTGTTGACGGTGGGAGCCGCAGCGGCGGCGTCCTGCGCCAGGGCAGGATCGAGGACCGCGAGGCTTAAACCCAGCGCACCGAGCGCCGGCAGGAGAAGAGGTCGGAACGTCATCGGATCAAACTCCGGAAAAATCGGTCAATGAGGACATCAAAGGGCGTCGGTGTCGGTCTCGCCCGTACGGATGCGGACCGCTCTTTCGAGCGAGGTGACGAAGATCTTGCCGTCGCCGATCTGGCCCGTGCGCGCCGCTGCCGTGATCGCGTCGATCACCGGGGTGACCAGCTCGCTCGCCACGGCCACCTCGATCTTCAGCTTCGGCAGGAAGCTCACCGCATATTCGGCGCCGCGATAGATCTCGGTATGGCCCTTCTGCCGCCCGTAGCCCTTCACCTCGGTCACGGTGAGGCCGTGCACGCCGAGGGCGGTGAGCGCGTCGCGCACCTCCTCCAGCTTGAACGGCTTGATGACCGCCATCACAATTTTCATGGGTTAAGCCCCCTTTGAACGTCTGCCCGGAAAACTCAGGCAACGGTTTCCACGTGAACCCGGCCTCAAGGACGGGTGTCGTGGGGCTTTACGCAAGAAGCGTGCCAAGACCTGTCGGCCATGGCAAGACAATGCTGCCTCTTTTCGAGGCAGCGGGGATTTGGCTAGAAAGTGGCCTGGGTGATGAATTTTTGAGCAGATGGAGTCAAAACCCACGTCTTTATTCGCAGGCACTTCTCCCTCCTCCTTTTTGAGAAGGGCTAGGGTGAGAGTGGAGATAGTCGATAAAGGTAGGGCGCTGGTTCACCTCTCCTTGAGGGAGAGGTCGACGCGCGTGAGCGCGGCGGGTGAGGGGTTATGCCCTTTCCGGAGAGCGCTCTCCCCGTCACCCTCGCTGCGCTCGACCTCTCCCCACCGGGGAGAGGTAAAACCAGGCTCAGCGTCGCCGCTCGCGGATGAGGCCTTCCTGGGCCACTGAGGCGATCAGGGTCCCGTCCTGCCGGAAGATAAGCCCGCGCGAGAGGCCGCGGGCGCCGCCGGCGCTCGGGGTGTCCTGGGCGTAGAGCAGCCATTCGTCGGCGCGGAAGGGCCGGTGGAACCACATGGCATGGTCCAGGCTCGCCGGCTGGATCTCGGGCTCGAAAACCGTCCGCCCATGGGGAATCAGCGAGGTGTCGAGAAGCGTCATGTCGGAGGCGTAGGCCAGAACGCTCTGATGAATCGCCGGATCGTCGGGGAGGCGGCCGGTGGTCTTGATCCACACATGGAAGCGCGGCTCGCCCGGCTCGCGCGAGAGATAGCGGTTGATCTCCACGGGCCTGATCTCCAGCGGGCGCTCGCGCTCGTAATAGGTGCGCATGGGCTCCGGCATCTTGAGGAGCAGCCCGCCCTTCACCTCCTCCTCGCTGGGAAGCTCGTCCGGCCCCGGCACCTTGGGCATCTCGGCCTGATGCGTGAAGCCGTCCTCCTCCAGATGGAAGGAGGCGGACATGGCGAAGATCGCATGACCGTGCTGGATCGCCAGAACCCGGCGCGTGGTAAAGCTCTTGCCGTCGCGGATGCGGTCGACCTCGTAGATGATCGGCACCTTGGGGTCGCCCGGCAGCATGAAATAGCAATGCAGCGAATGGGGATGGCGCCCGTCCACCGTGCGGGTCGCGGCCACCAGCGCCTGCCCGATCACCTGTCCGCCGAACACCCGCTGCCAGCCGCTCTTCGGGCTCTGCCCGCGAAACAGGTTCACCTCGAGCTGTTCGAGGTCCAAGATGGAGAGAAGGTCGGTGACGGCGCGGGACATGAGCTTCGACAATCCTGTGATCACGAAAGGTCATCCATCGGGGAGCAGCCTCGACACGTCAAGCTTGACGCTGGCGAATGGATGGCTGACACCCACCTATAACGTTTGAGGCTAAGGAGAGGGCGATGAGCGCAGCAGCCAGCTCGACACAACCGCGCATCGTCATTGCGG
Organism: Microvirga arvi; assembly: GCF_016892765.1. GTDB lineage: Bacteria > Pseudomonadota > Alphaproteobacteria > Rhizobiales > Beijerinckiaceae > Microvirga > Microvirga arvi. Next base: position 6,947 of record NZ_JAFEMD010000016.1, read on the forward strand.
GTGGGGGCCTCGCCGGATTGTCCCTGGCCCTGGCGCTGAAGAAAGCGCTCGCTGACGGGATCGACGTGGTCATGTGCGATCCGGCGCTGAAGCGCGACCCGCACGGGGACAAGCGCTCCTATGCCATCGCGGCCGCCGCGCGCCGGATGCTGGAGGCTCTCGGCGTCTGGAACCAGGTGGCGGACAGGGCGCAGCCCATCCTCGACATGGTGATCACCGACAGCCGCCTGCAGGATCCGGTGCGCCCGACCTTCCTGACCTTCGCGGGCGAGGTCGACGGGAACGAGCCCTTCGCGCACATGATCACCGCAGGCGATCTGACGGCGGCTCTGATTGACGCCTGCCGCGAGAGCGGCGTGAACTTAAGGCCCGAGGGCGTGAAGGGCTTCGCGGTTCAAGGCGCCCGCACCGATGTGACCCTGGCGGGCGGGGAAGTCCTGCCGGCCGCCCTGCTGGTGGCCGCCGACGGCGGGCGCTCGCGCCTGCGCGAGCAGGCGGGCATCGGCTGGATCTCGTGGCCGTACAGGCAATCCGGCATCGTCGCGACCATCGTCCATGAGCGCGATCACGAGGGCAGGGCGGTGGAGCATTTCCTGCCCTCCGGCCCCTTCGCCATCCTGCCCCTGAAAGCCGAGGTGCAGGCCGACGGCAGCCTGAAGCACCGTTCCTCCATCGTCTGGACGGAGCGCAGCGATCATGTGGCGGCCCTGCTCGAATCCCATCCCGAGGATCTGCTCTCCGAGCTCGAGCGCCGCTTCGGGCTGCAACTCGGAAAACTCTCCTTCGAGACGAAGCCGCAGGCCTATCCCCTGTCCTTCGGCGTGGCCCGGCGGTTCGTGGCCGAGCGCCTCGCGCTCCTGGGGGACGCCGCCCATGTGATCCACCCCATCGCCGGCCAGGGGCTCAATCTCGGCCTGCACGATGCGGCGGCGCTCGCCGAGATCGTCACGGATGCCATGCGCCTCGGCATGGATCCGGGAGGAGCCGACGTGCTCGACGGATATGAGCGCGCGCGCCGGACCGACATCACCGCCATGGGCATGGTGACGGACGGGCTCAACCGGCTGTTTTCCAACGATGTCCTGCCGGTGCGGCTGATCCGCGATCTCGGCCTCGGCCTCGTCGACCGCATGCCGGGCCTGAAGCGCTTCTTCATCCGCGAGGCGGCCGGCCTGACCGGGCGCGAGCCGCCGCGCCTTCTGCGGGGCGAGTCCCTTTAGGGGTACCTCCGAATCCGAGCCTTTGAAGTAATTCCTTTTAGGTATGTGATAATGTAGTCTGCGGGCTTCCTCCTCCCGTCAAGCTACGGATGCTCCATGTCCAGCGTCGTCTACGATGATCCCGCCGACCTTCCTGCAGACACCGCAGAAGCCCGGCTTTCTCTGAACGGGATCAATTATGTTGTTATCGATACCGATATCGTCAGTGACACCGGAGCCGGCATCAAGGCGAACGAGACGGATTACATCCTGATCGGGAAAACCAGAACCATCACCGGCCAGACTTTTGGACTCGACCTGACGGGACATGGAAGTACCGTCATCAACGAGGGCACCATCCGGTCCCTGTCGGGGAGCGGGGCAGCCGTACGCCTCTCAGGGGTGGAACCCTACTCGATCTACAATTCCGGAACGATCACGGCGGCAGGCCTTGCCATCGAGGGCAGTGCCGGCACCGACCGCATCGTCAACACCGGCACTCTGCAGACCACGTCCAGTGCGACCAATGCCATCCTGATGGATTTGAAGGAAGGCGACGATCTCTATGACGGGATCAGGGGATCCGCGACCGGCGGCATCATCAAGCTCGGAAGCGGCAACGACACCGCCTATGGCGGGGCAGGATCCGAAACATTCGCCGGTGGGACAGGCGACGATGTTCTGAATGGCGGCGCCGGCATCGACACGGTGGATTACACCGAGGCTACAGTCGGTGTGTCGGTTGATCTCAGCAAGACCACAGCGCAGGCCGTCAGCGGCGGTCAGGGCACCGATACTCTCGTCGACATCGAGAACCTCGTCGGGAGCGCCTTTGGCGATCTTCTCACCGGAAACGCGGCCGACAATATCTTCAGCGGCGGCGACGGCAACGACACGCTCGACGGCGGCACCGGCAACGACAGCCTCGTGGGCGGTGACGGCAACGACAGCCTCGCGGGTGGATCTGGCAACGACATTCTCGAAGTCGGCGACGGCGACGACACGCTCGACGGCGGCGCCGGCAATGACCGGCTTGACGGCGGAGCCGGCATCAACACGGTCCGCTATTCCGGCTCTGCCGGCGTGAAGGCTGATCTCACGAGATCGGATGGTCAGATCACCGTCGGCGCCGGCGTCGACTTCCTGATCGGGATTACGAATCTGGAGGGCGGCTCCGGCCACGACGTCTTCACCGGCAACACGGCCGACAACCGGCTGGTCGGCAACGGCGGCAGCGACACCCTCACCGGCGGCGGAGGCAATGACACGCTCGATGGCGGCACAGGCGAGGACATGGCCGTGTTCTCCGGCGCAAGCGGTGACTACGACAGGGTCCTGAACGCCGATGGCTCATACACCATCACCCATGCCCGAGGAACGAAGACGGACGGCACCGATACGCTGAAAGACGTGCGCCTGGTGAAATTCTCGGACAAGACGATTGCCCTCACCAACGGCAATCCGACCGATATCTCCCTGTCGGGCACCTCCCTCTCCGAGGACAAGGCCGTGGGAGCTGCATTGGGCTCTCTGAGTGGCACCGATCCGGATAGCGACGACCTGACCTACAGCTTCGTCTCCAATCCGGGCGACGTCTTCGGCTTCAACAGCAGCGGCACGGGGATCGTCCTGCTGAAGGCGCTCGATTTCGAGAAGGTGGCGCAGCACACGATCACGATCAGGGCCGAGGACGAATATGGCGGCGTCTTCACGGAGACCTTCACCATCAATGTGCGCAACGTCGTCGAGACGACTCCGCTGGTCCTTTCCGGCACCGCGAAAGGCGAGCAGTTGGTGGGCGAGTCCGGCAACGACAAGCTCTCCGGCCTCAGCGGCAACGATGCGCTCTTTGGCCAGATCGGCAACGATACGCTCATGGGCGGACTTGGGAACGACTCGCTCGTCGGCGGGACAGGCCGGGACGTCTTCGTGTTCGATCAGAAGCCGAATGCGAAATCGAACCTCGACTACATCCAGGACTTCAATCCGCCAGACGACATCGTCCACCTGTCGCGGAAGATCTTCAGCAAGATCGCGAAGGGCGCCCTGTCGAGCAAGGCCTTCGTCGTGGGCGATCATTTCAAGGACAAGGACGACCGCATCCTCTACTACAAGGAGGGCGGCGCCCTGTTCTACGACCCCGACGGGTCCGGATCGGCCAAGGCGATCCAGTTCGCCAGTCTCGGCAAGGGCCTGAAGATCAGCCACAAGGACTTTTTCGTCATCTGACGCCCGGCTGGCGGAGGGCTCTCGGCCGGTCCCGATCGTCGGATTGAAAGACGAAGGCCAGGCAATCGCCTGGCCTTAAAAGCTTTAAAATCGGGAGCGAGCCTTACTTCTTGGCGCGCTCGACGGCTTCGACGATCAGACGCTTGGCCTCTTCGGCATCGCCCCAGCGGATGATCTTGGCCCATTTGCCGGGCTCGAGATCCTTGTAGTGCTCGAAGAAGTGCTCGATCTGCTTGATGGTGATCTCGGGCAGATCCGTGTAGTTCGCCACCCGGTCGTAGCGCTGGGTCAGCTTGCTCGACGGAACGGCGATGATCTTCTCGTCCTGACCGGCATCGTCCTCCATCACCAGAACGCCGACCGGGCGCACGTTCATGATCGCGCCGGGCACGATCGCCCGGGTGTTGGCCACCAGCACGTCGCAAGGATCGCCGTCGCCCGACAGGGTGTGGGGGATGAAGCCGTAATTACCGGGGTACCGCATGGCGGTGTAGAGGAAGCGGTCCACGACGAGCGCACCGGATTCCTTGTCCATCTCGTACTTGATGGGCTCGCCGCCGATCGGCACTTCGATGACGACGTTCACGTCGTCCGGCGGATTCTTTCCAATCTTGATCGCGTCAAGGCGCATAGAGCTGTTCTCCCGAACAAGGCTTGAGCATCGTCCCAGGTGTGGCGTTCTCACTGAAGGGGACGCCGTGACACCGGTGAAAATGCGGCAGAAGCTGGACTTGGGAGCGGCCTTGAGTCCGGATTCCGGACGGCTGCCCCCTGGAGTTCGGACGCTTCACTAGCCGGAGCGGGCTCCCGCAACAAGGACCGAAGACCGGATTTTTAGGCTTTTAGCGCATCGTGCGGACCCAGCGGACCGCGCCAGCGAAAAGTGGTTCCGGTTTTTGGGTCCGATGCTCTAGCCGAGAGGAGACCTCATCCGGGCCGGAATGCCGTCAGCCGAAGAGATAGGCCACCTTGGCCAGCGGCGTCCTGCCGATGCGCTCCTCGACGCGGGCGACCTTCTGCCCGCCCATCCCTTCGTAAAAGGCGCAGGCGCGGCTGTTGTCCTCCAGGGCCCAGACGACGATCCTGCCGAGGTCGCGGTGCCGGAGATCGTTGCGCACCGCATTGAAGAGCCGGCGTCCGAAGCCGATGCCCTGGTATTCCGGCAGCAGGTAGAGCTCGTCGATTTCACCCTTTGCCGGCAAGGTCCGGTCGCGGCAGCGGCCATAGGAGGCGTAGCCGACCACGCCCTGGCCGATGTCCAGCACCACGAGCGGGCGCCCGCGGGAGACGGTGGAGCGCCACCAGCGCTCGCTGCGCCGGGAAAACATCTTCTCGAGGGTCACCCCCGGGATGATGCCGCTATAGGCCTCCCGCCAGGCCGCATCGAAGACCTTCGACAGGCAAGCCGCATCATCGGGCTTTGCATGACGGATACTGACGAGAAGGTCGCTCATGGCTCTGGCAACAGGTTGAGAGAGGCAATGACGCCAGTTTTCCGCCGGAAGGGTTAACGGCACCTTAATGGATGACGAAGCCGGCTGTCGACGCATGATATTGTAACAAAGAAACCCTGTTTGGGGACGGGCCAAAATGCCGCAAGGGAAAGGAAAATTCTGCCCTCAAAAGACGAGAATTAGCTCGGCAGCACAGTCGAGCGGCCCGTAATCTGCATTTGGGAAAACTGAAGAATCCGGAATGCAAGCCCGGATCTATAGCCGAAATGAAATATCGTGATAAGAGTTTCTTCCGGAAAAGAGGCCTAGGAGCCCCTTCTCTTGCGGGGGAGCAAGTTGATCATGGCCCAGTACCGGTATGATCCAGCGTTGAACAGCTACATTCTGGACGAGGCCCAGGATTTCGACCTGAACGAAGTCTCGGAACATGGAGGCCCGAATGCCGGCGTGACGGGCAATGCTCTCGACAACACCATCACGGGTGATGCAGAGGACAACCGCCTCGAAGGCGGAGAGGGCGCCGACACGCTGGAAGGCGGCCTCGGTCATGACACTTATGTTGTCGAGAACACCGGAGATGTGGTGATCGAGACCGCCGATGGCGGCATCGCCGATCACGTCGTGGCTTACGTCTCCTACACCCTGCCCGATCATGTCGAAAGTCTCGAACTGCAGGGCTATGACAATACCACGGGTACTGGAAACGGCCTCGCCAATACGATCTTCGGCAGCGACGGCGGAAGCAATCTTCTTGAGGGCCTGGGCGAAAACGACCGCTTGTTCGGCATGGGTGGAGACGACACCCTCGACGGCGGCGAAGGCGCTGACGAACTCTGGGGCTGGTACGGCAACGATACGTTCATCGTCGACGATGCAGGCGATGTGGTCACCGAGGATGAAGATCGTGGCGAAGATCGGGTGATCGCCTCGGTCAGCTACACCTTGGGCAATCACGTCGAACATCTCACTCTCGTCGGACCGCAGGGCCTGACCGGTACCGGCAACGGCCTCGACAACGGGATCGTCGGTGGATCAGGAGACGACACTCTCGATGGCGGCACGGGAGACGATACCCTCGCCAGCGGCGCGGGCCATGACATCCTGAATGGCGGCGACGGCAGCGATACGGCCGTGTTCGCGGGCACCCGCGACGCCTACATCGTCACCAGGAATTCAGACGGCTCCTTCGCGGTGGTCGATACCCGGCCGGCTGGAGACGGCAAGGATGTGCTCACGGGAATCGAATTCCTCCAGTTCGCCGGATCGACCATCGATCTTTCCACCGCTGCCGATCCTCCATCGGGCCTCAAGCTGGCCGACAGCACGGATGATATTTCCGTCGTGGAGGGTGAAACCGAAATCGGCGCGCTGACAGCTGATCAAGGTGACATCGCTTGGTCCTTCGACGCAACCGCCGAAGGCGGCGGCAATGCCGATGGCATGTTCGTCATCGAGAACGGCGTCGTCAGGCTCGCTCCCGACAAGGCGCTCGAATACGACGGGCCAGGAGCCGTTCATGCCTACACGATCGTGGTCGAGGCCAGGACCGTGTTCGGCGTCACGACCACGCATTCGTTCACGATCAACGTCGCCAACGATCCTTCGGAAGACAACCGCGCTCCGACGGGCCTCTCGGTCACAGGCGGCACGGTCGCGGAGGATGCAGGCGTAGGCGCGGCCGTCGCGACGCTGGAGGGCGAGGATGCCGACATCGACGACACCTTCACCTACGAGATCGTCGCCAACGCGAATGGCGACTCCCTTCCCGAGGGACACGCGCTTTTTGCCATCGGCACGGGAACGGATTTCGATAAGTTCCTACTCAAGGCCAGCCTCGATGACGCGCAGGTCGGACTGCAAGAGCTCTGGATCAAGGTCACGGATGTCGGCGGCCTCTCCATCATTCGCAAGATCACCCTCGTCGTCACGAACGTGAATGAGGATCCAACCGATGTGCGGCTGGACGGATATGCGGGCCAGGTGACGGAGGGAACGAGGATCATTGGCACTCTTCAGGCCGATGACGAGGATGGCGATTCCGTCAGCTGGTCCTTCGACACGACTGCCGAAGCTGGCGGCAATGCCGATGGCATGTTCGTGATCGATGAGAATGGGCGAATCGCGGTCGCGTCCGGCAAGGAGCTCAACTACGACGGCGCGCACGCCGTGCGCTCCTACACCCTCCATGTCGTTGCATCGGACGGCCAGGGCGGCGAGACCAGGAAATCTTTAACGATCAATGTTGCCAATGACCCTGCCGATGACAATCGCGCTCCGACGGGCCTGACGCTGTCGATCCATGTCAACGAGAGCGCCACATCGGTCGTCGTGGGGACGCTGAGCGCAACGGATCCGGACGGCGACACGCTCGCCTATTCGTTGGTGGACGAGAACGGCAATGACATCTCGGCGTCGAGCGCGTTTGCCATCCGTCCCGTCATGAGCGGCGGCGTGGTGATCGGGTATGAACTGGCGACCAAGGGCGACATCCAGGTGACGGCGGATGAGACGCGCGAGATCCGGGTGAAGGCCGACGACGGGAAAGGCGGCACCGCAACGCAAAAGTTTCTCGTCACCATCAAGGACGTGCCGGCGCCGGTAAACCATGCCCCGACCGACATCAGCCTGAGCCATGCCTCGGTGCAGGAAGGTGCTGCAAGGGGCACGCTCGTGGGCGTTCTCTCGGCCACGGATTTGAACGAAGGCGACAGCTTCACCTATTCGCTCAACGACGACCGTTTCGAGGTCGGCCCGAATGGGCGCCTGCTGGTCAAGGACGGTGCCAAGATCGATTATGAGACGGCACGGATACATCACATCCGGGTCGTGGTGGCCGACAAGGCCGGTGCAACCTACGAGAAGGCGTTCACGATCCAGGTTGAGGATGCGGTCGAGACTCAGACCGGCACAAACGGGAACAATGCCCTGATCGGCGGCGTCGGCCGTGACAATCTGTTCGGATTCGCAGGCAGCGACCAGCTTTCTGGCGCTGACGACAATGACACGCTTTATGGCGGTGCCGGCAAGGACGCGCTCACCGGTGGCGCCGGCAGCGACATCTTCGTGTTCGACACCAAGCCCAATAAGAAAACCAATGTCGACAAGATCCACGACTTCGTCGTGACGGACGATTCGATCTGGCTCGACAACAAGGTCTTCACCAAGCTCGGCAAGCTCGGGACATCCGAGAAACCGGCTCAACTGAACAAAGCGTTCTTCACCGTCGGCACGAAGGCCAAGGACAAGGACGACTACGTGATCTACGACAAGAAGAAGGGTGTGCTCCTCTACGACGCCGACGGCTCCGGCAAGGGCAGGGCGGTCGAGATCGCCACGCTGTCGAAGAAACTAGCTATGACCGACAAGGACTTCTTCGTGATCTGACGAAACTAAAACGGGGCGCTCCAGCGATGGAGCGCCCCGCATTTTTTGAGCCCGCTCCTCATGCGAAGAGCGGGCGTTTTGTTTGTGTCGCGCTTTACGCCGCGAGCTGGCGCAGGACGTACTGCAGGATGCCGCCGTTGCGGAAGTACTCGACCTCCTCCAGCGTATCGATGCGGCAATGGACCGGCACGTTCCGCACCGAACCGTCGGCGGAAGTGACTTCCATCTCCATGCGCTGGCGCGGCTTCAGCTCGCCGGCCAGGCCCTTGATGGTGATGGTCTCATCGCCCTTTAGCCCCAGCGTCTCCCAGGACGTGCCCTGTTCGAACACGAAGGGAGCCACGCCCATGCCGACCAGGTTCGAGCGGTGGATACGCTCGAAGCTCTCGGCGATCACGGCGCGGATGCCGAGCAGCGCCGTACCCTTGGCCGCCCAGTCGCGGGACGAGCCGGTGCCGTATTCCTTGCCGGCGAGAACGATGAGCGGAACGCCCTCGTCCTTGTAGCGCATGGCGGCGTCGTAGATGAACATCCGCTCGCCGGACGGCTGATGGATCGTGTAGCCGCCCTCGACCACGTGGCCGCTCTCGTCACGAACCATCTGGTTCTTGATGCGGATGTTGGCGAAGGTGCCGCGCATCATGATCTCGTGGTTGCCACGTCGCGTGCCGTACTGGTTGAAGTCGGCGACCGCGACCTGATGCTCCTGCAGGTATTTGCCGGCCGGCGAGCTTGCTCGGATGTTGCCTGCGGGCGAGATGTGGTCGGTGGTGATCGAGTCCTGGAACAGGCCTAGGATCCGCGCATTGACGATATCCGTGACGGGCTTCGGATCCTTGGTCATGCCTTCGAAATAGGGCGGGTTCTGCACGTAGGTCGAGCCGGGCGGCCAGGTATAGGTGAGGCCTGGCTCGAAGGTGACCTTCTTCCAGTTGGCATCGCCCGAGAACACGTCGGCGTAGCGGGTCTTGAACAGCTCGCTGGTGATCGTGCGGTCAATGAACTCCTGCACTTCCACGGAGGAGGGCCAGATGTCCTTGAGGTACACCGGCTTGCCGTCGGAGCCTGTGCCCAGCGGATCGTTGACGAGATCCACCAGCATGGAGCCGGCGAGCGCATAGGCGACCACCAGCGGCGGCGAGGCGAGGTAGTTGGCGCGCACGTCAGGGTTCACGCGGCCCTCGAAGTTGCGGTTGCCGGAGAGCACCGACACGGCCACGAGGTCGTTGTCGTTGATCGCCTTCGAGATGTTTTCGGGCAGCGGGCCCGAGTTGCCGATGCAGGTGGTGCAGCCGAAGCCGACAAGGTTGAAGCCGAGCGCATCGAGGTCGCCCTGCAGGCCGGCCTTCCTGAAATATTCCTCGACGATCTGCGATCCGGGCGCGAGCGAGGTCTTCACCCACGGCTTGGAGGTCAGGCCCTTCTTCACCGCATTGCGGGCGAGCAGGCCGGCGCCGATCATCACGCTCGGGTTCGAGGTGTTGGTGCAGGACGTGATCGCCGCGATCACCACGTCGCCGTGGCCGAGATCGTAATTGGCGTCGTCCACCTTCACGCGCTTGCCGATCTCCTGCGCCTTGCGGAACTCCTTCTCCATGGCGCCGAGGAATTCGGGCTTGGCGGTGTCGAGCGTCACGCGGTCCTGCGGGCGCTTCGGGCCGGCGAGCGAGGGCACCACGTCGCCCAGATCGAGCTCCAGGGTGTCGGTGAAGACCGGGTCCGCCATGTCGGGGGTGAGCCACATGCCCTGCGCCTTGGCATAGGCCTCGACGAGGGCGACGCGCTCGTCGGTGCGGCTGGTGGTGCGAAGATAGTCGATGGTCTTGGCATCGACCGGGAAGAAGCCGCAGGTGGCGCCGTATTCGGGCGCCATGTTGCCGATGGTGGAACGATCCGCCACCGTCATGTCGGTGAGGCCGGGGCCGTAGAATTCCACGAACTTGCCGACCACGCCCTTCTTGCGCAGCATCTGGGTGACGGTGAGCACGAGGTCGGTGGCAGTCACGCCCTCACGGAGCTTGCCGGTGAGCTTGAAGCCGATGACCTCGGGGATCAGCATGGAGACCGGCTGGCCGAGCATGGCAGCCTCCGCCTCGATGCCGCCCACGCCCCAGCCGAGAACGGCAAGGCCGTTGACCATGGTGGTGTGCGAATCGGTACCGACCAGGGTGTCCGGATAGGCGGTCTCCTCGCCCGTCGCGGTGTCCTTGCGGGTCCAGACGGTCTGGGACAGGAATTCCAGGTTGACTTGGTGGCAGATGCCGGTGCCGGGGGGAACGACGGAAAAATTCTCGAACGCGGTCTGGCCCCACTTGAGGAAGCGGTAGCGCTCGCCGTTGCGCTGGTATTCCAGCTCCACATTGCGGTCGAAGGCCTTCGGCGTGCCGAACTCGTCCACGATCACCGAGTGGTCGATGACGAGGTCGACGGGCACGAGCGGGTTGATCTTGCGCGGATCGCCGCCGAGGTTCTTCATGGCGTCGCGCATGGCGGCGAGGTCCACCACCGCCGGAACGCCGGTGAAGTCCTGCATCAGGACGCGGGCGGGGCGATAGGCGATTTCCTTCTCGTCCTTGCCCTTGTTGTCGAGCCAGGCGGCCATGGCCTCGATATCGGCCTTGGTGACCGTGCGGCCGTCCTCGTAGCGGAGCAGGTTCTCGAGCAGCACTTTCATGGAGAAGGGCAGCTTGGAGGCGCCTTTCAGGCCGTTCTTCTCGGCCTCCTTGAGCGAGTAATAGGTGTAGGACTTGTCACCGACTTGAAGAGTCTGGCGGGCATTGAAGCTGTTGTTGAGCGTCACGGCGAATCCTCGCGTGCATTTGGGTTACGAACATGTGTTCGGCCGAAAGCGCGATAAGCGCGCGCCGCTCCGGGGGTGCCCGGACAGGGGAGTAAGCGCGCGAGGCGGATTGGACGCCTTGGCGCGCGGCGCAGCCAGGGGTGCTATAGATCATTTCCAACCATCCCGCTACACGGTTTAGAACCATTCTGGGGTGCAATCAGGGCAGGGGTGCGGGGTTTGCGTCTGAGCGTTAACAATTTGGCCTGCGAGCGGGGAGAGCGGCGCATCTTCGAGGGCGTTTCCTTTACGCTCCTGCCGGGCGAGGCCCTGGTGATCACCGGCCGCAACGGCGCCGGCAAATCCTCCCTCCTCGACATCCTGGCCGGGCGCCTGCCGGCAGCAGGAGGCGTGATTCTGCTGGATGATGCCGGCGAGCGGACCTTGCCTGAGTGCCTGCACTATGTGGGCCATCGCGATGCCTTGAAGACTGCGCTCACCGCCGAAGAAAACCTGCAATTCGCCCGAGACTTCTTGGGCAATCCGGCTCTGAAACCCCGAGAGGCGCTCGATGCGGTCGGTCTCGCCCACGCGGCGCGCCTGCCGGTCGCCTTTCTCTCGGCCGGCCAGCGCCGCCGGGTGGCGCTGGCCCGGCTGCTCGTCGCGCATCGGCCGCTCTGGCTTCTCGACGAGCCGACCTCGGCCCTCGACACCGCCTCGCAGGAAACCCTGCGCCTCATCCTCGAACGCCACCGGGAGAGCGGCGGCATGATCGCGGCTTCGACCCATTCGCCGCTGTTCCTGAAGGATGCCAAGGAGATCCGGATCGAGCGCACCCTTACCCCTCCCCCCTATGCGGGAGAGGGGGCATCCTCATCTTCTGTCTTCCCCTCTCCCGGCCCTCTGGGCCACCCTCTCCCGCATAGGGGAGAGGGTACAGGGGGAGAGGGCTAATGCTAAAATCCTTCCGCGCCCTCCTCGTCCGCGACCTCAAGCTCGCCGCCCGCGTCGGCGGCTCGGGCGTCATGGGGCTGATCTTCTTCCTGATGATCGTGACGCTGATCCCCTTCGCCCTCGGGCCGGACCTGAACCTGCTCTCGCGCATCGGCCCAGCGATCCTCTGGATCGCGGCCCTGCTCGCCACGCTCATCGGCCTTGACCGGCTGTTCCAGGCCGATCAGGAGGACGGGTCGCTCGATCTCCTGCGCCTGTCGCACGCGCCGCTGGAGATCGTGGTACTGGCGAAGGTCGTCGCCTACTGGCTCGTGACGGGCCTGCCGCTGGCGATCGCCGCGCCCTTCCTCGGTCTCCTCGTGGCTCTCTCTCCGGAAGGCATGCTCGCCATGGTGGTGACGCTGCTGGTCGGCACACCCGCGCTCACCTTCATCGGCGCGGTGGGAGCTGCGCTCACCTCGTCCTTGCGACGCGGCGGGCTGATCCTGGCGATCCTGGTGCTGCCCTTCATGATCCCGACCCTGATCTTCGGGGTTTCGGCCGCCAACGCAGCACTCGGTGGGACGATTCCCTTCATGACGCCGTTCCTCGTGCTCGTCGCCCTGTCGTTGATCGCGGCGGTGGTCGGCACGGTGGGCGCCGCCGCGGCCCTGCGGTCGGCAGAGTAGCGATGGCCGAGCGCCTCGTCCTTCGCATGCGCCGTTCCCTCGTCGAGCCCGTCGCGGAGTCCGCCTGGCCCACCGGGATCCGGCCGATCCCCTTCGAGCCGGACCGACACGCACAAAAGGTCCATGCGCTCTTGGTGGAGGCCTATTCACGCGGAGGTGGCTATGTCGAGCCCTTCGCGATCTGGTGGCCGAGCCTGCGGGACGATTCCGAATACGATCCGGCGTTGGTGTTCATCGCGGCGAACGAGCGGGATGAGATCGTCGGCGTGGCGCAGTGCTGGACCAGCGCCTTCGTGAAGGATCTCGCCGTCGCTCCAGCCCTGCGCCGGCAGGGCTTGGGCGCAGCCCTGCTGAGCCATGTCTTCCGCATCTTCCGGGATCGCGGAGCTCCACATATCGAGCTGAAGGTGGAAGCCAGCAATCCGTCTGGGGCATTACGGCTCTACCGCTCGCTCGGGTTCGAGGTGTTTGAGTCTTACGAGGTCTCCTGAAATTATCGCTCATCTAACTCTGCCCTCATCCTGAGGAACAGCGCAGCTGCGTCTCGAAGGAGGCTCCAGAGAGCACTGGAACCTCCTTCGAGACGGATTGCTCATGCAATCCTCCTCAGGATGAGGGCTAAGGGTGAGTTAGGGACGAAATGAGCTTTTGCGGCTCAAGCAGCCTGTGAGCTCGTATTCTGGATCGACGTGAACGCCGCTTCGAAACCCTCCACACCCTCGCAGGTGAAGGTCAATACGCGCCCGGCCGCGCGCCGCACCCATTTCTTGTCGATCATTTCGGAAAGGATCGCGGCGCCGAGCGCGCCGCCGAGATGGCTGTGCCGTTCGCTCCAATCGAGGCAGGCGCGACAGACGGGGCGGCGGCTTTTTCCCAGCGCTGCCAGATCGATGCCGAAATCGGCGAAGAAGGCGCGGCCTTTCTCCGTCAAGGCCAGATCCTTCTCCCCATCGATAAGCCCCTGCTGCCGGGCTCCCCTGAGCAGGGCAACGCCCCGCTCACCGGCGAGATGGTCGTAGCAGACACGGGCGGATCTGAGCGCCGCATCCTTCGGGCCGGTCCGCACCCGGGTGGCGCCGGTGCGCTGGGCCAACCCCATCAGGGCCTCCAGCACCTGCGCCACATCGGGGCCGGACAATCGAAAATAGCGGTGGCGGCCCTGCTTTTCCGCGACGAGCAGGTTGGCAGCATCGAGCTTGGCGAGGTGCCCGCTCGCCGTCTGGAGCGTGACGCCCGCGGCTTCGGCGAGCTCGCTCACGGTCAGCGCCCGCCCGTCCATGAGGGTGGTGAGGATGTTGGCGCGGGCCGGATCGCCGAGAAGCGCGGCCACGGAGGCGATGACGGGACCTTCTTTCATACTTCGATCATAGCCGAAGCATCGACGTCAATCAATCGGCTAAGACCGAACTGTCATGAGCATCCTACCCAAGAATGGATTTGCACTTTTGGGATCCATCCGATGCTCCACTCAACAGGATGCTTATCGATGATCACCTGCTTCATTCGCTATGAAATCGACCCCTTCAAGGTCGAAGCCTTCACCGAATACGCCCGCAACTGGGGTCAGGCGATTCCCCGCTGCGGCGCGGATCTGATCGGCTATTATGCTCCCCACGAGGGCTCCAGCACGGTGGCTTACGGCGTGTACAACATCCAGAATCTTGCCGAGTACGAGGCTTATCGCGAGCGTTTGCGCAACGACCCGCAAGGCCGCGCCAATTACGAATTCGCCAAGCGGGAGCAGTTCATTCGCCGGGAGGACCGCATCTTCCTGCGCCTCGCCTCTGCCCCTCATGCGGAGCTGATTAAGCCATGATCGCGGTGATCTTCGAAGTCTGGCCGGATGGGGATGGGGGCAAGCGGGATTATCTCGGCCTCGCCGCGGCTTTGCGCTCCGACCTCATGACGATGGACGGCTTCATCTCCGTCGAGCGCTTCCAGAGCCTGACCGAGCCTGGCAAGCTTCTGTCGCTGTCGTTCTGGCGCGACGAGGAGGCGGTGCGGGCCTGGCGCAACCTGCCCTCCCATCGCACCACCCAAGGGGCGGGCCGCGCCGGCGTTTTCCGCGATTACCGCCTCAGGGTCGCAAGCGTGATCCGGGATTACGGTCTCAACGAGCGCGACGAGGCTCCCGCCGACAGCCGCGCGGCGCACGAGGGCGTCACGGCCTCAAGCTGATGCCGAAGGCCTGCTCGATGGCGGGCTTGCCGCTCCGCTCGACCCGGTAGATCGCCCGATAGAGGCCGGGGCGGAAGCCTCCTTCAGGCTGCTTGATCCCGGAAAACGCCATCCATTGCGCCTTGTCGCGGTCGAGCGGTGAGGCCTTGTTCTGAGCCACCGGCTTGCCATCGGGGTCGAACAGGGTGAGCGTCTGCACGTCGCCGCCTTTGAGGCCGATGGCGCGCACGAAGGCCACCAGGGCAGGGGACCGGGTCGTCGGTATCTCCTGCTCGGCTGCGCCCGATTCGATGGCCTCCATCGTCACGGGACCGCTCGCGAAACCCTTGTTGAGCACGCTGCCCCCCTGATAGGCGAGCGCCCGCTGGAGGGAGGCCTCCCAGAGGGACTTGCCGCCGCCGCAGGATTTTTCCGGCGCGCCGTAAGCGAAGGGATCGATCGGCTTGCCGTCCTTGCGCAGGGTGAAGTGCAGGTGCGGGAACTCGGTCATGCCCGAAAGACCGATCCGCCCGATCCGGTCGCCGGCCTTCAGGGTATCGCCCGACTTCACGGCGAGGCTTCCCTTCGCCATGTGGCAGTACTGCGCCTCCCAGCCGTTGCCGTGATCGACGACGGCGCCGTTGCCGCATTCGGTGTTGGCGACGCTCTGCCGGCCGCGCCCGGTGAGGGCGATGTCCTCCACCCCGTCGCGGGTGCGCAGCACCGTCCCGTCGGCAGCCGCCACCACGTCGACGCCCGCCTTCTGGGCCGCCATGGTCGGCACCCGGATGTCGGTGCCGTCGTGGCCCTCATAGGTCAGCGTGCCGCACTGGTAGTCGCTCGCAGCCGGCGAGGGATCGCGGTCGACGTAATGCTGGATGAAGCAGCCGCGCCCGATCTCGCAGGCGACCGGCAGGCGCAAGGTGATGTCCTGCGCCGAAGCCGGAAGCGCGAGGAAGATGAGGCCGAAAAGGCTGGACAATCCGAGGCGCATGATCGCTCCGCAACAGAGATGCGTGGACTATAGGCTCTCCGGGGTGGCGAATGAAGGGCAAGCGCTTCCTCCCTTCCCGCAAGGGGGAGGGATCGAGGGTGGGGGTCGCAAAGTCAGAACGCTGTGCTTGATGAGGACAGGCCATGCTTGCTACCCCGTCATCACCGGCCTTGTGCCGGTGATCCCGATTGTCTTGAGCGTCGCATTCTTCCGATCGGGATGGCCGGGACAGGCCCGGCCATGACGGAGAGATCTCACCCGGTCGCTCCACCCCTGCCCCTCCACGCAAGGGGGAGGGGAGTGCTACGCACATTTCCGGAATGCCCAATCACGTCCGGAACGCTTACAAGCCATATCCCTGGCAAAAACGTTATTCGGCTTGCGGCGATCTCCACGTTGCAGGCACACTCCAAGACCGCTACATCGATCGCATGATCCGAGAGCTTGCCAATCCGACCCGCTTCATGAGCCTCAGCGGCACGCTTCTGCCGTGGGTGGGGGGACTGGCTGCGATCCTGATGGCCGTCGGACTCTACATGGTCTGGTTCGCCGCGCCCGCCGATTACCAGCAGGGCGAGACGGTCAAGATCATGTATCTCCACGTGCCGGCGGCCTGGCTGTCCCTGTTCTTCTACATGACCATGGCTGCTTCAGCACTCGGCACCCTGGTCTGGCGCCATCCGCTGGCGGACGTGTCGCAGAAGGCAGCCGCTCCCATCGGTGCGGCCTTCACGCTGATCTGCCTCGTCACTGGCTCGCTCTGGGGCAAGCCCATGTGGGGCACGTACTGGCAATGGGATGCCAGACTCACCTCCATGCTGGTGATGCTGCTGATCTATCTCGGCATCCTCGCGCTCTGGCGCGCCATCGAAGAGCCGAACCGCGCCGCGCGTGCCGTGTCGATCCTCACCCTCGTGGGCGCGGTGAACGTGCCGATCGTGAAGTTTTCGGTCGACTGGTGGAATACCCTGCACCAGCCGGCCTCCGTCTTCCGCATCGACGGGCCGACGATTCATCCCTCCATGCTCGTGCCGCTGCTGATCATGGCGGTCGCCTTCACCCTGATGGGCGTAGCACTCCATCTTGCCGGCATGCGCACCGAGATCCTGCGCCGGCGCGTGCGCACGCTCACCATCCTTGAGGCCGAGCGTCTCGACGCACAGGCTGCCTGAAACCGATGTCGCACGGCTTCTTCATCGCCTTTTCCTACATCGTGACCGCCTTGGTGATCGCGGGCCTGATCCTGCGCGCCGTGGTCGATCACCGGATCCAGCGGCGCGCGCTCGCCGATCTCGAATCCCGCGGCATCGGCCGGAGGTCCCGCCGTGGCTGAGGCAACTGAGCGTCCCCGTTCCCGCCTGATCTTCGTCCTGCCAGGGCTGGTCTTTCTCGGTCTCGTGGTGCTGTTCGGCATGCAGCTGATCTCAGGCCGCAACCCGGCCGAGGTGCCCTCGGTGCTCATCAACAAGCCTGTTCCCGTCTTCAGCCTCGCGCCGCTTGAGGGTCTCACAGCCGCCGGCAAGCCGGTGCCCGGCTTCTCCAACGAGGACCTGAAGGGCCGCGTCACGGTGGTGAATGTGTGGGGGTCCTGGTGCGGCCCCTGCCGCCAGGAGCACCCGCTCCTCGTCGACCTCGCCAAGGACCAGTCGATCCGCGTGGTCGGCATCAATCAGCGCGACAACCCGGACAACGCCCGCCGCTTCCTCGGGGCGCTGGGCAACCCCTATGCCGCCGTCGGCGTCGATCCCAACGGCCGCGCCTCAATCGACTGGGGCGTCTACGGCGTGCCGGAAACCTTCATCGTCGGCCCCGACGGCACCATCCGCCACAAGCATATCGGCCCGCTGACGCCGGAGAATTTTGGGGCGTTCAAGGAGAAGCTGCGCCAAATCCCGCGCGCTTGAGCCGGTTGATCGCGACATCCAGCGCCGAAAGGAAGGCCGAACGGTCCTTGGCCGAAAACGGCTTCGGGCCGCCGGTCACATCGCCCATGGCGCGCAGGTCCTCCATGAGATTGCGGGTCGCAAGCGCCATGCCGATGGAGGCCTGCGTGAATGGCTTTCCCGTGGGGCCGATCACGTCGGCACCGGCCGTGACGCAGCGGTGAGCCAGCGGAATGTCGGCGGTAATCACGATGGCGCCGCGCCGGGCGCGTTCGGCGATCCAATCATCGGCCGCATCGAACCCTGCGTTCACCACCACGCGCTCGATCAATGGGCTCTGCGGCACCTGAAGGAAGGCATTCGACACCACGAAGACCTTCACCCGGTGGCGTTCGGCCACCCGATAGATCTCCGGCTTCACCGGGCAGGCATCCGCATCCACATAGATGGTGATCGCTTGGCTGGTCTCGCTCATGGACCATATATTCCTGTGAGATGCGGCGATGCTGCCAAGGTTAAACGGCTCTTCATGCTGGCGTAACGGATCGGTAATAGGCGCTGGGGCAGTCCAGTGACATAACGCATCAACCCCTTGGGAAGCAAAAGGAAGCCCGTGACCCCTCGATCCCGCATCCGCGCCGCCGTGGGCTTCGTCAATGCCTTGAGGACGACACCCGCCCTGAGCGACGCCACCCATCGGCTGATTCGCGAGGCGGATACCAGCGCCCTGCAGCGGGCGGGGATGGCCCGCATGGTCACGGCAGGGCTTCTGCTGCTGGCCGTCGTCGTCACCACGGCTGGGATCGAGCTCGACAACCCCGTAGCGCGCAAGCAGATCCGGGCCGCGGAGCTCACCCTCGTCCTGTTCGGGGCGCTGGGATGGGTCGGCGCCTGGCTTGCCTCGAAACGCGTCGGCATCGAGAGGCTGCCGGTTGTCACGGCCATCCTCGATGCCTTGCTCGTCCTCGGCAATCTCGCCTACAGCCATTGGGGCCTCGGCATTCCCGGCAGTCTCTTCGCCGCCTTTCCCGTCGCCTGGGTGGTTCCGATCACCATGGCGGCGGCGGCGATTCACTACCAGCCCCGCCTTCAAGCCTTCGTGGCCGCCATCTACGTGGCCGGCCTGTCGCTTCTCACCTTCGGCAGCGGTTTCCTGACCGCTGCGGAGCGCCAGGAGGATCTCGCCGCCCTCCAGGGACTGTTCTCGACGCAGGCGAACGCGGTTCGCATCGTCATGGTCTTCGCCGCCGCCCTGATCCTGATCCTCGTGGCGCGCCAGGGGCGGCTGATGCTGGAGCGAGCCGTGCGGGAGACCACGCTGCGCGCCAACCTCACCCGCTACCTGCCGCGCGAGCTCGCGCCCATCCTCACGGACCAGGCCTTTGCGTCCCTACGCCAGGGACGGCGCATTCCGGTGACGGTGATGTTCGTGGACATCCGCGCCTCGACCACGTTCGGCGAGACCATGGAGCCGGCGCAGCTCGCCATCTTCATCACCTCCTTCCGCCGACGGGTGCTGCGGGCGGCCTCCCGGCACGGCGGCGTCATCGACAAGTTCACCGGCGACGGGGCGCTCATCCTGTTCGGGGTGCCGGGTGCTCAGGAGGGCGATGCCAGGCGCGCGCTCGCCTGCGGCCGCACCCTGCTCACCCTCATCGAGCGCTGGAACGTCAAGCGCGGCTTCAACCCGCCGGTGCGGCTCGGCATCGGCATCCATACGGGCGACGTGTTCTGCGGCGTGGTGGGCGACGAGAGCCGCCTCGAATTCACCGTCGTCGGCGAGACCGTCAATATCGGATCCCGCATCGAGCAGGCGACGAAGGCCGTGGATTGCGAGCTCCTGGCCTCGCAGGAAACGGTTGTGGCGGCGGGCGAGGAGGATCTCTGGACGGAGGTCGAATGCGATCCGCTGCCGGGGGTCACGCGCAGGATGGTGCTGATGAGGCCAAAGCTGCTTTGATCACCTGTTAGCGGAGCGTAATGTATTTACAAATCATCACGTGATGGGCAATTTGACGGACCTACAGTAGAACAAAGCGATCTCAAATGAAGTCCGATCAAGAGCGACAAGAATCGACAGATAAAAGCCTTGTTCGAAAGTACAAACAAGACGCTTTCTCGACCACACTCATTTCTCTTTTCCTGATATTGTTCAGCGTTGTATGCTGTTATCTCGTCTGGGACGAATTCTTCGGGACGCCTCCAGATCCACGGAAATTATCCAGAGCTTCGGCGAAACTTCTAGCCTCAGCTCCGATGGAGTTTCGCATACTCTTCTTCGCTGCTATGGGCTCGATCTTTGCTGCGATGGGTGTCCGTTTCATCCGGAAATTATTCGCCAACCCAAGCGTTATTTCCATCAGCCCTGCTGGTATTGAATACGAGAAAAGCTCCGGACGAAAGAAGTCCATCTCATGGGCTGAGATGAAGGACGTCACTTTTCATAGGGGCACAGCCCAAATCCGCGGCCAGGCTGCTTCGATCAATATTTCGCTCTTCATTCATGGGATAGGCCGACAAGAAATCCTGCGCGGCATCGAGCAACACCGCCCTGATCTCATAGAGAAATAATATCTCTAAGCTCAGGTCCCAGCCGCGTCTTCCGCCTTCTTGGTCTCGTGCTTCAGCAGCAGCGGCGTCTGGGCGAGGGCGAAGGCGATGGTCAGCGGCATGATGCCGAAGACCTTGAAGCTGACCCAGAAATCCGTGGTCTGCGTGCGCCAGACGATCTCGTTGATCGCCGCCAGCGCGAAGAAGAACAGGGCCCAGCGCAGGGTCAGCTTGCGCCAGCCCTCATCGGTGAGCTCGAACATGCTGTCGAGGACGATCTGGAGCAGGGGCTTGCGGAAATAGAGGCCACCCAGCAGCACGAGCCCGAACAAGGTGTTCACGATGGTGGGCTTGAGCTTGATGAAGGTCTCGTCCTGGAGAAAGAGGGTGAGCCCGCCGAAGACCACCACCACGATGCCCGACACCACCGGCATGATCGGCAGCTTGCGGATGAGCCCGTAGCTGATGCCGAGCGCGATCACGGTCGCCACGATGAAGATTCCCGTGGCGGCGAAGATGCGCTGGTTTTCCGCGAAGCCGAAACGGTCGCCATAGGCATTGCCGAGAAAGAACAGGGCGAGCGGCCCGAGTTCGAGGGCGAGCTTGAGCAGGGGAGGGAGGCGTTTTTCGTCGGTCATGAGGTTGCTTCTAGCGCATCGTGCGGAAAAGTGGACCCGGTTTTCCGCTCAAACGATGCGCCAGCTAAGGAGGTGAGCATCGGATCGATCCTAAAAGTGCATTCCACTTTTAGGTCCGATGCTCAAGCCCGGCAATGGCTTTTGCGAAATCCCGTGCGGTGAAAGGCTCCAGGTCCTCCACCCCCTCGCCGACGCCGATGAAATGCACCGGCAGGCGGAATTTTTCCGCGAGCGCCACCAGGATGCCGCCCCGCGCCGTGCCGTCGAGCTTGGTCATCACGAGGCCCGTCACGCCCGCCGCCTTCTGAAACAGCTCGACCTGGCTGATGGCGTTCTGGCCCACGGTGGCGTCGAGCACGAGGAGCGTGGCATGGGGGGCGCTGGGGTCGAACTTCTTGACCACGCGCACGATCTTTTCGAGCTCGGCCATCAGCCCGGCCTTGTTCTGCAGGCGACCGGCCGTGTCGATGAGCAGCACGTCCGAGCCGTTGGCCTTCGCTTCGTGGAGCGCATCAAAGGCGAGGCCTGCCGCATCGGCGCCCTGCGCGCGGGCGAGCACCGGCGCTCCGACGCGCTCGCCCCACACCTTCAGCTGCTCGATGGCGGCCGCGCGGAACGTATCGCCGGCGGCGAGCATCACCTTCAAACCCTGCTGCCGGAACTTTTGGGCAAGCTTGCCGATGGTGGTGGTCTTGCCCGCCCCGTTCACGCCGATCATCAGAATGACGAAGGGTTTCTGCGACCGGTCGACGATGAGCGGCTGCGCCACGGGCTGAAGCGTCTTCTCCACCTCGCCGGCCAGGATGGTCTTCACCTCCTGGGGCGAGATCTCCTTGTTGTAGCGGCCGGCGGAGATCGCCTCGGTGATCCGCATGGCGGTGGGCACGCCGAGATCCGCCTGGACGAGGGCATCCTCCAGCTCCTCGAGGGTCGCCGCATCGAGCCTGCGCTTGGTGAAGAGGCCGGTGACGCTGTCGGACAGGGACGAGGAGGTGCGGCGCATGCCCTCGGTGAGACGCTGCCACCAGCCGCGAGCCGGGGCGGGCTGGGCTTCGGGAGTGATCTCGGCGGGAGCGAGCTCAGGAGAGGCCAAGTCCGCGACGGTGATGTCCGGACGCAGCTCGGGGCCCTGCTCGGTGACGATGCGCGGCAGCGGCTCCTGCGGATTGCTGCTCTCCGGATCGAGGCCCTCGATGGGCTGAAGATCGGCGCCGGCCAGTTCCGCCGGAATCTTGTTCTCCTCCGGCGTGTCGGGGGAGGCGGTGGTTACGGTCGGGGGAGCGGCCGCGAGGTCGTCCGCTCCGGTGGTGGGCGGGGAGGGCATCGCCTCCGGCGTGCCGCCGGCCTGCGGCGTTTCCGGCGCGGGTGAGGGAGCCTGGGGTGCGTCAGCCTTGCGCCCGAACAGACGGGAGAGGAATCCGGGCTTGTCGGGCTTCGTATCGGCCATGGCTCTCGCTTCTCGAAATCTCGTGCTTGCATAAACTTGTGCGCCTCGATAGCGCATCGTGCGGAAAAGTGGGAACCGGTTTTCGCTGACGCGGCCCTCCGGGTCCGCACCCAACGATGCGCCAACATTAAGCGTAAGCATCGGATGAGTCCCAAAAGTGGGTTCCACTTTTGGGTCCGATGCTCTAGCCGAGGCATCATGAATGCGGAAGAGATAGTGTCCCGATTGCTGTATCGTGATGCCCTGATGCTCGTGATCGACAAGCCTGCCGGTCTGCCCGTGCATCCGGGCCCCAAGGGCGGCGAGACCCTGTTTCATCACCTCGACGCCCTGCGCTTCGGTTTGCCGCGCCGCCCGGAGGCGGCTCACCGCCTCGACAAGGACACGTCGGGCTGCCTCGTGCTGGGCCGCCATCCGAAGGCCATCGCCCGCCTCAACGAGCTGTTTCGGAAAAACGAGGTCGACAAGGTCTACTGGGCCGTGGTCGAGGGCGGGCCTCAGGCCGACGAAGGCGAGATCGATCTTCCGCTTGCGCCGAAATCGCCCGAGCGCGGCTGGTGGATGAAGGTGGACCCGAAGGGCCAGCCCTCGCTGACCCGGTGGCGGGTGCTGGGGCGGAGCCACACCTCCCCCTCGAGGGGGGAAGTCGCACAGCAGGTGCGGGAGGGGGTGGAAACACAATCTATGTCGGTGCTTCCACCCCGCCCCGGAGCGCTTACGCGCTCCGACCCTCCCCCTCAAGGGGAGGATGAAAAGAGCTTTACCTTCCTCGAACTGCGCCCGATCACCGGCCGTACCCACCAGCTGCGCGTCCATTGCGCAGCCTCGGGCTTTCCGATCTTGGGCGATCCCATTTACGGCACCGCACCGCGGTTCAACGGTCCGGGCCTGCACCTCCATGCGCGCAGCGTCACCATGCCGCTCTATCCCAAGAAGCCGCCAATCCTCGTGGAGGCACCTCTGCCCGCGCATATGCGCGAGCGAATCGCTGCATGCGGCGTCATCCCGGACGGCGCAGCCGATCCGGGATCGGCAGCAGACTAGAGCACGTATTCCATCTCCAAGGAGGAATGAGCAGGGCGATGCGACACCTTCCCGTCATGGCCAGGCTTGTCCCGGCCATCCTGATGTGAAAAACGCCGCGCTTCTCTGATCGAGATCACCCGCACAAGGCCGGTGATGACAGGGAGCTTTATCGGATCGCGATCCCGGATCTCCGCTGCGCTCCGTCCGGGATCCGGCTCGTCATGCCGCCAGCAATTCCTTGCCGTCGTGCCCGGCGATGGTGGTCGGCACGATGGTGCCCGGCGTCACCGCCTGTGCGAAGCGCACCAACGTAAATCCTTCCGTGCGGCCGAGCTGGTTCGACTCGATCAGCACATTGCGGCGGGCGCCGACCTCTGCCGAGAGATGCTTCAGCAACGCGGCCTCGCCGTTCTCGCGCAGGCGGCGGGCGCGGTCCTTCACCACGTCGCGGGCGACCTGCGGCATGCGGGCGGCCGGGGTGCCGGGGCGCGGCGAGAAAGGGAAGACGTGGAGATGGGTGAGGCTGCATTCCTCGACGATGGCGAGGGAGCGTGAGAACATCTCCTCAGTCTCGGTCGGGAAGCCCGCGATAATGTCTGCGCCGAAGACCATGTCGGGGCGCAAGCTTTTCACCTGCTCGCAGAAGGCAATGGCGTCGTTTCGCAGATGACGTCGCTTCATGCGCTTGAGGATCATGTCGTCGCCGGCCTGCAGGGAGAGATGCAGATGCGGCATCAGGCGGGACTCGTTGGCGATCACGTCGAGGAGGTCGTCGTCCGCCTCCACCGAATCGATGGACGAGATGCGCAGCCGCTCGAGTTCCGGCACGTGGCGCAGGAGGCCTTTCACCAGGGTGCCGAGCTTCGGCTCGCCGGGCAGATCCTTGCCGTAGCTGGTGATGTCGACGCCGGTGAGCACCACCTCGCGGGAGCCGTGCTCCACGAGGGTCCGCACTTGGCTGACCACTGCGCCCATGGGCACCGAACGGGAATTGCCGCGACCATAAGGGATGATGCAGAAGGTGCAGCGGTGGTCGCAGCCGTTCTGCACCTGCACGAAGGCGCGGGTGCGCCCGCGCATGCCGTCGATGAGGTGCACGGCGGTTTCCTTCACCGCCATGATGTCGTTGACCAGAACCTTTTCCGATGCGCCGACGCCGAAATCACGCATGCCGGCCCAGGTTTCGGCCTTCATCTTCTCGTGGTTGCCGACGACCTGAGAGACTTCCGGCATGGCGGCGAAGGCCGCGGGCTCCACTTGCGCCGCGCAGCCCGTCACGATGATGCGGGCATCCGGCTTCTCGCGGGCGAGCTTGCGGATCGACTGGCGCGCCTGGCGCGTCGCTTCGCCCGTCACGGCACAGGTGTTGACGATCACCACCTCGCCAAGTCCCGCGTCTTCCGCGTGGCGCTGGATGGCCTCCGACTCATAGGTGTTGAGCCGGCAGCCGAAGGTGACGACTTCGACGCTCATCAGGCCACCGCCGCGAAGAGGGCCGGCGAGAGAATGCCCTCGTGCTCCAGCTCGGTCGGGCCGGTCATGAGCACGTGGTCGTCGCTCTCGCGCCATTCGATGATGAGGTCGCCTCCGGGCAGCGCCACCACGGCCCTGCGGCCGGTGAAGCCCTTGCGCGCGGCGGCCACGAGCGTCGCGCAGGCGGCGGAGCCGCAGGCGCGTGTCGCCCCGGCTCCACGCTCCCAGACACGCAGGATGATATGCTCGGGGTTTTGAACCTGAGCGAACGAGATGTTGGCGCGCTCCGGCAGGGCCGGATCGTGCTCGAGAACGGGACCGATGGCGGCGAGGTCATAGGCCAGCGCGTCCTCGACCCAGAAGATGATATGCGGGTTGCCCATGCTCACGGCCGAGGGCCCTTGAAGCTCGGGAGCCTCGGGCAGCTTCGTGTCGAGGGCGATGGTGCGGGTGTCCGGATAGGGATCGCGCAGGGGGATCTCGTTCCACCCTAAGCGCGGCGGGCCCATGTCGACGGTGAAGATCCGGTCCGAGACGCGTTCCACGGGCAGGAGCCCAGCCTTGGTCTCGAGGACGAGGTCGCCCTCCAGGGGGCGGCTCATGATCGGGTCGGCCGCCATCGCCCAGGCGACGCAGCGGGTGCCGTTGCCGCAGGCGCCGGCTTCCGATCCGTCCGTGTTGTAGATGAGCATGAAGGCATCGGTGCCCGGCGTGACGGGATCGTGCAGCACCATCAGCTGATCGAAGTGCGAGCGCGGATCGGCCGCGATGGCGCGGGCCTCCGCCGCGCTCACGCGATGGGGTGAGCCGCGCAGGTCAAGCACGGTGATCTCGTTGCCGAGACCGTTCATTTTCAGGAAGCGGCTGTTCGAAAGGGCACTCATACGCCCGTATATGGCTGAAAAAGCCGGAAATCGCGAGAGGGGTCTCGAGCGCCTGCTGCCATCTGTCCTCCACAGCGGCTTGAGGCCGCTCTCGCCGCTGTACGGAAAGCCTCTTATGGTGCAGCAAGGTATCCTTTCTTGATTCGCGGGTTAGGCGTTTTTCTCATGCGGCTGCGCTCTTCTCATCTAGTTCTGGTCATGGCCCTTGGCTCCAGCGTCGTCCTGGCGCAGACGCCTCCGGCGGCGAGCCCACCGGCGTCCCCCGCTCCAGCACCGGCACCTGCCACTCCCCAGCCGGCACCGCAGGCGCAGACCACGCCAAACCCTGCTCCGGCCGAGGCCCCCTCCCAGGCCCCCACGACCGCGCAGCCAGCCCCCACGCCGTCGCCCGCGAGCCCCGCACCCGCGCAGCAGGCCGGCCGCACGACCCTCTTCCCCACTCCGAGCGACCCGAGCGGTGTGGAGGAGGGCGTGCTCGTGTCGAAGCCCACGGTGGTGCTCGCCGGCATCAGCACCTGGGACGAGGCTTTCGACAACCTGAAGAATGCCTTCGCCACCATCGAGGCCGAGATGAAGAAAGTCGGGATCGCGCCGGCGGGTCGGCCGCTCACGATCTTCGTCGACACCGACGACAACGGCTTCAAGTACGAGGCGATGGTGCCGATCGCCCAGGTGCCCGAGGGCAAGACGGAGCTCACGCCCGCCGTCAAGTTCGGCAAGACGCCGGAGGGCAAGTCCTTCCGCTTCGTGCACAAGGACGCCTACGACGAGATCGACGGCACCTACGAGACGATCACGGCCTATCTCGACATCAAGGAGATCGTGGCCAAGGACGCTTTCATCGAGGAATACGTGAGCGACTTCACGGATTCGCAGGACACCGATTTCGAGGTGAACATCTACGTTCAGCCCAAGGAGTGAATGTGAATGTCACGTGCGTCGCACGGCATCATGCGCCTGACGAGCCTCGGTCTCTGGATCGGCGTGGAGACCTTTGCTTCCACATCGGCCCTCCCCGAGACGTTATGGATCCAGAAGACGGAATGCCACGCTAACGAAAAGTATTTCATCATCGAGCAGACTACGCGTGACGGCTCTCCACGCCACATCGTTCGCTCAAAATCGCATCCTGATCAGACCTTCGCTTGTCTCTATGAGGTCAAGGATGGCGACTTCGAATTGAATGACGCTTCCACGCGGTATTCACTCCGAGATCTGAAATTGCATTTCCTTATTCTGGAAGATGGGCCTGGACCTGGTCGATTCCTCGACGTCTACGATTTGAGGACGCGAGAACGCATTCTGAACGGTCATTTCTTTAATGAGCGTGGTCAATCGATCTCGGATGAGGAGATTTCCTATTGGGAAACGGAAGGCAATCTTCCTGGAACCTGCAAAAAATACGGCGAGAACATCAAGTCCGATACAGTTGCTGTTATCGAACGGGAAGTGGTGTTCGAGTTTCAGTCCCGATCATTGAAAAAGAGCAAGAAAACTCGCTGTATCAATCTTCCAGTCAATATCCTTTGAGAGTGACTGAGGGAGGGCTCAGCTTCAGGCTGCCGCATCATATACCTCGCCAGGCCGCAATGCCCTGAACCGTTCCGGCGGAATTTCCGCCGCCTGGAGCACGGCGGCGAGGTCCTGCGGCGGCTCCTCAATCCCCTCGTCGGTGAGCCGGAACGTGCCCCAATGGTGGCCCAGCGCCTGCTCGGCCTCGACGATGCGCAGCACTTTCACCGCATCCTCCGGGTTCATGTGCTGCGGCTTCATGAACCAGCGCGGTTCATAGGCGCCGATGGGCAGGTGCGCGAGGCGGGGCTTGCCGAAGCGCTCGCGCACGGCGTGGAAGATCTTGCCTTCCCCGAAGCCTGTGTCGCCGATGTGGTAGATCGTGCCGGCGGGGGTGGTGAGCACATAGGCGCACCACAGCGCCATGCGCCGGTCGTTGATGCCCCGCGCCGACCAGTGATAGGCGGGCTCGAGAAGGACCATCCAAGTCAGCGAAACGCTTGATGGTTGGCTTGAAACCGCCGTTTAGATTGTATGTCGCATCCATACCAAAGATGTAATAGAATCATGTAGTTAGTAAAGTACTAATAACTGGGGCATTTTGGCCCAGATCAATCGTGGCCAGTGTATTCGGACTAGGATCAGTGCCAGGCTAAAACTATCGTTGAGCCCTTTTCCTTGACTCCGTTCCCTTTTCCCCTTAAGCGCTGGCCGCAAATCTGTAGAGCGAGCCCTTTTGAGCCGCCGACCAGCCCGCGAGGCTGGAGGTCAACGTCCGACAGCGCGATGCGCCCTCGGGCGCGCTTCTCTTTGGGGTTCCTCTTGAACGACCCTCATCCTGAGGAGCCTGCGCAGCAGGCGTCTCGAAGGAGGGTCTAGCGGGCGCTGGAGACGCCTCTTCCTTCGAGACGGACCTGACGGTCCTCCTCAGGATGAGGCTGCGAAAGTGCTCTCGCAAAAGGATGAAACGAATGTCGGACGGCATATTGCGCATCGAGGACGCGGTCAACGAGACCTGCCCGTGGTCGGGGAAGCCGATCGCGGCGGATTCGCTCACCCTCTATCGCGGCGAAGTGGTCGGCTTCTGCAATCCGGGTTGCCGCGACAAGTTCGAGGCGGCCATAAGCCACTTTGAAAAGGCCCTTGCGAAGAGCGATGTACCTCTCATCGCAAAAGGAATTGAGTGATCATGTTCGAAGGCCTTTCCGACAAGCTTTCCAATATCCTCAGCGGGCTGACGCGCCGCGGCGCGTTGACGGAAGAGGATGTCAACGCGGCCCTGCGTGAGGTCCGCCGCGCCCTGCTCGAGGCCGATGTGGCGCTGGAGGTCGTGCGCTCGTTCACGGATAAGGTGCGTGCCCGCGCGGTCGGCGCGGAGGTCGTGAAGTCCGTCTCTCCCGGCCAGCAGGTGGTCAAGATCGTCCACGACCAGCTCGTGGAGATGCTGGGCGCGGATGCGGAGGTGATCAGCCTCAACGCGGTCCCGCCGGTCGGCATCCTCATGGTCGGCCTGCAGGGCTCGGGCAAGACGACCACCACCGCCAAGATCGCCCGGCGCCTGAAGGATCGCGAGAATCGCCGCGTGCTCATGGCCTCCCTCGATACGCGTCGTCCGGCCGCGATGGAGCAGCTTGCGGTGCTTGGCAAGCAGGTCGGCGTCGACACGCTGCCCATCGTCGCCGGCCAGTCGGCGGTGCAGATCGCCCGGCGCGCCATGGAAGCGGCGCGGCTTGGCGGCTACGACGTCGTCATGCTCGATACCGCCGGCCGCGTCACGGTGGATGAAGCCCTGATGGTGGAGGCGGCCGAAGTGCGCGCTGCCACTGGCCCGCACGAGGTCCTGCTCGTCGCCGATGCGCTCACCGGACAGGACGCGGTCAACACGGCGCGCGCCTTCGATCAGCGCCTCGGCGTTACTGGCATCGTGCTGACGAGAATGGACGGCGATGCCCGCGGCGGTGCGGCTCTGTCGATGCGCGCCGTCACCGGCAAGCCGATCAAGCTCATCGGCACGGGCGAGAAGGTCGATGCGCTGGAGGAGTTCCATCCTTCGCGCGTCGCCAACCGCATCCTCGGCATGGGCGACATCGTCTCGCTGGTCGAAAAGGCGGCCGAGAATTTCGACGCCGAAAAAGCCCAGCGCATGGCCGACAAGATGCGCAAGGGCAAGTTCGATCTCGAAGACCTGCGCGATCAGCTGGCCCAGATGGAAAAGATCGGCGGCATCGGCGGGATGCTCGGCATGCTGCCCGGCATCGCCAAGATGAAGTCGCAGCTCGAGAATGCCAACCTCGACGACAAGGTCATCAAGCGCCAGCGCGCCATCATCGATTCCATGACCCCGGCCGAGCGCCGCAACCCCGACATCCTCAAGGCCTCGCGCAAGAAGCGCATCGCGGCGGGTGCCGGCATGAAGGTCGAGGACATCAACAAGCTGCTCAAGATGCACCGCCAGATGGCCGACATGATGAAGATGATGGGCGGCGGCAAGGGCAAGGGCATGGCAGGCCAGCTCGGCAAGATGTTCGGCCTCGGCGGCGGCATGGGCGGCATGCCCCAGCCTAGCCCTGAGCAGATCGAAGCCCTGCAGAAGCAGATGGGCGGCAAGCTGCCCGACTTCCCCGGCGGTGCCAGCGGCCTTCCGGCGATGCCGAAGGGCCTGCCCGGTCTTCCGGGTCTGGGCGGGGCTAAGATCCCGGGCCTGCCGGGCATCGGCGGCCTCCCGTTCGGGAAGAAGAAATAGGTTTCGTCGTTCCCGCCTTCGCGGGGATGACACGAAGGCAAGTTTGATCACAGGACACCAAAAGGAGTATCCCATGTCCCTGAAGATCCGTCTCACCCGTGGTGGTGCGAAGAAGCGTCCCTACTACCGCATCGTTGTGGCCGACTCGCGCTCCCCGCGCGATGGCCGCTTCATCGAGAAGGTCGGCACCTACGACCCGATGAAGCCGAAGGATGACGCTGGCCGCGTCGTTCTCGACAACGAAAAGATCCAGGCCTGGCTCGCCAAGGGCGCCCAGCCGACCGACCGCGTCCTGCGCTTCCTCGATGCCGCCGGCCTCCTGAAGCGTTCGCCGCGCAACAACCCGCAGAAGGCCGTTCCGGGCAAGAAGTCCCAGGAGCGCGCCGACGCCAGGGCCGCTGCGGCTGCGGCTCCCGCCGGCGAAGGCGAGGCTGCGTAAGGCTGACAATGAAGCGGGGGCGTTCGAACATGCGTGGCTCCAACCCTCTCCCCGCAGCGGGAGAGGGTGGCCCTCGCGTCAGCGGGGGTCGGGAGAGGGGACGTGCTCGATCGTCAGACGCCCCCTCTCCCGGCTCGCTCCGCTCGCCACCCTCCCCCGCACAGGGGGGAGGGAGTGCGGCGGTGCCAGCCACGAACGACCTCGTCCTCGTCGGCGAGTTCGGTCGCGCCCATGGCCTCAAGGGCGAGGTGCGGCTGAAATCCCATACCGGCGATCCGCAGGCCATCGCCGATTATCGGCCGCTGATCGCCAGCAACGGCAAAACCTATTCCCTCAAGAATGTGCGGACCGCCCCCGGCGGCGCGCCCGACCTTCTCATCGCCGTCGTCGACGGTGTCACGACGCGCGAGGCGTCCGAGACCCTCAACCGGGTACAGCTCCATGTGGAGCGCGACAGGCTTCCGCCGCCCGATGAGGATGACGAGTTCCTGTTGGCCGACCTGATCGGCCTCACCGTTCAGAACGAAGCCGGCGACATCATCGGCACTGTTGTGGCCGTGCCCAATTACGGCGGCGGCGATCTTCTCGAAATCGCGCCGGCGCAAAAGGGCCCGACCGCGTTTTTGCCCTTCACCAAGGCTTTCGTGCCGGTGGTCGACATCGCCGGAAAGCGCATCGTGGCCGTGCCTCCGGACGATCTGTTCGAGCCGGCCAAGCCTGCGCCCGAATCCGAGGACGAGGCGTGAGTTTCGACGCTACGATCCTCACCCTTTATCCCGATATGTTTCCAGGGCCGCTCGGCCTGTCACTGTCGGGCGATGCGTTGGCGCGCGGCGTGTGGTCCCTCACTGCGAGGAACATCCGCGACCACGGCCTCGGCCGCCACCGCACCGTCGACGACACCCCTGCGGGCGGCGGTCCCGGCATGGTGATCCGCTGCGACGTGCTGGCCGCCGCCATCGATGCGAATGTTTCCGAGGACGATCCGCGTCCGAAGCTTTTGATGAGCCCGCGCGGAAAACCGCTTACGCAAACCTATGTGCGCGAACTCGCGGCCGGTCCGGGTGCCGTCATCGTCTGCGGCCGCTTCGAGGGTGTGGACGAGCGCGTGATCGAAGCGCGAGGCCTCGAAGAGGTGTCCATCGGCGATTACGTGCTCTCCGGCGGCGAGATGGCGGCGATGATCGTGCTCGACGCCTGCGTGCGGCTGCTGCCCGGCGTCATGGGGAAGGAGGCCTCCGGCATCGAGGAAAGCTTCGAGTCGAACCGCCTCGAATACCCGCACTACACGCGCCCCCGCGAATGGGAGGGACGGCCCATCCCAGACGTGCTGCTCTCCGGCAACCATGCCCTGATCGAGCGCTGGCGGCGCGAGGAATCCGAGCGCATCACGCGGGAGCGGCGGCCTGATCTGCTCACGTCCGAGCGGGACTGATTCTCAGGCGAGCGAATCCGAACCGCCACTTGAGATTCACGCCGGCGCTGCCGAGCAGGATCAGCACGATGCCGCCCCACTGTCCGAACGACAGATCCCGGCCATAGGCCAGGTAATCCACGAGGATGGCGACGGCCGGATAGGTGAACGAGAGCACGGCGATCACCGGCGTCGGCAGCTTCTGGAGCGCGGCGTACAGGAGGATGTACATGATGCCGGTATGCACCACGCCAAGCACCGCGAGATATCCCCATTCCAGGGGATCCATCGGCAGGCTGGAGAAGTCGGCCAAGGGCAGGAGCATCAGGGTGCCGAGGATGGCCTGAACGAGCGCGATGACATGGGGCGGGATGCCTTTGAGCTGTTTTACGATGACGGATGTCACTGCGTACAGGAAGGCTGCTCCGAGGGCCTGCAGCAGCCCGGTCACATAGCCGCTGCTCCAGGTGAGGCCACCGGCCTCGACCTGCGTGACCATCAGAAGTCCCAGGAACGCAAGGGCGATGAATCCGAGCGCGTCTCCCGTCGGCCGCTCGCCGAACAGAATCATCCCGAGCAGGATCAGGAAGAAGGGCTGGGTGTTGTAGACGGCCGTCGCGATCGAAATCGAGGCATGCCCGTAGGACGTGAACAGCAGCACCCAGTTGAGCACGATGGCCGCGCCGCTCAAGGTTGCAAGCATCAGCGTCCGGGTCGAGAACGGCCAGGGCGCGAGCAGTCCTTTGACCCAGCAATAGGCGAGCAGGCTCAAGGCGCCGAACAGGCAGCGGAAGAACACCACGTTCCACACGCTCTGGCCGGATTCGACGACGAAGTACCCGATGGTGCCCGAGAGCGCCATCGCAGCGATCATTTCCAGCCGTCCTGACAAATCCATCTGCAATTTCATGGCTGCACCTCCTATGATGAGGGCAGAACTTTATCTTTCGCCAGAAACAGCGTACTTTCAGGATCGAAAGCGGTTTAAGCGTTTGGCCTTCGAAGCAATGGCAATCACAGCGAGAAACCTTAAAAGCAGAAATTCGGTTCTGGATGAGATCGATCAGACGCTGATCGGATTTTTGAGCGACAACGCCAGGCTTTCCCATGCGGAACTCGCCCGAAGCGTTGGCCTGTCGCCCCCGAGCGTCGCCGAAAGGTTGCGGCGGCTTGAGGAGGACGGTGTGGTCAAGGCCTATACGGTCGAACTCGATCCGAAGGCGCTCGGCTACACCCTGACGGCCATCGTGCGCATCCGGCCCCTGCCGGGGCAGCTGCATCACGTGGAGAAGCTTCTTGTCGAGAGCCCCGAGGTCATCGAGTGCGATAAGGTGACAGGGGATGATTGCTTCGTGGCGCGCTATCTCCTGCGCTCCATCGACGAGCTCGATCCGATCCTGGAGCGGATCGCGCAGCGGGCCCAGACCAGCACCTCCATCGTCAAGGCATCCCCCATCAAGCGCCGGCTGCCGCCCATTCGCTGAACCGGCCTCGTCGTCAGGAGTGGGCGTTTGCTTCGAGCCGTGCTCCGAACGTCTTCAGGTATTTCATCCCCGTATCGCACATCACCGTGACGATGGTCGCGTCCGGACCCAGGCGTTCGGCAAGCCTCAGGGCCGCAACGACATTGGCGCCGGTCGAGGTGCCGGCGAACAGGCCCTCCTCGCGGGCGAGGCGGAACGCCATCGTCATGGCGTCTTCCGTCGAGACGCGCTCGATGCCGTTGGCGACGGACTCCTGCCAGAGCGGCACCACATAGCCTGCGCCGATGCCGTCGATCCTATGCGCGCCGGACGGTCCGCCGGACAGCACCGCGGACTCGGCCGGCTCCACGGCGACGATTTTGATCGTGTCAAGGTGGTGACGCAGACCTTCCGCAATCCCTCGTAGGGATGCCGCCGTTCCCACGCTCTGCACGAAGCCGTCGATGCGGCCTTGGGTCTGGCTCCAGATCTCGTCCGCCATGCGGTGATAGGCGGCGAGCTGGTCGCGGTTCTTCATCTGGTCGGTCCAGAAGGAGCCTTTCGCTTCCGCGATGATGCGGGCCTGCTCGATCATGTCCTTGGTGAGCTTTTCCGTCATGCGGCCGCTGTCGCTTTTCACGATGTGAAGCGTCGCTCCAAGCAGCCGCATGTGGTCGAGTTTTTCATGGCTGAAGGCATCCGAGGTGACGATGTCGAGCGGGTAGCCTTTCACGGCGCAGACGAGCGACAGGGACACGCCCGTGCTGCCGCCGGTATATTCGACGACGGATCCGCCGGGTTTCAAGCGACCATCGGCTTCCGCAGCTTCGATCATGGCGAGCGCCATGCGGTCCTTCATGCTGCCGGTGGGATTCTCGTTCTCCAATTTCAGCAAAATGCGGGCGCCGTTTGCGGGCACGATATGGCGGAGGGGGAGGAGCGATGAGTTGCCGATCCGGTCGAGAATGGTGCGGGGCTGATCAATCATGAGTACCGTCCAAGAACTCCGGTCTCGTTAAGCCAAGGCCGCCGGCCTGTCAGGTCCGGAATCCGGACTTCTCCACGTCTTGCGCTCATGGTAGCGCTGTCTCATGGCAGATTACGGTCAGTTCTGTTCCGTGGCCCGCGCCCATGAGACCATCGGCGGGCGCTGGACCCTTCTCGTCGTGCGCGAGCTTCTCTGCGGCAGCCGGCGCTTCAACGACATCCGCCGGGGCATCCCGCGCATCTCCCGCACCATGCTCTCCGAGCGCCTGCAGGCCTTGGCCCATGTCGGGGCGGTGTCGCGCATCGAGGGCGAGCACGGCCCCGAATATGCGCTCACCGAAGCAGGCCGGGAACTCATGGGCATCGTGAGCGCGCTCGGTACCTGGGGCCAGCGATGGCTGCCACGGCAGGCGGAAGCCGAGGATCTCGATCTCGCGCCCCTCCTCGTCGACATGCAGCGGCGGGTGCGCATGCAGGCCTTTCGGAAGGACCCCATCGTCGTCCGCTTCGAGATCGAAGGTCAGCCAAAGCCGCGCTTCCTGCTGCTGAAGGAAACCGAGGTTTCGCTCTGCACGCAGAACCCCGGATTCCCCGAGCCGCTCTGCATCCGCGCCCGCCTGCCGGCGCTGGCCGCCTGGTGGCGCGGGGACGTGAGCTTTGCCGAGGCGCAGCGGATGGGTCTGACCGTGGAAGGGCCGCGGGCGCTGGCAAAGGCATTTCCGGATTGGTTCGAGCGGTACCTGTTCGCCGATGTCGGGCCGGCCGCAAAGGGTTAGGCTCGACAACCCTCCCAAAAACCTGTATAGGCGCGGCCTCAACTTAAAACAGGACGCCGAAATCCCGCGGATCTGAGAACTCCCTTGGGGTTCCCAAGACCTTGCAACGGCAGGAGTACAGACATGAACCTCATTCAGCAGCTCGAGCAGGAGCAGATTGCCAAGCTCGCCAAGACGATCCCCGATTTCCAGCCCGGCGACACCGTCATCGTCAACGTGAAGGTGAAGGAAGGCGAGCGCTCGCGTATCCAGGCCTACGAGGGCGTCTGCATCGCCCGTTCGGGTGGCGGCCTCCAGGAGAGCTTCACGGTCCGCAAGATCTCCTACGGCGAAGGCGTCGAGCGCGTGTTCCCGATCTATTCGCCGAACGTCGACTCGATCAAGGTCGTGCGCCGCGGCGCCGTCCGTCGCGCCAAGCTCTATTACCTGCGCGACCGTCGCGGCAAGTCGGCCCGTATCGCCGAGCGCACCGAGAAGAAGACCGAGACCCCGGCCGCTGCCGAGTAAGGCTCTCGCTTCATCAACACAGTTTCAAAAGCGCGGTTCGAACCGCGCTTTTTTGTTATCGGACTGAGCTTTGCAGGTGAGGAGCGCGACAAAAATATTATTGCGCGCTGCATCATCTCTGCTATGCGATCGTTTCAAGGCGGCATGCGCCCAAGGCGTCTTCTCCTGGGGGAGGCCGCCCTTTAAAAACGCCAAACCATCCATTTTGACCGTTGGAAGAGAACCATGGCTAAAGCCCGCACCCTCTATGACAAGATCTGGGACGATCACGTCGTCGATCAGCAGGATGACGGGACGTGCCTTCTCTACATCGACCGCCATCTCGTTCATGAAGTGACGAGCCCCCAGGCCTTCGAGGGCCTGCGCATGACCGGCCGCAAGGTGCGCCAGCCGCAGAAGACGCTTGCCGTGGTCGACCACAACGTGCCGACCTCGGACCGCTCCCATGGCATCGAGGATCCCGAGGCAGCGACCCAGGTGGCGGCTCTGGCCCAGAACGCCAAGGATTTCGGCGTCGAGTATTACAACGAGCTCGATACCCGTCAGGGCATCGTGCACGTGGTCGGGCCTGAGCAGGGCTTCACGCTGCCGGGCATGACCATCGTGTGCGGCGACAGCCACACCTCGACCCACGGCGCCTTCGGCTCGCTCGCCCACGGCATCGGCACCTCGGAGGTCGAGCACGTGCTCGCCACCCAGACGCTGATCCAGAAGAAGGCCAAGAACATGCGCGTGACCGTGGACGGGCAATTGCCCGCCGGCGTCACGGCCAAGGACATCATCCTCGCCATCATCGGCGAGATCGGCACCGCCGGCGGCACCGGCCACGTGATCGAATATGCAGGAGAGGCGATCCGGTCCCTATCGATGGAAGGCCGCATGACGATCTGCAACATGTCGATCGAGGGTGGCGCCCGTGCCGGCATGGTGGCCCCCGACGAGAAGACCTATGCCTATCTCAAAGGGAAGCCCAAGGCGCCGAAGGGCGAGGCCTGGGAGGCTGCCGTGCGTTACTGGGATTCCCTGCGTACCGACGAGGGCGCGTTCTTCGACACCGAGATCCGCCTCGACGCCGCGAGCCTGCCCCCCATCGTCACCTGGGGCACGTCACCTGAGGACGTGGTCTCGGTCACCGGCGTAGTGCCGAACCCGGACGAGATCCAGGACGAGAACAAGCGCCGCTCCAAGTGGCGAGCCCTGGAATATATGGGCCTCACCCCCGGCACGAAGATCGCTGACATCACCCTCGACCGCGTCTTCATCGGCTCCTGCACCAATGGCCGCATCGAGGACCTGCGGGAAGTGGCCAAGGTCGTCGAGGGCAAGCGCGTGGCGGGAACCGTCAACGCCATGATCGTGCCCGGCTCCGGCATCGTGAAGAT
This sequence comes from Microvirga arvi, assembly GCF_016892765.1. Lineage (GTDB taxonomy): Bacteria > Pseudomonadota > Alphaproteobacteria > Rhizobiales > Beijerinckiaceae > Microvirga > Microvirga arvi. The sequence continues at coordinate 43,889 of NZ_JAFEMD010000016.1, forward strand.
GCAGGCCGAGGCCGAAGGGCTGGACAAGATCTTCAAGGCGGCCGGCTTTGACTGGCGCGAGCCCGGCTGCTCCATGTGCCTGGCCATGAACGCGGATCGCCTCGCTCCGGGCGAGCGCTGCGCCTCCACCTCGAACCGCAACTTCGAGGGCCGCCAGGGCTTCAAGGGCCGCACCCACCTCGTCTCGCCGGCCATGGCGGCCGCGGCGGCGATCGCAGGCCGCTTCGTGGACATCCGCACCTTCGGCTGATCCACACTCAAGAGACTAACAAAAAGGCCGTGACTCTTAGCGAGTCACGGCCTTTTTTACGCAGAAAGCTTTTCGAACTTAGTCCACATACACCCGGCGGCCGGCAACCACCTCACGGCAGCGCTCGACGGGACGACGGACGACCACACCGCTCGGGCGGACACGCTCCTCCATGACCGTGCGGCACACGGTGCGGGTGCGGGCGGGACGCACCACGCGGCGCTCGATGACGCGCTCGCGATATTCAGGGCGATTTTGCTCCAGGCGGACGCCATTCGGGCCAATCCGCACATCAACGCCCTGGGCCGACGCCGCGCCGGCGCCGAGAACCGTCAGCCCGGCCACAGCCAGGATACCAAAGATCTTACGCATTGTTGCCTCGCAAACTGTTAGCTACTCGGGGCTGTTAACGGCTCAGCCGCGGAGGCGTTCCGTTGCGAAGTGCTCACGCAAGAGCCATGGTTGAGCCGAGGTTAACGGCATGAGGAGGGATTCATGAGCGATCGGGAGCGGGAAGCCCAGGAGGCGCTGGAGCGTGTCCGGCGCGATTCGGAGACCCTCGGCTCCTCGGCTCTGGCCCGCATGGGCCGGCGGGCCGGGGATCATTTTGGGGGAAAGGACGCTATTGGATCAGCCGAGAATGGCGGGACCGACCCCATCGAGCTCTGGGGGCGGCGCATCGGCCGTGCGCTGTCCCTGATCGGGGTCGTGATCCTGGCGGTTTGGCTTCTGGTTCAATTGGATATTCTCTGACGCCATGACCAGCTGGGCCAATCTCCACGCACCCTCCCTTGCGGATCTCGAAACCCTTGCCGAGACGGCCTATGCACGCCTGCCGGACGCGTTCCGCGCCCTGTGCGAAGGCGTCGTGATCCGGGTCGAGGATTTCCCCGATGACGAGACCCTGCAGGAGATGGACTGCGAGACGCCCTTCGATCTTTTGGGCCTCTTTCGCGGCATCGGCCTCGCCCAGGGCGGCGCGATGATGCAGACGGGCCAGTTTCCCAACATGGTCTGGCTCTACCGCCGCCCCATCCTCGACTATTGGGCCGAGCACGAGGAGAGCTTGGGCCACATCGTCACCCATGTGCTGGTGCACGAAATCGGCCACCATTTCGGCCTCTCCGACGAGGACATGGAGGCGATCGAGGCGGCGGCCGGATGAGACTCATAAAATTACGTCTCGAGCTTGGCGGACGAAATTTCTTGCCCGGCGCGACCATCGTTGCCCTAGCGATCCCCAAAGGCCTTTGATATGAGGCCTCTCACAGCGGCCCGGCAGCCGCCCGAAGGATTGAAGAAAATGGACAAGTTCACCGTGCTGGAAAGCGTCGCGGCGCCGCTGCGGATCATCAATATCGACACCGATATGATCATCCCCAAGCAGTACCTGAAGACGATCAAGCGCACGGGGCTCGGCACCGGCCTGTTCTCGGAGATGCGTTATCGCGAGGATGGCTCGGAGAATCCGGATTTCGTGCTCAACCAGCCAGCTTACCGCAACGCCAAGATCCTGGTGGCGGGCGACAATTTCGGCTGCGGCTCGTCCCGCGAGCATGCCCCCTGGGCGCTGCTCGATTTCGGCATCCGCTGCGTGATCTCCACGAGCTTCGCCGACATTTTTTACAACAACTGCTTCCAGAACGGCATCCTGCCGATCACGGTCTCTCCGGAAGACCTGGAGAAGCTCTTCGACGATGCCAGCCGCGGCGCCAACGCGACGCTGACAATCGACCTGGAGAGCCAGGAGATCCGCGGTCCCGACGGCGGCAAGATCACCTTCGACATCGACCCGTTCAAGAAGCACTGCATGCTCAACGGCCTCGACGGCATCGGCCTGACCATGGAAAAGGCCTCCGCCATCGACAGCTTCGAGAAGAAACTCGGCGAGCGGGCCTGGGCATAAAAGTCTCTTCCTCCGCTCATGAGGTGAGCGATGACGAAAGCCAAGCCACGGGTTCTTGATCGGGCCGAGTGGGCGACCCACCCCGACCTTTTCTGGAAGGGCCATGTCGAGGGGAGCACGCTGGGCACCGGCGTGACCGTGCTCTTCTATGCCACGGAAGAGGTCGGCGTCGGGCCGAAATGGCACGTTCATCCCTATGACGAGATCTTCATCATCCGCGAGGGTCGGGCGCTGTTCACCGTGGGCGACGAGCGCTTCGAATGCGAAAGGGGTCAGGTCGTCTTCGGACCGGCGGGTGTTCCGCACAAGTTCGTCAATCTCGGCCCGGGGCGGCTGGAGACCACCGACATTCATGTGAGCGACCGTTGGATCCAGACCAATCTTCCTGATCCGGAAATTGAGGCCGGTTGAGCCAATGCCCCGGCTAACGAAAGCGTGAGGCACTGCCCCGTTTCCACAAGATTAACCAAATTCCCTGCAAGGTGCGGGGCATGAAGACATTCCTCGCCTCCACTCTTCTCGTTCTTGCGGGCCTAGCCGCTGCGACGCCGGCAGTCGCCCAGGCCGATTTCGGCTCCTGCCTCGCCGGCCTGAAATCCCAGGCCGCCGCCAAGGGCATCTCCGGCCAGGCTTTCGATGCCGCGACCCGCGGCCTCACGCCGGATCTGACGATCCTTGAGCTCATGAACAACCAGCCGGAGTTCAAAACGGCGATCTGGGACTATCTCTCGGCCCTTGTCGACGACGAGCGGGTGCAGGACGGCCGCGCCGCCATGCGCCAATGGGGGCAGGCCCTGGCCTCGGCGGAAGGCCGCTTCGGCGTCGACCGCCATGCCATCGCGGGCGTCTGGGGCGTGGAATCGAATTTCGGCAAGGATATCGGCGGGCGGCCCCTCGTGCAGTCGCTCGCGACGCTTGTCTGCTATGCGCCGCGTCGCAACGAGTATTTCAAGGGCGAGCTGATGGCGACGCTCAAGATCGTGGAGGACGGGGACATCAATCCGGCCAATCTTCGCGGCTCCTGGGCGGGTGCCTTCGGCCACACCCAGTTCATGCCCTCCACCTTCCAGCGCCTGGCCGTCGATGGCGACGGGGACGGTCGCCGCGACATCATGGCCTCCGTGCCGGATGCGGTGCACTCCACGGCGAACTTCCTGAAGAAAGCCGGCTGGGTGAACGGCCTGCCCTGGGGCTACGAGGTGCGCCTGCCGGCAAACTTCAATGCGGGCCTTGCCGGGCGCAAGAACAAGAAGCCGCTGAGCACTTGGGCCGCCATGGGCGTGCGCCGCGTCGACGGGCGTCCGCTCGAAGGCAGTTATGCGGCCGGCATCATCATCCCGGCAGGCGTCAACGGCCCGGCCTTCCTCGTCACCAGGAACTTCGACGCGGTCTATTCCTACAACGCCGCCGAGTCCTACGGGTTGGCCATCGCGCTGCTGGGCGACCGGCTGAAAGGCCTGTCCGGCATCCAGACCGCCTGGCCCACGGACGATCCGCCGCTGTCGCGCGCCCAGCGCCGCGAGCTGCAGCAGCTGCTCACCGCCCGCGGCTACGACGTGGGCGAGCCTGACGGCAAGATCGGCTCCAAGACCCGCGAGGCGATCAAGGACGTGGAACGCCGCATCGGCCTCGAGCCGCGCGGCCGCCCCGGCGGCAAGGTGCTGGAAGCGCTGCGGGGCTGAAGCCCCGCCAACCATCGGTTGGCTTGCGGTGGCGTGGTGTTTGGAGTTGTACTGGCTCCATGCTCATCGCCATCCTCACCGACATCCACGGCAACCGCGAAGCGCTCTCGGCCTGCCTTGCGCATGCGCGCCTGCTCAAGGTCGACCGCTTCATCTTCCTGGGCGATTATGTCGGATACGGCGCCGATCCGGCCTGGGTCGTCGATACGATCAGGGCCATGGTGGACCAGGGCGCCGTCGCGCTGCTGGGCAACCACGATGCCGCCATCGACGGCTCCGACGAGGACATGAACGGCACCGCCCGTGAGGCGATCCGCTGGACACGCGGCCAGCTCGGGCCCGAGCAGCACCGGTTCCTCGCCGATCTTCCCCTCGTCCACGAGGAGGGGAACGTGCTCTATGTCCACGCCAACGGCTATGCCCCGCGCAACTGGGACTACATGGACGGGCCCATGGAGGCGATCCGGCATTTTTCCCGGGTCGAGGCGCATATCACCTTCTGCGGCCATGTGCATGTGCCCATGCTCTACCACATGAGCACCACCGCCAAGGTCGGCACCTTCTCGCCAGTGGCCAACAACGACATCCCGCTCCTGCCGACCCGCACCTGGCTCGCGGTCATCGGCGCCGTCGGCCAGCCGCGCGATGGGGTGGCGGCGGCGAACTATGCGGTTTTCGACACGGCGCGCCAGACCCTGCGCTATTTGCGCGTTCCCTACGACACGGCCACCGCCGCCCGGAAGGTGCGGGAGGCTGGCTTGCCCGAGAAGCTGGCGCTTCGCCTCGAACAGGGCCGCTGACCCGTGCGCTGGCGCCTCTCTCCCGGCAGGGTGATCGACGGCTTCGAGCTGCAGGAGCACCTGGGCACGGGCGGCATGGCGCAGCTCTGGACCGTGACACGCGAGGGCGATCCGACGCCGCTCGTCATGAAGATCCCGCTGCTCCTCGACAGCGACGACCCGCTGCCCATCGTCTGCTTCGAGACCGAGCAGATGATCATGCCGCGCCTGACCGGTCCGCATGTGCCCCGCTTCGTCGCCGCGGGACCGCTCGATCCGATGCCCTACATCGTCATGGAGTGGATTCCAGGCGAGTCCCTGAAAGCCCGGCTTGAAGAGGTGCCGCTGCCCTGGCCCGAGGTGGTCGCCATTGGCGCGAACGTCTCGCACGCGCTCCACGACCTGCACCTCCAGCACGTGATCCATCTCGACATCAAGCCGAGCAACGTGATGATCCGCGAGACCGGCGAGGCCGTGCTCATCGATTACGGCTTTGCCCGGCACGAGCTCTTGCCCGACCTCCTGGCCGAGGAGTTCCGGGAGCCCTTCGGCACCACCCCCTACATGGCTCCCGAGCAGGTGCTGCAGGACCGGGCCGACCCGCGCAGCGATCTCTTTGCGTTGGGCGTGATGCTGTATTTCTTCGTCACGGGGAAACGTCCCTTCGGCAATCCCCGCGGCGGGCAGATCCGCCGCCGTCTGTGGCGTGATCCGGTGCCGCCGCGGGCCTTGCGCCCCGATTGCCCGCCCTGGCTGCAGGAGATTATCCTGCGCTGCCTGGAGGTCGACCCGCAGGACCGCTATGCGACGGCGGCCCAGCTCGCCCTCGACCTGGACAACCCCGATCAGGTGAAGCTCACCGAGCGGGCGCAGCGCCTGGAGCGCGACAGCGGGATGAAGACGTTCCGGCGCTGGCTGAAAGCCCGCAAAGCCCAGCCGCTGGAGACACCTAACATCGCCGGCCAGCTTTCCCGCGCGCCCATCGTGCTCGCCGCCGTCGATCTGTCGCCGGGCAGCGAGGATCTCGCCGACTCGTTACGGCTGATGGTCGGGCGCATCCTCTCCATCGAGAACGAGGCCCGCATCGCCTGCGTCAACATTCTCAAGACCTCGCGCATCGCGGTCGACATCCTGGAAGATGCGGAGGGCAACTCCCTGCATGTCCAGCGCCTCGTTCAGCTCAGGCACTGGGGCTCGTCGCTTGAGATTCCGGAAGAGCGGATCTCCTACAGCGTGCTGGAGGCGCCCGACCCGGCGGCGGCGCTGGTCGATTACGCCCGGCGCAACAACGTGGATCACATCGTGATCGGCGCCAGGGCCTCGTCGGCGTTGAGGCGCTATCTTGGCAGCGTCTCGTCGCAGGTGGTGGCCGAGGCGCCATGCTCGGTCACGGTGGTGCGGACGCCGAAGGATCGCAGGGAGGCGAAGGGCTGACCGGGCCTTCTCCTAACGGCCAACGCGATGAACGCTTGCCAAGCGGCCTGATCGGCCTTTTAAGAACCCTGCATTCGATCACGACAGAACAGGGGTCTTCCCATGGCAACGCACAAGCTTCTCCTTCTCCCCGGCGACGGCATCGGTCCGGAGGTCATGCGCGAGGTCGAGAAGATCGTGGGCTGGTTCCGCAAGCGTGGCGTCGGCTTCGAGACCGAGACGGACCTCGTCGGCGGCTCGGCCTATGACGCGCACGGCGCGTCCATCTCGGAGGCCGCCATGAGCCGTGCTCAGGAAGCCGATGCGGTGCTCTTCGGCGCCGTCGGCGGTGCGAAGTGGGACAGCGTGCCCTATGCGGTGCGCCCCGAGGCGGGCCTTTTGCGCCTGCGCAAGGATCTCGGCCTCTTCGCGAATCTGCGTCCGGCGATCTGCTACCCGGCCCTGGCGGACGCCTCCTCGCTCAAGCGCGAGGTGGTGGAAGGCCTCGACATCATGATCGTGCGCGAGCTGACCGGCGGCGTATATTTCGGCGAGCCCAAGGAGATCGTGACCCTGGAGGACGGCTCGCAGCGCGCCGTCGACACCCAGCTCTATCACACGCATGAAGTGGAGCGCATCGCCCGCGTCGCCTTCGACCTCGCAAAGAAGCGCCGCAACAAGGTCTCCTCGGCCGAAAAGTTCAACGTGATGAAGACCGGCGTGTTCTGGCGCCAGGTGGTCACGCGCATCCACAAGGCGGAGTTCTCCGACGTGGAGCTCGAGCACGTGCTCGCCGACAACTGCGCCATGCAGCTCGTGCGCTGGCCGAAGCAGTTCGACGTGATCGTCACCGACAATCTGTTCGGCGATATCTTGTCGGACATCGCGGCCATGCTCACCGGCTCGCTCGGCATGCTGCCTTCCGCTTCGCTCGGCGCGGAAGATCCGACGACCGGCAAGCGCAAGGCACTCTATGAGCCGGTCCATGGCTCGGCGCCGGACATCGCCGGCAAGGGGCTTGCGAATCCGATCGCCATGATCGGCTCCTTCGGCATGGCGCTGCGCTATTCCTTCGGTCTGCTCGACGAGGCGGATCGCCTCGACAAGGCTATCGCCAAAGTGCTCGCCTCCGGCACCCGCACGAAGGACATCGCCGGCCCGGGCATGAATGCGGTCGGCACGCAGGATGTGGGCGACGCCATCGTCAAGGAGCTTGAAGCCCAGTCGTAACAGGAAAAGCCCCGGGCATAGCCCGGGGCTTTTCGCTCCACGTCATGCATTACCGGATTGAGCCTGTCGCCTCGACGTCCGGAACGCCAAACATGGGGAAGGGGTTGCGCGCGCCGACGAACGGTCCGTTGGTGACCGGGTCGGGCAGCGCGCCCTCGCCGAAGCGGTCTTTCTGATAACCGTAGGGCGGGTTCGCGATGGCGGAGACCATCGGCGCCGTGACGTAGCGGTTCATCGAACCGACCGGCACGACCGGACCCGGGTCGAGGAAGCTGCGGGGCTGGACCCGGAGGACGAGGGGACGGTCTCGAGTCTGCGCATCCGCCACAGAGACAGTCGTAAGCGCAGCCAACGAAGCCAGACCCAAAAGTGCGATGCGGCGCATGGTTAAACCTCCAGAGGGGCGCGCCAGTTCTTTTCACTGTGCGCCGTCGTTACGCTTGAATACTGTCAAAACAAGACGACCCCCCATACATTGGTTCCGTCGAACTATGCCGTTCACCGCAAGGTGAGGAGGACGCCATCGATGCAGGACAGGCTTAGCGTTGAATTCGGGCTCTCAGGAAAGGACGGCTTGAGCCTGCTGGGCGATGTTCCTCTCGTGGCCGAGACGCCCGAGGAGCTTCTCGACGACGAGACGACGCCGATCTCGCGCTTCTTCGTGCGCAACAACGGCCTGCTGCCTGAACCGGTGACGGATGCGGACGGCTGGACCTTCACCATCGACGGCGAAGTGGAGCGTCCGCTGAATCTCACGCTCGCGGCGCTCAAGAGCCGCTTTCCGCACAAGATTCTCCGCATGGTGCTCGAATGCGGCGGCAACGGCCGCTCCTTCTTCGAGCCCAAGGCTGAGGGCAATCCCTGGACCAACGGCGGCGTCGGCTGCGCGGAATGGACGGGCGTGTCGCTGGGCGACGTGCTGCGCGAGGTCGGCCTGAATGACTCCGCGCTGTTCACCGGCCATTTCGGCGCCGATCCCGACAAGCACGGCAGCCATGACAAGCAGGCCATGTCCCGCGGCGTGCCCATCGCCAAGGCGCTGGAGGAGCACACGCTTCTGGTCTGGGCCATGAACGGCGAGCCCTTGCCCTTCATCCACGGCGGCCCCTTGCGCCTCATCGTGCCGGGCTGGCCCGGTTCCTTAAGCCAGAAATGGCTCAAGCGCATCTGGATCCGCGACCGGGAGCACGACGGGCCGGGGATGACCGGCTTGTCCTATCGCCTGCCGGTCCGTCCCCTGGCTCCGGGTTCAGAGGGGCAGGGTGTCGAAACCCGCATTCTCGAATCGATGCCGGTGCGCAGCATCGTCACCGCGCCGGCGGATGGGGGCCGCTATCCGGCGGGCACGCGCTCCATCGCAGTCCGGGGCGCGGCCTGGGCAGGTGACGACGAGGTGGCACGGGTCGAGGTGACCCATGACGGCGGCGCGACCTGGACCGAGGCCGCGATGACGCCGCCGCGCAACCGCTACGACTGGGTGCGCTGGCAGGCGGCGCTGAGCCTGCCCGGCGACGGACCCTACGAGATCTTTGCCCGTGCGACCGACTCACAGGGACGGGCCCAGCCCTTCCGCGCCGCGAACTGGAATCCGAACGGCTACGGCTGCAACGTCATGCACCGGGTCGCGGTCACGGTCGGGCCGGAGGCCTGACCGCCGCGGAGGCGGTGCGGGCGCTCGCTCCGCAGGCTTCCGTCCGGCTGCGATCCGCACGCGCGAAGACGGCTTTCAGAGCAGGACTGGGGCTGCCGGCCGGCGCGATCCCGTCGATGAAGCAGGCCAGCTGCGCCTCGTCGGGAGCGGAGGAGCCGCAGAGCCAGCCCTGGAAGCTGAAATCGGCCGCCCCGTCCGCGAAGCGGAAGGCCTGACAGGCCTGCTCGCCCCTGGCCGCCAGGGTCAGGGGCGCAGCTTCGACGGTGCCGAATTTCGTCGTCACCATCCGGCCCTGGCCCTGATGGGCGACGGCCAGGCCTGCCCGGGCAGCCCGGCGCACGATGTCGATGTAGAAACTTCCCGCTGTCTCAGGCATGCCCTGCACGAGGGAAACCTGCGCGTAGCGGAAATCGCCGAAGCGGCCGAGAACCAGGGTGTCCTCCCGCGCGCCGTTCGCATGCTGCCGCGCCTCCATGGCGATGGAGCCCGGGGCACTGGCGAGCGCGTAGGCAGCAGGGGAGGGCGAGACCGGCTTCCAGGCCGGCACGGGCGCGACCAGAACGGAGGAGCGGACCTGCTTCGATCTCTCGGCCGGACGGCGAGCCGGTTCCTGCTGCAGGGCGAGATAGGCAAGTCCCGCGATGCTGCAGGAGGACATCAGGATCACCCGCAGCCAGGGCGTGCGCCTGCGCCCCAGGCGACGGGAGGGGCGCTCGTCGACCCAGTCGGCGAGATCCTCCTCGTCCCATTCGGCATAGCCTGCCCTCGGCATCGCGCCACCAATCAATCCCGGCGATTACGCCGTCCCCATGTTCTACCGTGACAAGGCGGGCGATCCGAAAGCTTTTGCTAAGCAAGGTAAACCGAAGGTTAAGCAACAGGGGGCCGTATTAGACCAAGTGCCGCAAAGAGAACGCTTGACGAAGGCGAACCTTTGGTGTGTTGGTGATTGGATCGAAGCCTGCTTCAGGCTTCTGGATGGACGATGGCCATGGCGCTGCTCACCTTTACGACGAGCAAAACGAAAACCGCCACGACGACCGTGAAAAGCACGGTCGCATAGCCTCGTCGTCCCCGGTCCTCTCTCCCGTCGGGGCGAGAGGCGACACCCGAACAGGGTTTTTTAAGTTTTCCGGGGAGAGCCACAACAGGAGAAGATCGATGGGTTTCAAGATCGCCGTCGTCGGTGCGACCGGCAATGTGGGCCGCGAGATGCTGAGCATCCTCGCCGAGCGGGCCTTCCCGGCCGATGAGGTGGTGGCGCTGGCCTCCCGCCGCAGCCAGGGGACGGAAGTCTCCTTCGGCGACCGGACCCTCAAGACCAAAACCCTCGACACCTATGACTTCTCGGACGTCGATATCTGCCTCATGTCCGCCGGCGGAGAGGTCTCCAAGGAATGGTCGCCGAAGATCGCGGCCCAGGGCGCGGTGGTGATCGACAACTCCTCCGCCTGGCGCTACGACCCGGACGTGCCCCTGGTGGTGCCGGAGGTGAATGCCGAGGCCCTGCGCAACATGAAGAAGGGCATCATCGCCAACCCGAACTGCTCCACGGCGCAGCTCGTGGTGGCCTTGAAGCCGCTCCATGACCACGCCACCATCAAGCGCGTGGTGGTGGCTACCTACCAGTCGGTCTCCGGCGCCGGCAAGGACGGCATGGACGAGCTCGACCGCCAGACCAAGGCGCTCTACTCGCTGCAGGACGTGCAGGAGAAGAAATTTCCCAAGCGCATCGCCTTCAACCTGATCCCCCATATCGACGTGTTCATGGAGGACGGGTACACGAAGGAAGAGTGGAAGATGATGGCCGAGACCAAGAAGATTCTCGACCCGAAGATCAAGCTCACCGCAACTTGCGTGCGCGTGCCGGTCTTCATCAGCCACTCGGAAGCCGTGAATGTGGAATTCGAGAAGCCGATCACGGCGGACGAGGCGCGCGACATCCTGCGCGCGGCCCCTGGCATCCTGGTGGTCGATAAGCGCGAGCCCGGCGGCTACATCACCCCGCACGAGGCGGCGGGCGAGGACGCGACCTACATCTCCCGCATCCGCGAGGACATCACGGTCGAGAACGGCCTGTCCTTCTGGTGCGTCTCCGACAATCTGCGGAAAGGGGCGGCCCTCAATGCGGTCCAGATCGCCGAGGCCATGGCCAATCGCGGCCTGCTGAAGCCGAAGAAGCAGGCGGCCTGATCGACTGCGCATCAACGATGAAAGGCCGCCTTCGGGCGGCCATTTGTTTCAATCCGCTGCCGATTGATCCTCGCGATAAGTGAAGAAGTCGAAATCCGCCGGCAGGGCGCGCCCGGTCATGTCGTGGGCGGCCATTCCGATGAAGGCTCCCGTGAACGAGCCGTGAGCACCCGGACCTGCCTCGTCTGACAGGATGCTCGCATCGAGCACGGGGCCGACGGGCGTCCAGGTCTCGCCGTCCTCGGACCATCGGAACCGCAGCTCCGCAAGCCGCACATCGACTCCCAGATGGACCGGGCCGCTTGCCGGCAGGAGCAGATCGCTCTCCAGCGCATAGGTCATCAGGGCATCCGGGTGATCGCCCAGGCAGGAGATGACCTGCAGCACCCGCCGCCCCTCGTCATCGGCGGAGACCGCCAGATAATGAAAGCGCGCCCGGTCGTAATAGCAGATCAGGCCGGCGAGCTGCTGGTAGCTGTCCGGCTGGACCTCCACCACCGTCTCGGCCGAATAGATCCAGGCCGTCTGACGGCGTGCCACCAGGGCCTGCTCGAACCAGCTTCCAATCGACTCGCGTCCGTAGAGGCGTAAGGAGCCTGGGCGCGCCGAGAGCGAGAAGATGCGCTCCGGCTCGGGCGTCCTCAGCCACTGGAACGGGGAGGGAAGCTCGCCCGCGTCGAAGTCGTGACGTTCGGGCTCGGGCGGAACCGGATGCGGCGGCAGGCTGGGACCTTCGACCTCGACGGCCGGCACCTGCCCTCCCTGCGCCAGATAGAGCCAATCGTCCTCATGCCAGACCACCCGCTGGATGGCCGTTTCCCGCCCCAGGGGCGAGCGCCGCGTCCCGGGCAGCGGGCGGCTGCACAGATGGGTATGAAACACCTCGCCCGTGGAGGTTTCCACGTGGAAGCCATGGCCAGCCCGCTGGAGCGGCGCATCCGCAGCGTCCTTGCTGGTGATGAGATGCGTGTTCGGATGAAGCTCGTAAGGCCCGTCGATGGTTCGGGAGCGCGCCATCGTGACGGCATGGTTGTAGGCGGTGCCGCCTTCGGCCACGGTCAGGTAGTACCAGCCGTTGCGCTTCCACAGATGCGGCCCTTCGACGAGGCCGAGCGGGCTGCCCTTGAAGATGTTCTTGATCGGGCCGACGAGGCGCTGCTCGGTGGGTGAGTATTCCTGGAGGAGAATGCCGTCGAAGGAGCTGCGGCGCCGGCGGTGATCCCAGACCATGTTGACGAACCACTTGCGGCCATCGTCGTCATGGAACAGGGAGGGATCGAAGCCCGATGAGTTCACATAAACGGGATCGGACCACGGGCCTTCGATGGACGGCGCGGTCACAAGGTAGTTGTGCGTGTCCTTGAAATTGCCGAGGCGACGCTTCACGTCGGTGTAGATCAGCCAGAACAGGCCGTCCGCGTAGGTGAGCGCGGGCGCCCAGACGCCGCAGCTGTCGGGATTGCCGCGCATGTCGAGCTGGGATCGGCGATCGAGCGGACGGCAGGCCAGTCGCCAGTTCACAAGGTCGCGCGAATGGTGGATCTGCACCCCAGGATACCACTCGAAGGTGGAGGTTGCGATGTAGTAATCGTCGCCGACCCGGCAGAAGGCCGGATCCGGGTTGAAGCCCGGCAGGATGGGATTGCGAATGGTGGCCATGAGCGTTTCCGGTGAACCTGCGAGAAGGCGAGAGACTGTGTGAGTGGCCGATGTGTCTATCCCTTCACCTCCCGGGCGGAAAACATCGACACGCGTTCCGGCATGTCTTCCAGCACCGGCCTGAACTCGCCCGTCTCCGGATCGCGCACCAGCAGCACACCGTTTGCGACCCCGAAATAGGCGCCGTGGAGATGAAGCTTGCCGCGCTCCACCAGGATGCGCACGCAGGGGAACGTCATGAGGTTCCGAAGGCTGTGCTCGATGGCGGCGAGTTCAAGGCGTGGCAGATAGTCTTCCAGATTGCCGTCATGCGGCCCGAGCTTTTCGCCCGCCGGCTTGATCATGCTCATCCAGCGACCGATGAAATCGCCCGGCGACAGCGGAGCCGTATCATCCGCGAAGGCGCGGATGCCGCCGCAACGGGCATGACCCAGAACCACGATATGCTTCACGCGCAGGGCCTGCACGGCGAATTCGAGAGCCGCGGACGTGCCGTGGAACTCACCGCCAGTTTCATAGGGAGGGACGAGATTGGCCACATTGCGCACCACGAACAATTCGCCGGGGCTCGCATCGAAGATGACCTCGGGCGATACGCGACTGTCGCAGCAGCCGATCACCATCACCTCCGGAGATTGCCCCTTTTCGGCGAGCGTCTCGAAACGGTTCTTCTCGCGCGGGAAGCGGTCATCGAGAAAGGCGCGGTAGCCTTCGGTCAGACGTTGCGGGAACATGGGTGTCCTTCCGTTCAAGGATGGGTGATCTCGGCGAGTTTCTGCAGTTCGACATTGGCCCCGCACAGGAGCACGCCGACGCGCTCGCCCGAGCGAGGTTTATAGGCCCCCGAGACGAGCGCGGCCAGAGCCGCGGCGCCTCCGGGCTCGGATGCAATGCGGTAATCGCGCCAGAGCAGCCGCTGGGCGTCGCGGATCGCCTCGTCGGTGACGAGCGCCACGTGATCGACGCTCTCCCGGCAGATGCCATAGACCAGATCGCCGGTATTCTTCGCGCCGAGCGAATCGGCCGCGACGGAATCGATCTCCACGTCGACCGGCCCTCCGGCTGCAAGGGCGGCATGGAGTGCCCGAGAGCCTTCCGGCTCCACGCCCACGATTTTCAGGCGGCCGGCCCACCAGCTAGCGACGCCGCTGATGAGGCCGCCGCCGCCGACCGCTACGAGAACGGTGTCGAGGCCGGGGCCGTCCTGCTCCCATTCGAGGGCGGCGGTGCCCTGACCCGCCATGGTGCTTGCTGCCGCGAAGGGATGGATGCGCAGGGCGCCGCTCTCCGCCACATAAAGATCGCAGGCGTCCTGGGCATCCGCATAGCGCGCACCGCCGATCACCACCTCGGCGCCGTGCGAGCGGATGACGGAGATCTTGGCGGGGCTGGAGATCTCCGGCACGAAGATGCGCGCCCTGACGCCGACCTGCTTGGCTGCATAGGCCACCGCTGCGCCGTGATTGCCGCCGGAGGCCGCGGCGACACCGGCAGAGGGGACAGCACCGGACAGAATGGCATTGAAGGCGCCGCGGGTCTTGAACGAGCCCGCATGCTGCAGGAATTCGAGCTTCAGGCTCACCGGTCCGTCATGGCCGAAGGCCCTGTTCTGGTGCAGAACCGGCGTGCGGCGCACATGGGGAGCGATGCGGGTATGGGCGGCTTCGATCTCGGCGCGGGTGATGGTCATGAGCGGAGCGTCCAGATGGCGACCGGCAGGCCGTGGGCGTCGCGGCCAGGCGGGTCGGGAAAGGGTTGTCCCCCACCTCTCGCGATATCGAGCGCCACGGTCAACCCCGCAAGCGCATCGAGCAGGTCGTCCTGAGCTGCGCCACGGGGCGGAGGCGACTGGATCAAGCCGCAGGGCAGGAGACCGGATCGCGCGAGAAGCTCGCGCCGCAGGGCCATGCCCAGACCGTAAGGCACGCCCTTCACCTTCTTCGGCTCGTTGAGCGCTTTCCGGTCGTTCAGAGCCCAGAAGGCGAGCTCGGGATGCACCTCGAAGACCTGCGGTATGAGATCGGGCCGGGCGCGCAGCAGCGCGTCGATCTCGCGGATCTTGGGAAAGATGGCAAAGCCCTGCCGCGACACCTTTCGCGACGGATCGGAGGTTGCGGCGGCGATCGCGCAGGCCTCCCCGTAATCCTGGGCTTCGACAGCGCGGCGCGAGGGAATGGCGAAGACGGAGGATTGCCGCTGCCCGAGCAGCGGTCGGATCAGCTGCTCCGGCACGCGGCCCGATCCTTGCGTGCGCTCCGGTAGGCCGATGGGCATGTCGACGGCGACCACCGCCGGCTGCTCCGGCGCATCGACGATGGCGGCGAGCGTCGGTGCCGTCACGATGCGATGGGCCTGCGGATCGTCCGCCCGCATGAGCACCGCGATCCAGCCGATTCTGCAGCCATCGACTCCAGCAACCCACATTGTCTGTCTCTCTTCGTCATCCCCGGGCTCGTCCCGGGGATCCACGTCTTACCCTCCCCAGCGCTCAAGACGTGGATGGCCGGAACAAGTCCGGCCATGACGGCAGTATGCATTCAGCGGGTTGGCAAGACACTGTTCTTCAACGCGGACCATGATTAAAACCGTTTCACATCTCGAGGAAGACGCCATGACACCCATCCGCCCGCGCCGCAGCGCGCTCTACATGCCGGGCTCCAATGCTAGAGCCATCGAGAAGGCGAAGAATCTTGCCGCGGACGTGGTGATCTTCGACCTCGAGGATGCGGTGGCGCCTGATGCGAAGGTCACTGCGCGCGAACAGGTCTGTGCGGCGGTGCAGACAGGCGGCTACGGGAAACGGGAGCTGGTGATCCGCATCAACGCCCTCGAGACGTCCTGGGGCGAGGCGGATCTTGCGGCCGCCGTTGTGGCGGCGCCCGACGGGATCCTCGTGCCGAAAGTCTCGTCGGCGGAAACGCTCGCGGCGGTGGGCCTGCGCCTGCGCAGGCTTGGAGCGGCGGAGCGCACCCGCATCTGGGCGATGATCGAGACGCCGCTGGCGATTCTCCATGCGGAGAACATCGCCAGCGCGGCCCGTGATGTCGACACGCGGTTGTCCTGCTTCGTCATGGGCACGAACGATCTCGCCAAGGACACCCGCACCCGCCTGCTGCCGGGACGCGCCACGATGCTCCCCTGGCTCATGACGGCGCTCGCCGCCGCACGCGCGCACGGCATCGACATTCTCGACGGGGTCTACAACAGCCTGTCCGATGCGGAGGGCTTTCGTGCCGAGTGCGGGCAGGGCCGCGATTGCGGCTTCGACGGCAAGACGCTGATCCACCCGGATCAGATCGCTGCAGCGAATGACATCTTCGCGCCGTCACAGGAGGAGGTGGAAAGCGCTCGCGCCATCGTGTCCGCCTTCGAGCAGCCGGAGAACGCGGGGAAGGGGGCGATCAATCTCAACGGCCGCATGGTCGAGCGGCTTCATGCTGAGATGGCGAGGCGCGTGCTCGCGCTGGCGGAGGCAATTGCGGAACAAGTGCCGTGAGCGTCATCCCGAACGGCGTGGGCCGAGCCGGGATCGCTGGATAAGTGTGGCTCCCTTCACCTCTCCCGGTGGGAGAGGTCGCGCCGGAGGCGCGGGTGAGGGGTCACAAGTCTATCCGGAGAGGACACTAACCCCTCACCCCAACCCTCTCCCTCAGGGAGAGGGAGCTTAGAGCCATATCCTGCACGCGATCCCGGATCGGCTGTCGCCGTCCGGGATGACGCTGAGAGAAAGCTTCAATCCGCCAATTGTCTTGCCTCTTCCGGCAGCATGATCGGGATGCCGTCGCGGATCGGGTAGGCGAGCTTGGCGCGGCGGCTGATCAGCTCCTGCCGGGCGGCGTCATATTCCAGGGTTTCCTTGGTGAGCGGGCAGACGAGAAGCTCGAGGAGCTTGGGGTCGATCCGCGTCGCCTCGACAGGCTGAGGCGTGTCCGCTTGAGGGGTATCCGGCACCATGGGCATGATCTGTCCTATTGCATGGTCGAGTCGGAGCCGGCGCCGCTGCGGGCGAGCTCGATCTCGGTGAGCGCGATGAGAACCTCCGCCCGCGTCTTGAGATTGGGCGCTTCGAGCAGCGCCTGCTTCTCGCGGACGTCGAAGGGGCTCATCATGCACAGAGCGTTCACGAGGGCCTCGTTGGGCGCCTCCTCGATCCCGCGCCAATCGACCTTCACATGCACCGCCTCGACGAAGTCGCGCAAGGCCTTCACCACGCCTTCCCGATCGACGTCGTTCTCGCCGGCGCGGGCCGTGAAGTCGGACCTGAAGGGCTCGAAGGTCACGCGGCAGCGGCGAAAGAGATCGATCGGCGGCAGCTCCTCCTCGATGCGGAAGCGCGCGATGCCGATGAGGGTGATGAGGTACCGGCCGTCGCCGGTCTCGGCGAGCTGCGTGATGCGGCCGGCGCAGCCGACCCGGTAGAGCTTGGGAACGGTTGCGTGCGAATCGTTGTCCGCATCGGGCTGCACCATGCCGATGATGCGGCTGCCTTTGAGCGCCTCATCGACCATCGCCAGATAGCGCGGCTCGAAGATGTTGAGGGGCATCTGCCCGCGCGGCAGGAGAAGCGCGCCGGGAAGGGGAAAGACGGGGATGACCGACGGGCAATCCTCGGGCCCTCGGTATGCCGCGTTCATTCCCATTCCGATCTCCCAAACCGTTATGCGGCGTCAAGCGAACAGGAGCGAGGAGAGCCTGCGCCGTCCTGCCAGGGTCATCTCGTCCATCGGACCCCAGGCTTCGAAGAACTGGACAAGCTGCTTGCGCGCGCCGTCATCGTTCCAATTGCGGTCGCGGCGGACGATTTCAAGGAGGTGGTTGACCGCTTCTTCCCGCCGCCCGCGGGCGTTCAGGCCGATGGCGAGATCGAAGCGCGCCTGATGGTCCGCGGCATCGGCTTCGACCCGGCGCTGGAGGTCGGCGAGATCGCCCAGGGAGCCTGCCTGTTCGGCGAGTTCGATCGCCGCACGGGCGCCGGCGAGGGCGGGATCGCCCGCCTTGGCCTCCGGGGCCATGGCGAGGAAGCGCCTGGCGCCTTCGAGATCGCCCACCTCCACATGCAGCTTCACGAGGGCGGCGAGCGCCGTGACGTTCTCCGGATCCTGCGACAGCACGGCGGCATAGAGTTCGGCCGCTCCGCCCATGTCGCCGGCAGCGGCCAGCTGGTCGGCCTCGGCGAGGATCTCCTCCGCCGCGCCGGGGCCGAGCGGGCCCACGAGGCGCTCGATGAAACCCTTGATCTGGCTTTCCGGCAGGGCGCCCATGAAGCCGTCCACCGGCTGGCCGCGCTGGAAGGCGAAGACGGCGGGAATGGACTGCACGCCGAGCTGGCCCGCGATCTGCGGATGCTCGTCGATGTTCATCTTGACGAGCTTCACCTTGCCGCCGGCGGCCCGCACGACCTTTTCCAGGATCGGGGTGAGCTGCTTGCAGGGGCCGCACCAGGGCGCCCAGAAATCCACGAGCACCGGCTGCTGCATCGACTCGGTCAGCACGTCCTGGCGGAAGGTCGCAGTGGTGGTGTCCTTGACGAGATCGTCGGAGGGGGCGGGGTTATCGGACAGCATGCGATCCTCGAAGGCTGGGGACGTGAGAAGAGGCTGTTCCCTAGATGGGAGCTTAAGCGTTGTCTGGCAATTCCGCCGGCGGCTCCGGCAGGGTTAAGATCAGCGGGTCATGGCCCGTGGCGCGCAGGAACGCGACCAGATCCTCCCGCGACACGCCGGTGGTCATGGAATTGACCAGCGGGTGAAAGTTCACCCGCTCGTGCTCCATGAGGTTGGCGTCGAGCACCATCGTGACCTTGCCGTCCGTGTCGTTCACCACCGCGAAGGCCGTGACCGAGCCGGGCTCGACCCCGAGCAGGGCGCGCATCTGCTCGGCGGAGCCGAAGGACAGGCGGCCCGAGGCGCCGATGGCCTCGTGGGTGCGCTTGAGGTCGATGGCCGTGTCGTGCTTGGCGGAGATGAGAAAGAACCGGCCCTTCTTGTCCTTCACGAACAGGTTCTTGGTATGGGCTCCCGGCACCTGCTCCTTGACGGATTTCGATTCGGCGACCGTGAAGACGGGCTCGTGCTCCACGGTCTCGGCCTTGATGCCGAGCGCGGACAGGCGATCCAGGAATTCCTGCGGGGACAGATGGGCCACGGCAATCCTCCAAAAACCTGCCAGGCTTCTAGAGCATCGGCCCCAAAAGTGGAAACCACTTTTGGGATCAATCCGATGCTCACTTTTCGAAGCTGCGCATCGCTTTGCGCGGACCCAGAGGGCCACGCCAGTGAAAACCGGGTCCACTTTTGCGCACGATGCGCTAGCGACCGGATGAAGCAGGCTCAAGGCTCATGGCGAAAAGATCGGCATGACCCTCTTGCAAAGCGCGCCGTTTTGGGGCACATCACGGGCCTCGCAACGATGCCACGGCATCGCGGAGCGCGGGTGTAGCTCAGGGGTAGAGCACAACCTTGCCAAGGTTGGGGTCGAGGGTTCGAATCCCTTCGCCCGCTCCAATTTCTCTCGAAATCCGAGAGTCTTACGAAGGCCCGCCATCTGGCGGGCTTTTCGTTTTTGGACTCCTCCCAGCCATACCCCAGCCTTAACCCTCGCTTCGGAAAAGCTTCGGGCTTATATCTCGGCAAAACCGGGAGGAACCCCATGGCTGACACGCGGCACCTGAGCATCTTGAAGGACCTCGAGCGCAAGGTGCTCTGGCTTTCCACCTGGACGATCCACAACGCCAATCACCTGCGTCCCAACGAGGACGGGATGAAGATCGGCGGGCACCAGGCCTCCTCCGCCTCCCTTTCCACCATTCTGACGGCGCTCTACTTCTCGGTCCTGCGCCCGGAGGACCGGGTGGCCGTCAAGCCCCATGCCAGCCCGATCTACCACGCGATCCAGTATCTCTTCGGCCGCCAGACCCGCGAGAAGCTGGAGAACTTTAGGGGCTACAGGGGCGCGCAATCCTACCCCTCCCGCACCAAGGACATCGACGATGTCGACTTCTCCACCGGCTCGGTCGGCCTAGGCGTCGCGCAGACGCTCTTCGCCAGTCTCGTGCAGGATTACGTGAAGGCCCATGGCTGGGCGAAGGACATGCCTGAGGGCCGCATGATCTCGCTGGTGGGCGATGCGGAGATGGACGAGGGCAACATCTTCGAGGCCCTGCTCGAGGGCTGGAAGCACGGCATCCGCAACACCTGGTGGATCATCGACTACAACCGCCAGAGCCTCGACGCGGTGATCCGCGAGGGCCTGTGGCAGCGCTTCGAGGCGCTGTTCCGCAATTTCGGCTGGGACGTGGTGGTCCTGAAGCACGGCTCGCTGATGCAGGAGGCCTTCAGGGAGCCCGGCGGAGACCGCCTGCGGGACTGGATCGATTCCTGCCCCAACCAGCTCTATTCCGCGCTGACATACCAGGGCGGTGCCGCCTGGAGGAAGCGTCTTCTCGACGATCTCGGCGACCAGGGGCCGGTGACGCGGCTGATCGAGAGGCGCTCGGACGAGGAGCTGGCGCAACTCATGTCGAATCTCGGCGGTCATGATCTGCCGAGTTTGCTCGACGCTTTCGAGAAGGCGCGGCAGCACGACCGGCCGGTCTGCTTCCTCGCCTATACCATCAAGGGTTTCGGCCTGCCGCTCGCCGGCCACAAGGACAACCATTCCGGCATGCTGACGCCCTCCCAGATGGAGGCTTGGCGCGCAACACAAGGGGTGCGCCCCGGCCACGAATGGGACAAGTTCGAGGGCCTGAAGATTCCGCAGGCGGAAATCGAGCGCTTCCTGAGCGAAGTGCCGTTCATCCAGAAGGGCACGCGGCGCTACACCGCGTCCCAGGTGCCGGTCCCGGAAAAACTCGCGTTTCCGGCCAATCCGGCCATGTCGACCCAGCAGGGCTTCGGCTTCATCCTTAACGAGCTCGCCCGCTCCGATCAGGCGCTCGCCGCGCGCATCGTCACCACGGCGCCCGACGTGACGGTCTCGACCAATCTCGGCGCCTGGGTGAACCGGCGCGGGCTCTACGCCCGCGAGAGCCTCGTCGACACCTTCAAGAAGGAGCGGATACCCTCGACCTACAACTGGGAGTTCTCGCCGTCGGGCCAGCATATCGAGCTCGGCATCGCCGAGATGAACTTATTTATCGTGCTCTCGGCACTTGGGCTTTCGCACTCCCTCTTCGGCGAGCGGATCCTACCCATCGGCACCCTCTACGACCCGTTCATCTATCGCGGCGCCGATGCGCTCAACTACGCTTGCTACCAAGACGCCCGCTTCATGATCGTCGCTACGCCCTCGGGCGTGACGCTGGCGCCGGAAGGCGGGGCGCATCAATCCATCGGCACGCCGCTGGTCGGCATGGCCCAGGACGGCTTGGCCTCCTTCGAGCCGGCCTTCGTCGACGAACTTGCCGTGATCATGCGCTGGGCCTTCGACTACATGCAGCGCGAGGGCGGCGAGCCCGACGAGAAGACCTGGCTGCGCGACGAGACCGGCGGCTCGGTCTATCTGCGCCTGTCCACCCGCAGCCTCGAACAGCCGCAGCGTGAGATGTCGCCGGACTTGGCCTCCGACATCATGGCCGGCGCCTATTGGCTCAGGAAGCCCGGACCGAATGCGCAGGTGGTCGTCGCCTATACCGGCGCGGTGGCGCCGGAGGCTATTCAAGCGGTGGGCCTCATGGCCGAGGACCGGCGCGACATCGGGCTCTTGGCCATCACCTCCGCCGACCGGCTCAATGCCGGCTGGACGGCGGCGCAGCGGGCCCGGGAGCGCGGCCTCGTCCATGCAAGGTCCCATGTGGAGCGCCTATTCGCCGACGTGCCGCCCCATTGCGGACTGATCACGGTGATCGACGGCCATCCAGCGACGCTTGCCTGGATGGGCTCGGTCATGGGCCACCGCACCCGTTCGCTCGGGGTGGAGCATTTCGGGCAGACCGGCACGGTCAAGGACCTCTACCGCCATTTCGGCATCGATGCCCAGGGCATCATCGCTGCCGCCGAGATGATCGCTCCCGGCCGTCCGATCCGGCATTTGAAGGCGGTGTGAGGATCTCTGTCTGAGCTGCCGTCCGATAAAACTCCCACCTCCTCAGGATGAGGGCTCAGGATCAGCTTTTGAATGGGTCGCTCAGGCCTGCCCCGCTCGCAATGCCACCGTGGCGACGCCCGCGCCGATCAGGAGGCTGCCGCCGGTTCTGTTGATCACGCGCATGGTCCGCGGGTTCTGCACCACGCTGCGTGCCCGTGAGGCGATGAGGGCGTAGGTGAAGGCATTCACGAAGGCGAGAGTGAGAAAGGTGGCGCCGAACACGCCAACCTGCGGCAGGAGAGGCAGGTTCGGATCGATGAACTGCGGCAGGAAGGCCACGAAGAAGGTCAGGCCCTTCGGGTTGAGCGCGGTGACCAGCCAGGCATGGCCCAGCATCTTGAGGGATGAAGCCGCATCGTTCCGCGGCTTGGCGTCGAGGGTGCCGCCGGCCCGCCACAGCCTGATGCCGAGCCAGACGAGATAGGCGGCGCCCAGCCATTTGATGATCGTAAACAGCGTGGCCGATGCGGCGAGCAGGGCGCCAAGACCGAGCAGCGACAGGGTCATGGCCGTGAAGTCGCCGAGAGCCACGCCGACAGCCATGGGCAGGGCCGTGCGCCACCCTTGGCCCAGAGCATAGGAAACGACCAGCAGGATCGTCGGGCCCGGTATGATGATCAGGACGGCGGAGGCCGCGGCAAAGGCGAGCCAGGTCTCGAATGTCATTTCCGCTTTTCCCCTCGATGGCTTGGCCATGCAGCCACAGACGGAGAGCCTTGTCGAGGGCAGCCGACGCTGCCTATCAAGCGGCAAACTAGCGCTGAGGCCCTGTAAGTATTTCGAAAGATTTGCGGCTGGATGGTTCACATGCTAACCGCGGGCCTTCGGCAAAAGAGTTCGAGAACCATGGCCCGCAAGAGCCTCCTGAGAGGCGACACCCTTCCCCTGATCAGACGCCTGTGGCGGGACTGGATGCGCCCGCACCGCAGGACGCTGGCCCTGGTGCTGCTGCTGGTGGCTCTCGTCTCCGGCGCGACCGGCCTCTATCCGATTCTGATCAAGGCCGCCTTCGATGCCTTCGATGCCAAGGACGCCCAGGCCATCATGCTGGCCCCGCTCTTCGTGATCGTCGTGACCTCCGTGAAGGGCTTCTCGCTGCTCGCTCTCACGATCCTCACCAACAAGGTGGTGACGCGCATCGAGGCCGACATGCAGACGGCCCTCTACGGCCATATGATCGAGGCCGATCTCGCCCAGATCGGGCGCGAGAGCCCGGCGGCGCTCACCCAGCGCTTCACGACGGACTTCGCCTTCATCCGGGAGGCGCTCACCCGCCTCTCGACGGTGTTCCTGCGCGAGGTCACCACGATCATCGCCCTGGTCGCGGCCATGCTCTGGATCGACCCGGTCCTGACCCTCGTGGCCACCCTCGTCGCGCCCTTCTTCGCCTATCCGGTGGAGAAGATCGGACGGAGCTTGCGCCGGGTGGCGGCTTCGACCCAGGAGCAGACCGGCGCAATGGCAAGCCTCATCACGGAGAGCTTGGCCGGCACCCGCATCGCCAAGACCTACGGGCTCGAGCGCTACCTGAAATCCAAGGCTGCCAAGACCTTCGACGACGTGCGCGATCTCAAGATGAAGGCGGCCAATGCCCGCGGGCGGATGGACCCGATCCTCGAGACCGGCGGTGGCGTCGCGGTGGCCGTCGTCCTGATCCTGATCGGCCAGCGCATCCTTTCCGGTGAGAGCACGGTGGGCGATTTCACCGGCTTCGTCAGCGCCCTCGTCATGGCCGCGCAGCCGATCCGGGCGCTGGGCAATCTCAATGCCATCGTCCAGGAGGCAGCGTCTGCTCTGCAGCGCACCTTCGACGTGATGGACGAAACACCCCGGATCCAGGACAAGCCGGGGGCCAAGCCGCTGCAATTGGCTGGCGGCGAGATCCGGTTTTCCAATCTGTCCTTCTCCTATGACGGAGAGGCGGCGGCGCTCAACCACGTCGATCTGGTCGCCGAGGCGGGACAGACGACGGCCCTGGTGGGGCGCTCAGGCTCGGGCAAGTCGACCCTCCTCTCCCTCGTGCCGCGCCTCTACGACGTGACAAACGGAGCCGTCCTGATCGACGGGCAGGATCTGCGCGACGTCTCCCTGGCCAGCCTGCGCCGGGCCATCGCCGTGGTGAGCCAGGACGTGATCCTCTTCGACGATACGGTGCGGGCCAACATCGCCTTCGGGCGGGCGGACGCCTCCGCCGACGAGATCGTCGAGGCCGCCAAGGCAGCCGCCGCCTATGACTTCATCATGCGGCTGCCCGAGGGCTACGACACGGTGGTCGGCCCGGGCGGCGGTCGGCTGTCTGGCGGCGAGCGCCAGCGCATTTCGCTGGCTCGCGCCTTCCTGAAGGATGCGCCGATCCTGCTTCTGGACGAGGCGACGAGCGCCCTCGATTCCGAGTCGGAACGGCTGGTGCAGGATGCCATCCGCAAGCTCATGAAGGGCCGGACCACCCTCGTGATCGCCCACCGCCTCTCGACCGTCCGCAATGCGGAGAAGATCGTGGTGATGGAGAGCGGGCGCGTCGTGGAAACCGGGTCGCACGAGGCGCTGATCGCTAAGATGGGAACCTATGCCCGCCTGCATCGCCTGCAGCTCTCCGATGACAGCGAGACCAGCCTGGCGGCGTCCTAGCACTTCTGCACATTAGGAAGAACCTTCAACCCTGAGAGGTCGCGCAGCGACCGTCTCGAAGGGGGCAATGCTCTCCGGATCCTCGTTCGAGACGCAGACCGCGTCTGCTTCTCAGGATAGGGATAAGGAGACCGGAGTTGCCGCGATCGGCCTATTCCCGCCGCATGATCTTGTCGACGAGAAGATTGGACCAGAAGCCGGGGCGGAAGTTCCGTTCCAGGGCCTCCGAATTGTATTGGGTTTCGATCCAGGTGAGGAACGGAATGCCCTTGGCCTCGCCTTCGCGGCGGTAGAGATCGAAGAACTCATCCAAGATGCCGGTCTTCGAGAATCGGAAGTGGCCGAAGCGCATGGACAATTGCTGCTGCGCCTCGTCAATGGACTTGCCCTCGTAGACGATCAGGTAGAGTGCGGCCACGAAACCGGCCCGGTCCGCCCCCGACTTGCAGTGCAGGACCGCCGGATACTCGATCGTGTCGAAGAATTCTTTTGCCGAGAGCAGGGTTTCCCGATCCGGGGCGCCGCGCGAGCGCACCACGAATTCCACCAGATTCATGCCGAGCCGCTCGCAGGCCTCCTTCTGGAGCTGCCACGAACCATGCTCCCGGCCCCCACGCAGGTTGATGATGGTCCGGATCCCCTCGCTTTTAAGGGCGACAATCTGGTGGGGGGCCGGCTGGGCCGAGCGCCAGAGCCGATCGGTGACTTGGTGCTTGTTCAGGTAGAAGAGGCGGAAAAGGCCGTGATCGGCCACGAGCATATGGGCCCAGGCGCGCAGACGCCCGTTCAGCCCCTCGACGGGTCTGTCCCAGCGGGCGATCCGGGCCATGCGGCGGGCATAGCGGATTTCAGGCTTGAGGAACCTGTTGAGCACGTCGATCCAGCAATCTGTCCTGGTGTAAGACCATTCGGTTTGAGGCCGAAGGCGGCCCTTATCGGCGATGGAGGCCGATTAATCAATCGTTTGCTGCCTCAAGCCAATGCCGCAGGTGACGTTCCCTTATTTCCGTTAAGGCAAATCCGGCCGGATGCAACCAATCGGTTGCCGGTCTGCCCCCTGTCGTGTAAGGGGTGCGTTTCGAGACAACCTTCCTCGACGCAAAGAGCGTATGGACACCGGATCTTTCCGAGCTTGCCGGCGCCGTATCGTTGAGATCAACACGCATTTCAGGAGAGCGGCGTCATGGCGTCCACCTTCGAGACCGTCGCCGGCATCATTTCAGAGACCGCCGATATTCCGCGCGAGCAGATCACGCCCGAGAGCCACGCCATCGAGGATCTGGGCATCGACTCGCTCGCCTTCCTCGATATCGCCTTCGCCATCGACAAGGCTTTCGGCATCAAGCTGCCGCTGGAGCAGTGGACCCAGGAAGTGAACGAGGGCAAGGCGCCGGCCGAGGAATATTTCGTCCTGAAGAACCTCGTGGCGCGCATCGACGCGCTGGTCGCCGCCAAGCAGGCCTGATTGAACAAGACGCTTACCCCGGCCGGCGGTCCTTAGGGAACCTATCGAATTATCGGTCGGGAATGATAAGGCGCGACGCAACTCTCCTCCCCCTGTGGGGAGGAGTTGGAGGTGGGGGTGCTGGCGCCAGACCTTTGTAGGCCATCGCTCACACCCCCACCCCTAGCCCCTCCCCACAAGGGGGAGGGGAAATCCGGTGTTTCGATAAATGCGCCTCGAATATTTTGAAATGATCGATCAGGTGACGGGCCTCGACCGCGAGACCAAGCAGATCGAGGTTCGGTCCATCGTCCCGCAGGAAAGCCCGGTCTTCGAAGGGCACTTTCCCGGCCACCCCCTCGTGCCCGGCGTCCTCCTGACCGAGACCATGGCCCAGGCCTCCGGCTATCTCGTGCTGGGCCTCATGGGCTTCACCCACATGCCGTTCCTGATGGCGGTCGACAAGGCCCGCTTTCGCACCTTCGTCGGACCGGGTACGGTGCTCACGGTCACGGCGCAGCTGGAGCATGAAGGCTCAGGCTATGCGGTGACCAAGGCCAAGATCATGGCCGAGGGCAAGCCGATCTGCGATGCCGAGCTGCGCTTCCGGATCATGCCCTTCCCGGAAGGCATGGACGGCCAGATGCGCGCTCAGGCCAAGCGCATCGGCCTTCTGGAGGAGACGGTTTGATGCGGGATGTCGTCATTACAGGCATTGGCCTCGTCTCCTGCGCCGGAGAGGGGCTGGAGACGCATCTGACTGCGCTCGCCGGCGGCGGCCTGCCGAACACGGATGCGGCCACCTTCGAGCCCTTCCCGGTTCACCCGGCGGCTCCGCTGGAATGGGACCGGCAGATCCCGAAGAAATCCGACCAGCGGCAGATGGAGCCCTGGCAGAAGCTCGGCTGCTACGCAGCCGGCCTCGCTCTCGATGCCGCGGGCGCCAAGGACGATGCGGCCCTGAAGAGCCGCATGCAGCTCATCGTCTCGGCTGGGGGCGGCGAGCGCGACTACGGGGTCGACGGCCAGATCCTCACCGGACTGCGCCAGGCGGACAACCCCGGCGTCTTCCTCAACGAGCGCCTCATGGGCGACCTGCGCCCGACGCTCTTCCTGGCGCAGCTCTCCAATCTGCTCGCCGGCAACATTTCCATCGTCCACGGCGTCACGGGCGCTTCGCGCACCTTCATGGGCGAGGAATCGAGCGGCGTCGATGCCATCCGCATCGCGCGCGAGCGCATCGCCTCCGGGCAGGACGAGATCTTCCTCGTCGGCGGCTCCTACAATGCCGAGCGGCCCGACGTGCTCCTCATCTACGAGATGGGCGGCTTCCTCTGGAAGAAGCCCTTC
Source organism: Microvirga arvi (assembly GCF_016892765.1). GTDB lineage: Bacteria > Pseudomonadota > Alphaproteobacteria > Rhizobiales > Beijerinckiaceae > Microvirga > Microvirga arvi. Next base: position 71,158 of record NZ_JAFEMD010000016.1, read on the forward strand.
GCCTCCGTCTGGGAACGTCCCGCAAGCGGGGGCGGAATGATCCTCGGGTCGGGAGGATGCTTCCTGGTGCTCGAATCCCGCGAACACGCCGCCGCGCGCGGCGTGAAGCCGCTGGCCGCCATCGCGGGCGTCGCCTCCGATCGCAGCCGCCGCCAGCCCGGCAGTATCGAAGGCGCACTTCACAAATTGTCGACGCAGCTCGGGGCGAAGCCCGACGTGGTGTTCTCCGGCGCCACCGGCATCAAGGGCATCACGGACGAGGAGCAGGCCGCCCTCAAGGACATCGCGCCGGGTGCCGCCGTTCATGCGACCGGCGATCTCGTCGGCCATACGATGGAAGCGCAGGCGCCCACGGGCGTGGCTCTGGCGGCCGGCCTGATTGCGCAGGGCGATGTGAGCGAGGCTCTCGTCACCTCCGTCGGTCACTGGCGCGGCGAAGGCGCCATCCGGCTCATCAAGGCTTGAGGAGAAGACCATGGCGCTTCGCGACACGAAAGGCCGCCCGCTCGTCGCCGTCACCGGCATGGGCGTGGTCACGTCCCTCGGCCAGGGCAAGAACGACACCTGGGCTGCGCTTACGGCGGGGAAATCCGGCATTCACCGCATCGAGCGCTTCCCCACGGAGGGCCTGCGCACCACGATCGCCGGCACCATCGACTCGGTCGATGTGGAGCCGTTCTGCGCGCCCATGCTCTCCGAGCGGCTCGCCCTGCTGGCCGCGGAGGAAGCGGTCGGACAATCGGGGCTGTCTTCGAGCGATTTTCCCGGCGCGCTGTTCATCGCCGTGCCGCCCGTCGAGATGGAATGGCCGCAGCGCGAGGCGCTGGCTCAAGCCTCGGACCAGACCGGAGAGGTCACGTACAAGGATCTTCTGAAGGCGGCGGGCACGGGCCGCTTCAAGCCCTGGCATGATCTCTTCATCTTCGGCACCGTGGCCGACCGGGTCGCCGACCGCTTCGGCACCAAGGGCTCGCCGATCTCGCTTTCAACCGCCTGCTCGTCCGGCGCCACCGCGATTCAACTCGGGGTCGAGGCGATCCGCCGCGGCGAGACCGATACGGCGCTCTGCATCGGCACCGACGGCTCGGTCAATCCGGAATCACTGATCCGCTTCTCCCTGCTCTCGGCGCTCTCGACCCAGAACGAGAACCCGGAAGGCGCCTCGAAACCCTTCTCGAAGAACCGCGACGGCTTCGTCATGGGCGAGGGCGGCGCGGCCCTGGTGCTGGAGAATGCGGAGAGCGCCAAGGCGCGGGGCGCCACGATCCTCGGCTACGTGCTCGGCTGCGGCGAGAAGGGCGACGGCTTCCACCGCACCCGGTCGTCGCCGGACGGCATGCCGGCCATTACGGCGATCCGCCAGGCGCTGGAGGATGCTGGCGTTATCCCTGAAGACATCGACACCATCAACGCCCATGGCACCTCGACGCCGGAGAACGACAAGATGGAGGCCATGAGCTGCACCGTCGTGTTCGGCGAGCGCATGGCCAACGTTCCGATTTCCTCGAACAAGTCGATGATCGGTCATACGCTGACCGCTGCCGGCGCGGTCGAGGCCGTGATGTCGCTCATGACCATCGGCACCGGCCGCATCCCGCCGACCATCAACTATCAGGTTCCCGATCCGGCGATCCCGCTCGACGTGGTGCCGAACGTGGCGCGCGATCGACAAGTGAGCTACGTGCTCTCCAACTCCTTCGGCTTCGGCGGCCAGAACACCTGCCTCGTCTTCGGGGCCGAGCCGAAAGGGGCTTGATCATGACCAGGGTCCTGGTGACAGGCGGCGGCAAAGGCGTGGGCGCCGCCATCGTGCGGGCGCTCGTGACTGCCGGCCACGATGTCGACTTCACCTATCGCTCCTCGGGAGACGCTGCGAAGGCGCTTAGCCAGGAGCTGATGCAAGCGAACCCTGACCGCACCATCAGGGCGCACGAGGTCGATCTCGCCGACAAGGCGGCGCTCGAGGCCTTCTGCGAGACCATCGAAGGCGAGAGCTTTTTCGGGCTCGTGCACAATGCCGGCCAGCCCTATGATGCGCTCGCCGCCATGATGCAGCAGGACAAGGCAGAAGCCGCTATGCAGGTGAACTTCTGGTCGTTCGCCCGCATCGCCAAGGCGCTCATGCGCGGCATGATCCGCGCGAAAGCGGGACGCATCGTCGCCATCGGCTCGGTGGCGGCGCTCCAGGGCAATCCGGGCAATGCGGCTTACGCCGCCTCCAAGGGCGCGCTGATCTCCTATTGCCGCACGCTCTCGGTCGAGACCGCCAAGCGCGGTATCACCGTCAACGTGATCGCGCCGGGCTTCATCGACACGGACATGATGGCCCCTTACGCGGCCTATCGCGACAACATGGAAAAGCAGATCCCCGCTGGCCGCTTCGCCAAGCCTGAGGAGATCGCGGGCCTTGCTGCCTTTCTCCTGAGCGAGCCCGCCGCCTACATCACCGGCGCGGTGCTGCCCATCGACGGCGGCTTGACCTCGATGCTGGGCGTGCATCGGTAAGAGCACGGTCATCCCGGACGGCGTAAGCCGATCCGGGATCGCGTGAACCAGTCTAGCGCTTGTTAACCTCTCCCTCAGGAAGATCAGCGTCACATTCTGCACCCGATCCTGGATCGCCTGCGGCGTCCGAGATGACGGGGAGGCGGCAATAACTTGCCATCCGCTCCGCTGCCCTTTAAGCCGCCGCAAATAGTTTTCTCCCGTCATGGCCGGGCTCGTCCCGGCCATCCACGTCTTTGCCAGCGAGGCATGGATCCCCGGAACAAGTCCGGGAATGACGACGACAAGGATTTCGACCCATGCGCTCCCTTCAGTTGTTCGGCGACCGTGACCTTCGCATCACCGAGATCGACGCGCCGCCGCCGCCCGCTGCGGGCGAGGTGCAGGTGCGGGTGAAGGCGCTGGCGCTGAACTACCTCGATGTCTGGGGCTTTCGCGGCATGGCGTTCGCCAAGCGCAAGATGCCTCAGGCCGTGGGCGTCGAGGCCTCGGGCGAGATTGCGGCGGTGGGCGAGGGCGTCACGCGCTTCAAGGCGGGCGACCCCGTGACAATGTACGGCGCCGAGACCTGCGGCCATTGCGCCGCCTGCCGGAAAGGCTGGGACAATCTCTGCGAGAACGTCGCCGGCATCATGGGCTTCCATATCGACGGCTTTGCCCGCGAGCTGATCAACCGGCCGGAGCGCCTCGTGATCCCGGTGCCGCAGGGCGTCAGCTTCGAGCAGGCGGCCTGCGCGCCCATCGGCTTCGGCACCGTGCAGCACATGCTGTTCGACAACGCCAAGCTGGAGCCGGGCGAGTCGATCCTCGTCCATGCGGGCGGCTCCGGCATCGGCACGGCGGCGATCAAGATGGCGAAGGCCATCGGCTGCACGGTCTACACGACCGTGGGCGACGACGAGAAGGGCGAGAAGGCGAAGGCGCTGGGCGCCGACCACGTCGTCAATTACCGCACCGAGCGCTTCGAGGGCGAGGTGCGGCGCCTGACCAAGCGCAAGGGCGTCGACGTGGTGTTCGAGCATGTGGGTGCGGAGACCTGGAACGGCTCGCTGCTGTGCCTCAAGCGCGGCGGGCGCCTCGTCACCTGCGGCTCCACCTCGGGCGTCTCCACCACCATGAACCTGATGCAGCTCTTCCAGCAGCAATACCGGATCTTCGGCTCCTTCGGCTGCCGGATCGAGAACATCAGCCAGTCCCTGGACAAGATGGCGGGCGGCATGAGCCCCGTCATCGATGCGGCCTTCCCGCTCGACGAGTTCCAGAAGGGGTTGGAGCGCTTGGAGGGCCGGAAGGTCTTCGGCAAGGTGATCGTGACGTTCTGAGCCGGTGACGCTAGAGCATCGGACCCAAAAGTGGACTTGCACTTTTGGGATTGATCCGATGCTCTCTTCTTTGATGAGCGCATCGTGTGGACCGGAAAACCGGGTCCACTTTTCCGCACGATGCGCTAGCATAATTCGCCGCGACCATTCATCTTGACGAAACCGGTTCCCCGCGAAATGACGCGGGGACTTTTCTTTTCAGGCCAGGATCCAAAAAACGTGCAGCAGCCCCACCGCCCCCGCAGCCTCGTCTCGCGCCTGACCGAGACGGTCATGGTCGGCGTCGTGCGCGGCGTCTTCGCCCTGGCGCGGGCCTTGGGTCCCGAGCGCTCCGGCACGGTGGGAGCGGCCATCACGCGCACCTTTGGGCCACTGCTTCGCGCCCACAGGACAGCCCTCGCCAATATCCGTGAGGCCTACCCAGAGAAATGGGACGCCGAGGTGAAGGCTCTGGCGCTTGCCGCCTGGGACAATCTCGGCCGCACGGGTGCGGAATATCCTCATCTCGGGCGCCTGTTCGATTTCGATCCGGACAGCACGGTGCCCGGCCGCACCGAGGTCGACGGCATCGATCACTTCTTGAGCCTGCGCGACGACGGCAAGCCAGGCCTCATCTTCTCCGCCCACCTCGCCAACTGGGAGTTGCCCGCCATCTGCGCGGCCCGGTTCGGCCTCGACACCACGGCGGTGTTCCGGGCGCCCAACGACCCGGCCATCGCCCGCGTGCTGCACGAGATCCGCAGCGAGACCATGGGCAATCTCGAAGCCGCCCGCCAGGGCGCAGCCTTCGCCATGCAGGGAGCTCTGGAGAAGGGCGGTCATCTGGGCATGCTCATCGACCAGCATTTCACCCGCGGCGTGATCGTGACCTTCATGGGCCGCCCGGCCCTGGTGAACCCGATCCTGGGGAAATTCGCCCGCCGCTTCGACTGCCCCGTCCATGGAGTGCGCGTCATCCGCTTGCCGAACCACCGCTTCCGCCTGCAGCTTACGCCGCCCCTGGATCTCCCCCGGGATCCCGACGGGCAGATCAACGTGCAGGGCGCCATGCAGGCCATGACCTCCGTGGTGGAGGAATGGGTGCGGGAATACCCTGAGCAGTGGCTGTGGATGCATCGTCGTTGGCGGGTGCTTGCAACCGCTCAAGGTAACGTGAGTTCACCTTGATGCGGAATTCATGTTCCATGGCGGCATCATGGTAACCCGATTGAAAGCGACCCTGGCGGCTCTTGGATTGGCCGCTTCTCTGCAGCCTGCTCTGGCGGACCCTCCCCGTGCGGTGGTCGAGCTGTTCACCAGCCAGGGCTGCTCCTCCTGCCCGCCGGCGGATGAGCTTCTGGTCGAATATTCCCGCCAGCCGGACATCGTGGCCCTGTCCCTGCCGGTCAATTACTGGGATTATCTCGGCTGGAAGGACACGCTCGCGCATGTGGCCTTCACGGAGCGGCAGAAGGCCTATGCCCATTCCCGCAGCGACCGGCAGGTCTTCACGCCGCAGATGATCGTCAACGGCAAGAAATCCTCGATCGGCTCCGACCGGGCCCAGATCGAGAAGGCGATCCAGTACACCACGAAGGGCCGCCAGACCCTGCCGGTGAACGTCAGCCTCAACGAGCAGAACGGCACGATCTCGATCGCCATCGAGGAGACGCCCGAGACCACGCAGCGTGCGGCCGAGGTCTGGGTGCTGCCCGTCCTCAAGTCCCAGACGGTTCCCATCGAGCGCGGCGAGAACCGGGGCAAGACGATCACCTACGCCAATGTGGTGCGCGGCCTGAATCGGGTCGGCGAGTGGCGCGGCGGCTCCGCCCGCTTCGAGGTACCGCTCGACATGGCCCGCAACGGCGGGGATGCCTACGTGGTTCTCCTGCAGAGCACGGATGCCGCCCGGCCTGGAATCATCCTGGGTGCCGCGAAAGGTCCCGGGCTCTAAACCGGAAGCCTTCAATCCAACAGGATCACCTTGTTGGGCAGTTCGTCCATGTCGTCGAGGCGGGGAGGGGCGTGCTCCGCCAGGATCGCTCCCATGCGCCGGATAGCCTCCTCCAACCCCTCCATCATCCGGTCGTCTCTGATTGCGTCGGTCAGGTTCGCGATGATGCTGGTCCAGATTCCTGCATCGACCCGATCTGCGATGCCGGTATCGGCCAGGATCTCGGCATGGTGCTCGGCGAGCGCCAGATAGATCAGAACACCGGTCTTTTCCCGCGTGCGGGTGAGCCCGCGCCGCAAGAACTCCCGCGAGGCCGCCTCGTGCGCCTGGGCATGCTTGATGGAGCGGGGCACCAGGAGGAAGCGCAGTTTCGGCCAGGAGAGCATGAGGCTCAAGGCCAGCGCGACCGCAAGCTGTACCAGGAAGATGCGCGAGGTGCTGATCGCGGTGAGCCAGATCAGCGGCCACGGCGTCACGAGCGCGGCGAGCATCGCCCACAGCAGCGGAACGGCGCGGTAATGGCCCGCCTGCTCCGCGATCACGAGAACGATCTCACCGGAGGTCTCGTCCTCCACGTCGCTGATGACGCCTGCCAGGCGGGCCTGTTCCTCCAATGATATCATCTACCAGCTCCCCGAAGCGCCGCCGCCGCCCGACGAGCCGCCCCCTCCCGAGAAGCCGCCGCCTCCGCCGGACCATCCTCCGCCGCCGCCCCATCCGCCGGTGGTGACGATCCACGGACCGTGGCGGCCCCGCCCGATGCCCTGCCCGCGGCCTGCCCCCATCATGCGCGCGATCAGGAAGAACAGGATCAGCAGGATGATGAAGGCGACGACCGGATCGATCGTGGCGGTGCTCTCCTCGCGCAACTGCGCCCGGCGCTGCCATTCCTCCGCATCGCCCGTGAGGATCGAGAGCATGGCGTCGACGCCGGCATCGATTCCGCCCGCGAAATCGCCCTTCTGGAACTGGGGCGCGATGGCGGTGGTGATGATGATCTTCGACAGAGCGTCCGTCAGGGCGCCCTCGAGACCATAGCCCACCTCGATGCGCACCTTCCGCTCCTGCGGCGCGACGAGGAGCAGCGCGCCGTTGTTCTTGCCCTTCTGACCGAGCTGCCATTGCCGGAACAGGCGGTTGGCGTAATCCTCGATCTCATAACCCTCGAGCGAGCGCAGGGTCGCTACCACCACCTGGTCGGTGGTCTTGTCCTCATGAGCTTTCAGCTTGGTTTCGAGAGCCGCCCGCTCCTCCGGCTTGAGGAGATTGGCCGCATCGACCACCCGGCCGGTCAGGGGCGGGAAGGTCTGGGCGAGGGTAGGGAGGGAAAAGAAAAGGATGAGGAGAGCGAGGAGGTGGGCAATGAAGAGCATCGCCCTTCTTCCCTCCCCTCTGCGGGGAGGGGCAGGGGTGGGGGTGGTCTGACCGGGTGAGTTGTCGAGCAGGTTAAGCGCTGTAGCAACCTTGCGCTGTCCAATCCGGCTCAGCGCCTCGACTGTCCGACCCCCACCCTCGATCCCTCCCCGTAAGGGGGAGGGAAGAGCGCTCATGCTCATCATCCCGTCAGAACTTCACTGGCGGCGGACGGTCCGATCCGGCGGTGGCGGTGAAGGTTTCCATGGGCTTGGCCTCCGGATAGAGGATGCCGGCGATCCAGCGGCCCGGGATCGTACGTAGCTCGGTGTTGTAGGCCTGTACCGTAGAGATGTAATCGCGCCGCGCCACGGCGATGCGGTTCTCGGTGCCCTCTAGCTGCGATTGCAGAGCGAGGAAGTTGGCGTTGGACTTCAGCTCCGGATAGCGCTCGACGGTGGCGAGCAGCCGGCCCAGCGCTCCCGAGAGCTGGTTCTGCGCCTCCTGGAACTGCCGGAACTTTTCGGGGTCGGTGACGGTGGAGGCATCGACCTGGACTTGCGTGGCGCGGGCACGGGCTTCGGTCACCTGGGTCAGCACCTCGCGCTCCTGCTGAGCGAAACCCTTCACGGTCTCGACGAGGTTGGGGATGAGATCGGCCCGGCGCTGGTACTGATTCTGCACCTCGCTCCAGGCGGCCTTGGCCTGCTCCTCCAGAGTCGGGACATTGTTGATGCCGCAGGCGGACAGGCCGAACGCCAGGAACATGGCGGTCAGGGCCGCGCGGATCCGGGCGGTTGAGAGCAAAGCCGTCATGTCTGTCCTTCTCGTGATTTTTTAAAAGCTCTTCTGATCCTGCCCGGATCAACACATGGAGCAGGGGCGCCGTTTCAACAAGCGGCTTTTCGGTAGCCGTACACACGGGATTGAGTCATGATCCCGCCGTTTTCGCCGGATTCGCCCCATGACCTTCCTGCCCGACGTCAGCACGCTGCTCGCCTACACCCTGGCCGCGATCCTGCTCTTCATCACGCCGGGTCCCGACATGAGCCTGTTCCTGGCCAAGACCATGTCAGGCGGGCGCAAGGCTGGCATGGCTTCAATGCTGGGCGCGACGGCGGGATGCTGCGTCCATACGCTGCTTGCGGCGCTGGGGCTCTCGGCGCTTCTGGCAGCCTCCGTGACCGCTTTCACGGTGCTGAAGATCGTCGGCGCGCTCTACCTGCTCTGGATGGCGCTCGAGGCCGTGCGCAACGGCTCGGCCCTGAACGTGAGGGAGGAGGGCCGGGCGGAGGTCTTGTTCTGGAAGACATTCTTCATGGGCGTCGGCATCAATCTCACGAACCCCAAAGTAGTACTGTTCTTCGTGACCTTCCTGCCGCAATTCGTGGACGCGAGCGATCCGCATGCGGCCGACAAGCTGTTGTTCCTTGGCTTCTACTTCGTCGCGCTGAACACGCCGATGGGGGTGCTTATGATCCTGGGGGCCGACAAGCTGATCTCGCTCCTGCGCGGCCACCCGAAATTCATGCGGGGAATCGACTATTCCTTCGCCGGGCTGTTCTCGGTCTTCGCCATCAAGATCCTGACGACATCGGCTCGGTAGGTTCCTTTCGCGGGGGCTCGCGCCCGCCGATGATCGCCCAATAGACGAAGCCCGCGACCGCTCCGGTGAGCCCCAGCACGAGGCTCACATGCAGCTCCTCGGGGCTGGCGATCCGCGCCTGCCCGCGCAGGATCCAGGGCACCGCCGCCGTCAGAACGCCCGTGGCGAGCACATGCCAGAGGAGGCTGCGCATCCCAAGCACCTCGCTGATCACGGCGACGAGCAGCGGCGGGAAGATCAGCAGCGTGAACATGATGCGGCCGACCGCCAGGAACGCATCCTCCACGATGGGTCCGGGATCCTCGGCGGAGAACACCGCGTCGATCAGCGACCAGAACCCGACGAACAGCGTATCGCCGGTCAACAGCGCCATCACGGGGTCGACGATGGAGGCGATGAGGAAGAACGTGCCGCTCGCGCCGATGGCGATGAGGAGCGCAAAGGGGATGAGGATGAGCCAGCGGATCATGCTCTTAAGCTAAGGGAGCTTCAGGGTATCCGCCAGTTGCGATTGTGGATGGAAGCACCGCCTTGGAAAGCAGCGCGGTGCTCCTGATCTTACTCCCCGTTCCCCACCGCATACACGCCCTCGGCGCCGATGCCCTGTTCGGCCATCATGCGGGCGCGGGCGCGCAGCTTTTCGGTCTCGCTCTTGAGCTGGCCGCAGGCGGCCAGGATATCGCGGCCGCGGGGGGTGCGCACCGGCGAGGCGTAGCCCGCGCGGTAGACGATCTCGGAGAAGCGCTCGATCCGCTCCCAGTCCGAGCACTCGTATTTCGAGCCGGGCCAGGGATTGAACGGGATCAGGTTGATCTTCGCCGGAATGCCCTTCAGCAGCTGTACGAGCTTGCGCGCGTCGGCGTCCGAGTCGTTCACGCCCTTGAGCATCACGTACTCAAAAGTGATGCGGCGGGCGTTCGACAGGCCAGGATAGGCGCGGCAGGCGTCGAGCAGCTGCCTGATGTCGTATTTGCGGTTGATCGGCACCAACTCGTCGCGGAGTTCATCGCGCACGGCGTGGAGCGAGATCGCCAGCATGGTGTTGGCCTCAGCGCCGAGGCGCTCCATCTGCGGCACGACGCCAGAGGTGGAGACGGTGATGCGGCGGCGCGACAGGGTTAGGCCCTCGCCATCCGACATGACATCGATGGCGGCGATCACGTTGTCCGTGTTGTAGAGCGGCTCGCCCATGCCCATGAACACGATGTTGGACACGAAGCGTCCGCCGTCATTCGGCACGAAGGCGCCTTCCGGCGGGGTGGCGCCGGGCCAGTCGCCGATGCAATCGCGCGCCACGATCAGCTGCGCCACGATCTCGGCCGAGGTCAGGTTGCGCACGAGGCGCTGGGTGCCCGTGTGGCAGAAGGAGCAGGTGAGCGTGCAGCCGACCTGGCTCGACACGCAGAGCGTCCCGCGGTCGACCTCAGGAATGTAGACGCACTCGATCTCCGCGCCCTTGTCGAGCGGACCGGTGGAGGCCATGCGGATCAGCCACTTGCGGGTGCCGTCCTTCGAGACCTGCTCGGAGACAACTTTAGGCCGGGCAAGGGTATAGGCGGCTGCCAGCTTGGCGCGCAGCTCCTTGCCCATGTTGGTCATCTCGGCGAAGTCCCTGGCTCCCCGGAAATAGATCCAGTGCCAGAGCTGGGCCACGCGCATCTTGAGCTCGCGCTCGGGCACGCCGATCTGGCTAAGCGAGTCCTTCAGCTGGCCGCGGGTGAGGCCGATCAGCGACGCGCCGCCGGGGGCTGCTCCCGCCGCGACGGTCAGCTCCGCCGTCTTTTCGATGAACCCGGCCGCGCGCGCGGCCTCGCTCACGGCCACAGGAGCCGCATTGGGGTTGTGCTTGGCGATGTCGAGCACCGTCGCCATGGGAGATCATGCCTTCGTTGTTGGGAGTTCGGCGGTTCTATAACACGATTGCGCCGGAAAAGTGAGCCTTCGAAAAGCAAAATTCCGGGCGCGAGGCCCGGAACATGCTCATTGAGGCTTCGATTTTCAACCGCTCAAGGGCTTTAAGAGGCGCATTCCTTGCGGGCGTGCTCCAGGGCCTTGTTGAAGCCGTTGAGGGAATAGCGGTCGGTCAGGCTCGCGCCGCGGGCCGACTGCGTCTTCACGGTCATGGTTCCGCTGCGGGCCATGGTGGCGATGGCCTGACCCTCCTCAGCGGGGTTCTTCAGCCAAGCGTTGGCAGCCTTGGTGAGCAGGGCATAGGACGCATTGCCGACGGCGGCCTCGGCCGGGCCGTTCTCCTTGGCCGTGAAGCCGAGAACCAGGGCGACCTCGTTCCTCACGTTCTCCGCCGGGCGGAAGGACACGAAGAGATAGGCCGGTTCTCGGTTCACGTTCTTCGGCAGCCGGTCCTGGGGCTGGCTCAGGGCATAGCAGATCTTCGAGCGGCCGGTCTGGGCCGTATAGACGCCCCAGTCGCCATAGGACGTCAGGAGCGAAGCGCCGCCCGGGCCCGTCGCCGCCTGGGCCGGCTTGGCAGCCGCGGCCGCTCCAGCCCCGGCCGCCGCAGCGGCGGCAGGCTTGGCCGGTGTGGTCTTCGCCGGCGTGGTCTTGGCCGTCGGGGTGGTCTTGGCCGCAGGCTGCGGAGTCGCAGCCGGCTTGGCCGGCGCCGAGCGGGTTGCTGGCTGCGTCGAACGTTGAGCCTGAGCCAGAGCCGTACTCCCGGTTCCGATGACGACAAGGGCAGAGAGGATGCCGGCGGCGACGCCGCGCTGGAGAGATACAGTAGACATGGGGCGGATCATAAAACCGGATGGTTAAGAACTCTTCACCATCTCCGTTAAGGCGGCGCCGGGGGATTGGCGATGCGTCGAAACGCGGCGGTTCGTCGTCAGCATGATCATTCCACCTGAACCTTGGCCCAATAAAAAGGGCCGCCTGAGCGACCCTTTGCAGTATCCTTCAAAGCTTGTGATCTTTAAAATATGCCGGAAGAGCTGAAATCATTTTGCTGCTAACGGGAATCAGTTATAGCGATCTAAAATAACATTGCAATAAGTATATATTCTTTCGTCTAAGATACTTTACGCAACTGTTGCCAAGCTCAAGCCGAAGTTTCAGCCAGCACTTTCCTCGCTTTTTCTTTGTGCTCTTCCGTAATCGAACCGGCGACCTGGGTGATCGCCGCGGCAAGCACCGCCGCATCGTCGGCAAAGCCGATCAGGGGCAGGAGGTCGGTGATCGCATCGGTGGGAAAAACGAAATACGCGATGGCGCCGAGGAGAATCAGCTTCACGCGGCTCGGAGTCGACGGGTCCGTGGCACAGAAGAAGGCGGCCACCAAATCCTCCGCAAAGGGAATCTTGCCGGCGCCGCGCTTGAACTTATCCCAGAACCGGCGCTTGAGTCCCTCCTCGTCACGGGTCGCCCTGCGCATGGCCTCCATCTCGGCCTTGGTGAAAGGCTTCGTGAAGGGTTCATTCATCTCAACTGCTCCTGACTATCTATCGTCTGGTTCCCGTGCAAACGAGGATATCTTAAGACATCCGCGCACCAAGGGAGAAAACCGATGAAGCTCGACAAATTGATGGCAGCCATCGTCACCGGAGGCGCTTCGGGCCTCGGTGAGGCCACCGCCCGCATGCTCGCCGCCAACGGCGCGAAGGTCGCCATTCTGGATATGAACGCCGAGCGCGGCGATGAGGTTGCCCGCGAGATCGGAGCGGTCTTCTGCAAGGCTGACGTGACCGACGAGGTCTCCATCGATTCGGCGCTGGCCCAAGCGCGGGCTGCGAACGGCATCGAGCGCATCCTCGTCAACTGCGCCGGCATCGCGCCGGGCAAGCGCACCGTGTCCAAGAAGCGCGAGACGGGCGAACTCATCCCCCACGACGTGGCGAGCTTCCGCCGCGCGGTCGAGATCAACCTGATCGGCACCTATGCGATGATATCGAAATGCGCCGCCGCCATGGCGGGCTTGGATCCCGTGACTCCAGACGGCGGGCGCGGCGTCATCGTCAGCACCTCGTCGGTAGCCGCCCAGGATGGGCAGATCGGACAGGCCGCCTATGCCGCCTCCAAGGGCGGCGTGCTGGGCTTGACGCTCCCGGTCGCCCGCGACCTGTCAGGCTTCGGCATCCGCGTCATGACGATCATGCCGGGACTGTTCCAAACGCCGCTTTTCGAGGGCATCGCGGAGGATTACCGCAAGGCGCTGGAGGCCAACGTGCCGTTCCCCTCGCGCCTCGGCCGCCCCGAGGAATATGCAAACCTGGTGAAAGCCATCATCGAGAACGACATGCTCAACGGCGAAGGCATCCGCCTCGACGGGGCCCTGCGCATGCAGCCGAAGTAAAAGCCCTCAAGCAACCTCGCCCCGGTTCTCGGGAAAGCTCTTGAGATCCGGGGTGCAGAGCCAGTGCTCGCGGCGCTTGGTCCAGGCCTCGTAGGTTGGCGTGAACAGGTTGGGGTCGTCGAAGGCGCCGAGCTTGATCTCGATCTCGTCGCTGGCGCATCGTGCGGACCCAGCGGGCCGCGCTAGCGAAAAGTGGTCCCGGTTTTCACTGACGTGGCCCTCTGGGTCCGCATCCGACGATGCGCCACCTGAAGAAGAGAGCATCGGGTTGATCCCAAAAGTGGTGTCCACTTTTGGGTCCGAGGCTCTAACATCCCGATCGAAGACCTGCGATCCGCAGACCGGGCAGAAGCAGCGCTCGCTGTCCGGCGTCGCGGACCAGCCCTTCGTTTCACCCGTGATCGTCACCTGCTCGACGGGGTAGATCACGAAGGCGTTGAAGGCTGCGCCGCTGATCTTGCGGCAGGTCATGCAATGGCACAGGCCGACGCGCTTGGGCTCGCCGTGGGTTTCAAAGGTCAGCTGGCCGCAGGCGCAGCCTCCGGTCAGAATCCGTGTTCCAGCCATCGCTTACCCCCTCGCCAGTCCGGCCGCCATCTGATCCATGCGCTGCGCCAGTTCGATGTCGCGCCGGGTCAGGCCCTTGGCGTCGTGGGTGGAGAGGGTGACCTCGACCCTGTTGTAGGTGTTCGACCATTCGGGGTGGTGGTTCATGGACTCGGCTGCGAGAGCAACCCGCGTCATCCAGCCGAAAGCGGCGCTGAAATCGTCGAAGACGAAGCGCTTGGTGATTGCGTCGCGGCCCTCCATCATCGCCCAGCCGTCGAGGGCGGGCAGGAGTTCCTGGCGCTCAGAGTCGGACAATCGGGGCATGTGCTGGCTTCACCTTGAGAAAAGAACTCCTCTAGTGATGAAGCGGCAGGACGCGGTTTCAAGGTCTCAGGCGATGCCGAGCAGCCGGATCAGCCCTAAGCTGATGGCGATCAGCACCAGAAGCGAGAGCGACACGGCGAGCGTCACCCGGCCGCCGACATGCCCAAGAACCTTGAGATCGACGCCCAGGCCCAGGGCCGCCATCGCGATGATGGTGAGAAACGTCGCGACCGGCATGACGATCTGCAGCATTGCCTCGGGAATGGCGCCGAGGGACCGCAGCAGCGCGAGGATCAGGAAGCCGACGATGAACCAGGGCACGAGCCGGTTCAGGGCCAGGCTTGGCTTCGGGCCTTCCGCCTGTCGGCCCGTCACGACCGAGAGCGCGATCACCACCGGACCCAGCATCAGCACGCGCACGAGCTTCACCAGGGTGCCGAGCTGCGTGCTCACGAGACTGACGGGAACGGTTGCGGCGAGCACCTGCGGCACCGCGTAGACGGTCAGACCCGCGAGCACGCCGTATTGCGTCATCGACAGGCCAAGCAGCGGCACCAGCAGGGGCAGGGCGAGCACGACGATCACGCCGAGGACGGCGGTGAACGCGATGGAGGAGGCCACATCCGCGGGCTTGGCGCCGATGACGGGCGCGACCGCTGCAATCGCCGAGTTGCCGCAGATCGCGTTGCCGCAGGCGACAAGCACCGCCATGCGTTTCGGCAGGCCGAGCATCCGCCCAAGCCCATAGCTTGCCGTGATCGACACCGCCACCACGATGGCGATGCCGAGGATGAGACCGAGGCCCGCATCCAGCACCGCCTGGAAGCTGATCGAGGCGCCGAGCAGCATGACGGCAAACTCGAGCAGGGTCTTGGCGGAGAAGCCGATGCCGGAAACCCAGCGCCTGTCGGGAGTCCAGAGGGTGCGCAGGATCGTCCCGAGCAGGATCGCGATGACGAGGGCCTCGATCCAGGGCCGGCCGGTCCAGTGCTCCTCGATCCGCTGAAGACCCATGGCGGCGAACGCAATCGCCGTGCAAAGGGCGATGCCTGGCGCTGGTTGCGCGATGTGGTTGCGGATCATGGGTCGGTTCAGTCCTGCGCCTTGCGTGGAGGGGCTAGTAGCACGGCGCCAAGGATGCAAGCACAAACAGATCCACTGTCATTCCGGGCTCTCGCTGACGCTCGCCCCGGAACGACAGCGCAAGGTGCAAGATCAATCCGCGAACCCATCCTCGATGGTGCGCCAATCCTGCGTCAGCGTGAACGAGGCGCGATCGATGACGATGAAGCAGCCGCCGCCCGGATGACGAGGGCGGCTCTCCTGCCCGATCGCCACCCTCTGAAGATGCGCCGTCAGCAAACAGCCGACTCCCCCGTGGGAGACGATCACGATGTCCCCGGACGTCTCGTCCTCTCTGGCGATCCGGCTCACGGCTTTCACGATCCGCGCCTGCGCGTCGACGGCGCGCTCCCAGCCGCGGATGCTCTCGTGCGGGCGGCCGAAAAATTCGCGCACCACCTCCCAGAATTCCGGCGGCGCGATGTAGCCCGTGGACGAGCGGTCGTTCTCGCTTAAGGCCTCGTCCGTCGCGTAGGAGAGCTGCAGGCGCTCCGCCATGATGGCGGCTCCATCCCGCGCTTTACGTTCCGTGCTGGCATAGACCGCGGAGACATCCCGATGCGCGAGCAGACCGGCGAAGCGCTCCATGCGGGAGCGCCCGGTGGCGTTCAGGGGCCATTCGGGAACGGGCTGGTCCGGATCGATGACCACTTCGGGATGGGTGAGGAAGACAAGCGAGGCCATGACCGTGGCTTTAACGCTCCTTCCTCGAAACGTCGAGCCTAGCTTAAGGGATAAGCCGCCTCGATCACGTAGGGGCCGCCGCCGACGGAGGCGCGCGACGAATACAGGACGAACCGATCCGCGGTGAACGTGAGCTTCGGGAAATGGCCTCGCGTCGCGATGTAATCCGCGACATCGATCGGCGAGACGTTCTTCAGGCGGGCGAGGGTCACATGCGGGGTGAACTTGCGGGTTTCAGGAACCAGACCGACTTGGCGCAGCAGGCGTTCCTGCTCCGCCTGCAACTCGCTCAGCCCGCCGTTGCCGGAGGTGCGGGCGAAGACCGCGCGGGGCTTTCCGCCGCCGAAGCTGTCGAGCCCGTCGATGGTGATCTGAAGGGGAGCGCGTTGCCGCCGTTCGCCGAGAACCGAGCACACGTCGTCCGCCATGCGCGCGTCGATGTCGCCGATGAAGCGCAGGGTCAGGTGGTAGTTCTCGGGATCCATCCAGCGCGCCCCGGGAAGGCCGCCGCGAAAGCCCGACAGGGCCAGGCTGATCTCGGCCGGGATCTCGATGCCGGTGAACAGACGGGGCATGCGGCACCTCCCGAGGCTGGCTGATGCCAAATCAGACGATTGGAGGACAGGGTTTGTTCCGGACCACAAAGCGTCATCCCGGACGAAGCGCAGCGAAGATCCAGGATCGGGTTGCAGAACAAGGCGCCAGAAACTCAACGCTGTCATTCCCGCGGAAGCGGGAATCCATAACCGCTAACGGTGCAAAAGGCGGCGCAACACTGCTCGCCCTTTCTTGCAACCTCGTGGTTATGGATTTCCACGCCTTTGGCGCGGCCCTTCGGGTCGGGCTCCGCTTCGCGGCCCCGGAATGACAGTGTTCTATCCTTAAAGCGATCCCGGATCGGCTCACGCCGTCCGGGATGACCCAGTGATGATTACGGGCACGGATTGCAGTGCTCGACGTGGATCGCGTTGATGCGCTCTTCCAGTTCCGGCGTGATCGTCACATGGACCGACCCGATATCCGTCTTCAGCTGCGCCATGGAGGTGGCGCCGATGATGTTGGACGTGAGGAAGGGGCGGGAATTGACGAAGGCCAGCGCCATCTGGGCCGGATCGAGGTTAAACTCCTTCGCAAGCGCGATGTATTTGCGGATCGCCGCCTCGGCGGTCGGGTTCTCGTAGCGCTGACCGCGCTCGAACAGGGTCGTGCGAGCGCCCGGCGGGCGGGCGCCGTCGAGATACTTGCCTGTGAGGTACCCTTGAGCGAGCGGCGAATAGGCCAGCAGGCTCACGTTCTCGTGCATCGTCACCTCGGCCAGCGCCACCTCGTAGGTGCGGTTGAGGAGGTTGTAGGCGTTCTGCACCGACTGCACCCGCGCTAGGCCCTTGGCATCCGCGTGCTTGAGGAAGCTCATGGTGCCCCAGGCGCTCTCGTTGGAGAGGCCGAAATGGCGGATCTTTCCGGCCTTCACCAGATCGGTCATGATCTGGACCGTCTCGGCGATGGGGTGAGAATCGCCTTCCTGATGGCGGAAGATCGTCGGGTTGGAGCCCCAGGGCATGGGCCGGTCGGGCCAGTGAATCTGGTAGAGGTCGATGTAGTCGGTCTGGAGCCGCTTGAGGCTCTTGTTCACAGCCTCCTCGATCTGGGTGCGCGACAGCTCGGCCTTGGAGCCGTCGTCCCGGAACCAGGTGTTGTCCGAGCGGCCGACCACCTTGCTGGCGAGAATCACCTTGTCGCGGGTGCCGCGCGCCTTGAACCAGGAGCCGATGATCCGCTCCGTGGAGCCTTGGGTCTCAGGACGCGGCGGGATCGAGTAGAGCTCGGCGGTGTCGAAGAAGTTGATGCCCTGGTCGAGGGCATAATCCATCTGCGCGTGGCCGTCGGCCTCGTTGTTCTGCTGACCCCAGGTCATGGTGCCGAGGCAGATGAGGCTGACATTGAGGTCCGTGCGGCCGAGGCGGCGATATTCCATGGGTTTTCAGCTCCTCGCGACGGTGTGATCCGCCGCGTTCAGGCAAGAAGGGGGCGCTGAAGACGCTTCAGCGCTGGGCAAGGCGGGCGAGAAATGTCTCGACGCTGGGCAGGATGCGCTCGACGATGATCTCGATGCCCTTGGCCGTCGGATGCAGGCCGTCGGGCAGGTTGAGGGACCGGTCGCCGGCGACTCCGTCCAGGAAGAAGGGATAGAGCACAAGGTCGTGCGTCTTCGCAATGTCCCGATGGATGGGATCGAACTTGGCAATGTAGTCCGGGCCGAGATTGCGCGTGGCATACATGCCGGCGAGCATGACCGGAATGTTGCGGCTTTTAAGCTGCTCCACGATGGTCTCGAGGTTCTTCCGGGTGAGCGCCGGGTCGAGACCGCGCAGCATGTCGTTGGCGCCGAGCTCCAGGATCACCCCATCGGTGCCGTCGGGCACGGACCAGTCGAGCCGGTCGAGCCCGCCGGAGGAGGTGTCACCGGAGACGCCCGCATTGGCGATCTCCACCTTGTACCCCTTGGCCTTCAGCGCCCGCTCCAGAACCACCGGAAAGGCGGCTTCCTGCGGCAATCCGTAGCCCGCGCTCAGGCTGTCGCCCAAGGCCACGAGGCGAATCGGCTGGCCTTGCGCCTGGGCTGCGGCGAAAGGGGCGATCATCGCGGCAAGCATGGCCGCACACGCAAAAATGATCGTCATGAATGGGCCGGATTGGCGCTTCATCAATAGGCTTCCCATCTCTACCGGACTAGAACCGGGTTAAATCTCAAGTTTCCAACAGATCGGGTGAACGGGCATGCAGGACAAGGCCATCGCGCTGCACGATGTCGATTTGAGCCTCGGGCGCGGGGCCGCGCGGGTGCATATCCTCAAGGGGATTTCCCTCGGGATCGACAAAGGCGAGGCGGTGGGGCTCGTCGGCCCCTCGGGCTCCGGCAAGTCGACCCTGCTCATGACCATGGCCGGATTGGAGCGCCCCGATTCGGGAAAAGTCATTGTCGACGGCACCGATCTGTCGGGCCTCGACGAGGATGCGCTGGCGCGATTTCGCGGCCGCCGGATCGGCATCGTGTTCCAGTCCTTTCACCTCGTTCCCACCATGACGGCCCTGGAAAACGTGGCGCTTCCCCTGGAGCTTGCCGGCGAGGACGCCGCCTTCGAGCGCGCGGAAGCCGAGCTGCAGGCCGTGGGCCTGGGGTCTCGCCTGCAGCATTATCCGGCGCAGCTCTCCGGGGGCGAGCAGCAGCGCGTGGCGATCGCCCGCGCCATCGTGCCCAACCCGGCCATCCTCGTGGCCGACGAGCCCACCGGCAACCTCGACGAGAACACGGGCGGGTCCATCATCGACCTGCTCTTCGCCCTCAAGCGCGACCGGGGCGCGACCCTGGTGCTCGTGACCCACGATCTCAATCTCGCCCGGCTGTGCGATCGCATGGTGCGCCTGCGCTCGGGGCAGATCGAAGCCGGCGCGGCCTCGGCCGTGGCTTAAGGAAAAGCCCATGCACGGCACCCTTTCGGCCACGCCGCCGAAGCGATCCCCTTACCGATCCCGCCTGCCGCTCCTGCTGCGCTTGGCCTTCCGCGAGCTGCGCGCCGGCCTCAAGGGCTTCGGCATCTTTCTCGCCTGCATTGCGCTCGGCGTTGCGGCGATTGCGAGCGTCTCGTCCCTGTCCCGGTCGCTCACGGAGGGCATTTCCCGCGAGGGCCGGCGGATTCTCGGCGGCGACATGGCCTTTTCCTTGATCCAGCGCGAGGCGGGCGCCCCTGAGCGGGCGTTCCTCGAATCCAGGGGCCGGGTCAACGTGATCGCCTCCATGCGCGCCATGGCGGTGGCCGGCGGCAAGGGCTCCGGGCTCGTGGAGATGAAGGCGGTCGATGCGGGCTATCCCACCGTCGGTGCGCTTGAAACCGACCCCCAGCTTCCCCCTGCCGAGCTCTTTGCCGAGCGCGACGGCGCCTTCGGGGCGGCGGTGGATTCGGCGCTGCTGGCGCGGCTCGACCTCAAGGTGGGCGACCGGGTGACAGTGGGCGGCGCCAACGTGGAGCTGCGGGCGCGCCTCGTCTCCGAGCCCGACAAGATCGCCGACGGCATCGGCTTCGGGCCGCGGCTCCTGCTCTCGCAGCAGGCGCTGCAGGCGACGGGCCTCGTACAGCCCGGCAGCCTCGTGCGCTGGACCTACCGGCTCACCCTGCCGCCTGAGCTGTCGACGGAGGAGGGGTTGACCCGGATCGAAGCCGAGGCGAGCCGTGTCCTGCCGGAGGCGGGCTGGAACATCCGCACGCGGCTGAACGCCGATCCGCGCTTTGCCCGCAACATCGAGCGCTTCACCCAGTTCCTGACGCTGGTCGGCCTCACGGCGCTGCTTGTGGGCGGCGTCGGCGTCGCCAATGCGGTGCGCGGCTTCGTCGACCGCAAGCGCGCTTCCATCGCCACCCTCAAGAGCCTCGGCGCTCCGGGCGGGCAGGTGGTGATGCTGTATCTGACTCAGGTGATGATGATCGCGGTCGTCGGCATCGGTATCGGACTGGCCTTCGGGGCGGCCCTGCCGTTCGTGATTACGGCGCTCTTCGGACATCTCCTGCCGATCCCGATCCAGCCGACGCTGGCCTGGAGCGAGCTCGGCATCGCGCTGCTCTACGGGGCGCTCACCGCCTTGGTGTTTGCGATCGCGCCCTTGGGCCGTGCCCATGACGTGCCGGTCTCAGGCCTCTTCCGCGACCAGATCGATCCGGAGCGGCGCTGGCCGCGCAAGCGTTACCTGACGGCGCTCATTCTCTCCGTCGCGGCGCTCGTCGGGCTGTCGCTGCTCGCGGCCTATGACCGGCGCATCGCCCTGATGTTCGTCGGGGCCGCAGCCGGGTCCTTCGTGCTGCTGCGCCTTGTCGCCCTAGGAATCATGGCGCTCGCCCGTCGCATGCCCCGTCCCCGGCGCACGGCGCCGCGGCTGGCGCTCGCCAACATCCACCGTCCGGGGGCGCTCACGCCCTCGCTGGTGCTCTCGCTGGGCCTCGGCATCACGCTCCTGGTGACGCTCGCGCTCATCGACACCAACCTCACCCGTCAGCTGACGCAGAGCCTGCCGGAGCGGGCGCCGAGCTTCTTCTTCCTCGACATCCCGAACCAGCAGGCCGATGCCTTCGAAGGTTTCCTCAAGAACCAGGCCACCGATGCGCAGATCGAACGCGTGCCGATGATGCGCGGCCGTCTTGTGACCCTCGGCGGCCGTCCCGTCGCCGAGGTCAAGGCGCCCGAGGATGTGTCCTGGGTGCTGGAGGGCGACCGCGGCATCACCTATGCCAAGGTGCCACCGGAGGGCTCGAAGATCGTGCAGGGCGAGTGGTGGCCCGAGGACTATCGCGGCAGACCGCTCGTCTCCTTCGACCGCAGGATCGCCGAGGGCTTGGGGCTGAAGATCGGCGACGAGATCACCGTCAACGTGCTCGGGCGCAACATCAGCGCCACCATTGCCTCCTTACGCGAGGTGGAATGGCGCTCCATGGGCATCAACTTCGTGATGGTGTTCTCGCCCAATGCCTTCGCCGGCGCGCCGCACACGCATCTTGCCACCGTCACTTTCCCGAATGGATCCAACGCGGCGTTGGATGCCAGGATTCTGCGCAGCTCCGCCCAGGCCTATCCCATGGTCACGAGCGTACGGGTGAAGGATGCTCTGGAGGCGGTGAACGATGTGGTCTCGCAGCTCGTCATGGCGATTCGCGGCGCAAGCTCGATCGCGCTGATCGCGAGCCTCCTGGTGCTCGCAGGCGCTCTGGCGGCCGGGCACCGGGCGCGGCTCTACGATGCGGTGGTGCTCAAGACGCTCGGCGCCACCCGCACCCGGCTGCTCTCGGCCTATGCCCTCGAATACGGACTGCTCGGGCTCGCCACGGCGGTATTCGGGCTGCTGGCAGGTTCTCTCGCCGCCTATTTCATCGTCGACCGGGTCATGAACCTAAGCTTTACCTTAGACCTGTCGGGTGCCATCCTGGCTTCTGCCTTGGCGGTTCTCGTGAGTGTCGGATTAGGGCTGATCGGGACCTGGCGGATCCTAAGTCAAAAACCGGCGCAATATTTAAGAAACCTTTGAGCGCCGCAGGATCGGCTAGCGTTATAAAAGAGCGCAAAGAGCTTTATGAGGAGCGGCATCAACTCTGCTCTTCGGTTTTCTTGCATCACGAAGATTTGAAGCTTGACCTTGCCCCTTGCGGAAAAGGGGCCGACCTCTCATATTTTGGGTGTCGTCGCCCAACGCGGCGGCCGAGGGCTGATACCCAGCCTTTCGAGGGAACAACGGACACCGCGAGAAAGGACTCCGATGCAACCGTATGAGCAAAACCAAAACGCCTATGGCACCGGCTTTGCCCGGACGGCGGCTCAGGTCGATCAGGGCCTGCGCGCCTTCATGCTCGGCGTCTACAACAACATGGTCCTGGGCCTTGCCATCTCGGCCCTGGTCGCGCTCGGCATCAACATGCTGGCCACCACGAGCGATCCGTCGCAAGCGGTTGCCCGGATGGGTGGTGTCGGCCTGACCCAGTTCGGCGCGACCCTGTATGGCTCGCCCCTGATGTGGGTTGTGGCACTGGCGCCTCTGGCCTTTATCTTCTTCTTCTCGTTCCGCATGGACCGGATGTCGGCGGCGGCTGCTCGCACCACCTTCTTCGCCTTTGCGGCGGTGATGGGTGCTTCGCTCTCGACGCTTCTCATCCGCTACACCGGTGCGAGCGTCGTTCAGGTGTTCTTCATCACGGCGGCGGCCTTCGGTTCGCTGTCCCTGTGGGGCTACACCACGAACCGCAGCCTGTCCGGCATGGGCTCGTTCCTGATGATGGGTCTCGTCGGCCTGATTCTGGCCTCGATCGTGAACATCTTCGTCGCATCGAGCATGCTGCAGTTCGGCATCTCCGTGATCGGCGTGCTGATCTTCGCGGGCCTCACCGCCTACGACACGCAGAAGCTGAAGGAGATGTACCTGTACGGCAACTTCGACTCCGAGGCTGCCGCCAAGGTCTCCGTCTTCGGCGCCCTGACGCTGTACCTGGACTTCATCAACATGTTCCAGTTCCTCCTCGCTCTCGTGGGCAACCGCAACGAGTAACGGAGAACGGAGCGGACGCTCTTTCGAAAGCCCCGGCCTTCAGGTCGGGGCTTTTGTTTTGACGAGTTTGTTGGACCTTCACGCGCCCGGCGGGCGATACTTGACCGACTTCGCTTTCCCAAGCGCTCCCATCAGTTCCTCGACGCTGAGGAGAACGGTCGTCTCGCTCGAGCGAATCGCGCCTCCCGCGCCGATGGCAAGCATGACAGCTGCCATCGACACGTTGTCCGGCGCTTCCCATAAATTCCAGCCATCGTGTTCGCCGAAGGCGTACCAGAACCCGTGCAGCTTTCCACCGACCGACTCGATGTACGAACTCGCAGCCGCGCGGCGATCCTCGGGGTTTTCGATCAGGCGCGCCCAAGTCTCGGGCGTGTAGCTGAAGCGCGTAAGATACATGGCCATGACTTACCTCTCCCGTCAGAGTTTGGCCCCAGCGAACGCAGTTAACGCTCAAAACGGAAAAGCGGCGAGTCATTTGCAAACGGCAAAAGAAAAATAGGTTTATCTCTGCCTCGAGGGCGCAGAGCAGCGATAGCCGAAAGTGGCGCTGGCAACGGCTGCGGCGGCGCAGATCAGAGCAACCAGCCCGAACCCGCCGATCATGGCCGTAGCATAGATTCCTCTTACCTTGTCGGAAGGCGGGATGGACATCGGGGGCGCGGTACCGAAGGTCGATCTGACGAAGAGATTTGCCATCTCCGGGCTCACCCATGCGGCGGCATATTGGAAGCCGAAGGTGGCGATGGCGCCGAGACCGGCGACGGCGATCAGTCCCGCGACGCGGGAGATCGCGTTGTTGATGCCCGAGGCCACGCCGATGCGCTCATCGGGGGCGGCATTCATGACCGTCGTCGACAGCGGCGCGACCGTGATGCCCATCCCCAGCCCCATCACGGCCATGACCGGCACGACCGCGGGCCAATAGCCGCCATGAAGAACGGCGGGAGCCAGGAGCGCGAAGCTCAAGCCGGTGATCATGGGGCCGATGGTCAGAAGCATGCGGGTGCCGAACCGATCGGTCATGACGCCGCCGAGCCGGGACAACACGGCCATGACGAGGGTGAAGGGCAGAAACACCGAGCCTGCCTTGGCGGCCGAATAGCCGTGAGCCTCGATCAGCGCCGTCGGCAGAAAGAACAAGGCGCCGCTGAGCGCGAAATAGAGCAGCAGGGTCAGCGCATTGACATTGGCGAAAGCGGGCACGCGAAACAGGTCGAGCGGCATCATCGGCGCGGCGCTGCGCTTCTCGTGAAATAGGAAGAGGCCGAGAAATACCGCACCGGTGAGCGTCAGAAGGACAGCGGTGCTCCGCTGGCTGTTCCGTTCGCCGAGCGCCGTCAGCCCGTAGGCAAGAAGGCCCAGGGCGGCGACCGCAAGGAAAGCGCCGAGCCAGTCCATGGCAGTCCCTGCCACCACCGGGCTCTCCGGCACGTGTCGCCAGCACAGCCAGAGCGCCAGCGCGGCTATGGGAACGTTGATCCAGAAGATCGCCTGCCACGGGCCCATATCGATCAGCCAGCCGCCGAGAATCGGCCCAAGCGCTGCGGCGATGGCGGAGGCTGCGGCCCAGGTGCCGATCGCCTTGCCCCGCGCGTCCTTCGGAAAATGGGCGCTGATCAGGGCGAGCGATCCCGGCACCAGCAGGGCTCCGCCGACGCCCTGGAAGGCCCGTGCCACAATCAGCATCCCGGCCGATCCGGACAGCCCGCACCACAGGGATGTCAGACCGAAACCGGCGATGCCGATCATGAAGATCCGCCTTAAGCCATAGGTGTCGCCGGCCGCGCCGCCGAGGAGCAGGAAGGCGGAGAGGGTGAGCGCATAGGCATTGGTGATCCACTGCATTTCAGCCAGGGATGCCTGCAGGCTCTCACGCATCTGCGGAATGGCGACGGTCACGATGGCACCATCGGCGAAAACCATGCTGGAGGCCAGGATTGCGGTCCAGACCACGTAAGCTTGTGCCGTGGGCCCTGTGCTGGGCCGCGTTCCGCCTGAATGGAGCTGGTTCACCCGCAAACCCTTCCATGACGCATCATGTTAATCCGCCAGTGACGATAAAGACACTTGTCCCAAGCCGGCATCTTGTTCCCGGCACAGTCTACAATGCTTCCGTCTGATGAGTGCATCGTGTGGAAAACCGGGTCCACTTTTCGCTGATGCGGCCCTCTGGATCCGCACGATGCGCTATAGAAGGCCCATGACCATTCTCGTGCGCCCTTCCTCCGATTCTGATCTGCATCGCATCACGGCCATCTATGCCCATGCCGTTATGCATGGGACGGCCTCCTTTGAACTCGATCCGCCATCGGAGGAGGAAATGGCGCGGCGCCGGGCTGCGATCCTGGAAGGGGGCTATCCCTATCTCGTGGCGGAGAGCGACGGTGAGATCCTGGGCTATGCCTATGCGGGAGCCTACCGCACCCGGCCCGCCTATCGCTCCACGGTGGAGGATTCCGTCTACGTCGCTCCGTCCGCGCAGGGGCAGGGCGTCGGGCGCGCTCTGCTGATAGCCCTCATCGGGGCATGCGAGGCCCTGGATTTCCGGCTCATGGTGGCGGTCATCGGCGACGAGGACTCACGCGGCTCCATCGGTCTGCACGAAAGCCTCGGCTTCGAGCCCGCCGGAATTCTCAAGGGGATCGGCTACAAGCACGGACGCTGGCTCTCCACCGTTCTCATGCAGCGCCCGCTCGGACGTGGCATCACTGAGCCGCCGACGCGGCCGATCGCGTGAAATCACCCCATGGTCGCGACCCTGATCCGCAGGCCGACGGATGGCCTCTGGCAGAACCCGGATTTCATGCGCCTGTGGGGCGCGCAGACCCTGTCGGCCGTCGGCACGCGCTTCACCCGTGAAGGCTTGCCGATCATCGCGGCTCTCACCCTCGATGCCTCGGCGACGGATCTCGGTCTCCTCGTGGCGCTGAGCCTCCTGCCGGGCGTGATCCTGAGCCCTTTCGCGGGGTCCTGGGTCGACCGCACGCGCCGCCGACGCGTGCTCATCATGGCGGATCTGCTGCGCGCTGCGGTGCTGATGACCTTGCCTTTCATGGCTTGGTTCGATGCGATCACCATCGGCCAGGTGATCGGCGTCGCGACCGCCGTGGCCCTGTTCTCCATGTTCTTCCAGACCGCGGACAATGCCTATCTGCCGACCGTGGTGGACAAGGATCAGCTCCTGGAAGGCAACGCGAAGCTCGCCACCACCGATGCTCTCGCGGAAATTGCGGGACCTGCTCTCGCGGGGCTGGCAATCCAGACGCTGACCGCGCCGTTCGCCATCCTGTTCGATGCCTTGTCCTATCTCTGGTCTGCCGTGCTGCTGGCGTCCATCAAATGCCCCGAGCCGCCTCTCGTCACAGGAGAGCAAGCTCCGAATCTCTGGCGCGAGACAGGGGAGGGCATGCGCTTCGTCTTCGGGCATCCGGTGCTCAGGCCAATGACCTTGTGCCTTGCGACGCTCACCTTTTTCCTGAGCCTCTTCGCGCCGCTCTACGTGCTGTATGCGGTCCGCGATCTCGGCATCCAGCCTGGGCTTCTCGGATTCATCGTCGCTCTCGGCGGCATCAGCGGGTTGGTCGGAGCGCGTCTGGCAGCCTGGGCCGGACGGCGCTTCTCCGTCCGCAAGGTTCTCATCGGCGCGTTGCTCGCCTACGGGTTCGTGACCTGTTTCATTCCCCTGGCGCAGGGTCCTCTCTGGATGGCGGCCGGAGCGCTGTGCATCGGTCAGCTGTTCGGCGATGGCCTCTATGTCGCTTTCTCCACCAATGCCACTGTCCTGCGCCAGAAGGTGACGCCGGATTCCTTGCGGGGGCGTGAGGCGGGCACCGTACATCTTCTGACCGGTGGGCTCGGGCTGGTCGCGGCCCTGATCGCCGGGTTCGTCGCGGACTGGATCGGCATCCGGGTCGTCCTTTGGACAGGGGCCTTGGGCATTATCGCGTCGAGCCTCTGGCTTCTGACCATCCCGCAGGATGCGGATCTGCGCTAGCGCATCGTGCGGACCCAGAGGGCCACGTCAGCGACCCGCAGGGCCACGTGAGTGAAAAATGGGCCCGGTTTTCCGCCCGAACGATGCTCTAGTTCGATACCACCTTGGGCTTGTCGAGCACGCGCAGCACGCGGTCGAGTTCGTGTCCACGCTTGAGGATCAGGCCCGTCGAGACGATGACCGCGTAGGCGCCCTGCTTCTTGGCGAGCTTCGGGTCCTTTTCGATCCGGTAGAGGGGCATTTCCGATGTGCGCCGGTAGATGGAGAAGACCGCTTTCTCGGGCATGAAGTCGATTGCGTAATCGCGCCATTCGCCGGCGGCCACCATGCGGCCGTAGAGATTGAGAATGGCATTCAGCTCGGCACGGTCGAAGGATACCTGTTTCGGCGCGGCGGGGAAGGGCACAATATGGGCCGAGCCCTGGTTCGAGCCGCCGCGCAGCGGCTCCGCAATGTCACCTTCGCTCATGACGCCTCCCATGACTGGTTAACACATCCCGATGATGGGCTGAGGCGACTGACGGATCAACCCGTCAGGACACAATGAATCACTGCTTCCTTTGCAAATCTTATTCCTGCCCCATTCGTGCCGTGATGGAGCCTCACTGAGCCCCGCTAATACTCAAGTTGCCTCGACGGCCCGGCTCATCGAATGGCTTGGACACGTCAGCCCCCCAGCCCTCCGGGTCGTTTGGAGAGCCGGGCCACGTCGAGACACAAGGCTGCCTTACGAGGCAGCCTTTTCTTTCGAACAAAGGGCTTGCGATCCATTAGATCGCAAGCCCTTTTTCATGATCGCATGTCTCAAGCAGCGAAACAGGATGTGCATTGTCGTGAGATGATTAAAAACCCGACAGGACGATCTTGCCCCGCGTGCGGTTGCTCTCGATAAGCGCATGAGCGCGCTTGAGATTGGCGGCGTTGACCGGCCCGATCACGTCGGACAGCGTCGTCCTGATCGTCCCTGCTTCCACCAGGCGCGAGGCCTCGGTCAGGATCTCGTGCTGCCGCTCCATGTCGGCGGTCTGGAAGGTCGAGCGGGTGAACATGGATTCCCAATGGATCGACACGCTCTTGCCCTTGAGCAGGCTGATGTCGAGGGGCGTCTTCGGGTCATCGATCAGGGCAAAGCGGCCCTGCGGTGCGATGGCCTTGGCGATCTCCGGAAAATGCGTCTCCGTATGAGTGATCGAGAAGACGAAGGCCGGCGCACCGATGCTTAAGCGCTCCACCTGCGGGCTGAGAGGCTGGCTGTGGTCGATCACGTGATGGGCGCCGAGCTCCCTGACCCAAGCCTGCGTCTCCGGACGGGAGGCAGTGGCGATCACCGTGAGATCGGTGAGCCTGCGGGCGAGCTGGATCGCCACGGAACCCACGCCGCCGGCACCGCCGACGATCAGGAGGGCTTTGGCCGCACCCTTGACCGGGCGCTTGACCTCCAGCCTGTCGAACAGGGTCTCCCAGGCGGTGAGGGTAGTGAGCGGCAGGGCGGCCGCCTCCTCGAACGTCAGGGACGTGGGCTTTGCGCCCACGAGGCGCTCGTCCACCACATGGAATTCCGCATTGGTGCCCTGCCGGGTGATGGCGCCGGCATAGAACACCTCGTCGCCCTCCTTGAACAGCGAAACCTCGCCGCCCACGGCCCTGACGATGCCAGAAGCGTCGTAACCCAGCACCTTCACGCCGCCCGGCTCTGCTTGGGCGCGCATGCGGACCTTGGTATCGACTGGGTTCACCGAGATGGCCCTGACCTCCACCAGCAGATCCCGCGGACCCGGCTTGGGCTGGGGCAGGTCCACATCCATGAGGGAGGCGTCCTGGTCGATGGGAAGGGAGTGCTGGTATCCGACGGCGCGCATGGCTTGTCTCCTGTTGACGCCAGCATAGTTGGGCATAGTGTTGAGTCTCGCAAGAACGCACAAAAACAGCCCATAGTGTCAAAAAGGATACCGTGATGCCGAGGGTGTCTCCAAGGGTTCCCGGGGTTGAGGGATGCGCCGTCGAGCGGACGCTCAGCCTCATCGACGGCAAGTGGAAGATCGTCATTCTCTACAAGCTCCTGCGCGGAACCTTGCGCTTCAACGAGCTGCGCCGGCTCATCCCTGCCGTCACCCAACGCATGCTCACGCATCAGCTACGCGAATTGGAGGCCGATGGGCTCATCATCCGCACGGTCTATGCCCAGGTGCCGCCCCGGGTCGAATACTCCCTGTCGGCCCGCGGGCGGAGTCTTGAGCCGGTGCTTATGGCCATGAAGGAGTGGGGTGATACGAATCTTTCGTCTCAGGAGGCTCAGGCGGCATAAAGTGTTCGTGCGCTGCAATAACTTGACCCTGTACGGCGCCGACCGGCAGGCTGTCCTTGCGCCGCCTGCCGCTCTGTGGCAACGCTCCCGCAACAACGACAATCAGAGGATACGCGCATGAAGCTGGATACACCGACCAGCGGAAGCGAGTTGACGGCCGAAGCCGTCGCCGTGCTGGAAGCCGGGCACACAGCCACTCCGCCGACCTTCCTGCGTGACCTGTACGGGCGCGTGCCGTCCGAGGACTTGGCCTCCTACGCGCCTCAGACCCTGGCCGATCTCGCTACGGAAGCCTTCGAGCATCTCAAGGTCTCCCGCACCATTGACGGCGCCGACATCCGCCTCCTCGATGTGGAGATCGAGCGCGAGGGCCGGCGCCAGGACGTGACGGTCCTCGAGATCGTCAACAACAACATGCCCTTCCTTCTCGACTCGACCCTGGCCGAGATTGTCGACGAGGGCTACGACCCGCTGCTCGTGGCCCATCCGATCCTGGCTGTGGAACGGGATCCGAGCGGCGCCCTCGTCCGATTGGTGGGCGAGGCCACGGCGGCCCTGCGGCTCGGCGTGAAGCGCGAGAGCTTCATCCATATCCACCTGCCCCGCATCGACGATCCCGAGACCCGCGCCCGCCTGATCGAGGCCATGCGGCGGGTCCACGCCGATGTGTCCCTGGCGGTGCACGACTGGCCGGGCATGCGCGCCCGGGTGACCGAGATCGTGCACAACTACCGCCTTAACCCTCCGCCGCTGCCGGAGGACGAGGTGAAGGAGGCGATCGCCTTCCTCGACTGGATCGCACGGGACAACTTCACCTTCCTAGGATTGCGCGAATACCGCCTGCCGTCCGGCGACAGCGCCGCCGATCCGGTGGAAGGGTCGGGCCTCGGCCTCCTGCGCGACCCAAGCGTGCGCGTGCTGCGCCGCGGCCGCGAGCTGGTCTCCATGTCGCCGGAAATCCGCGCCTTCCTCGCGCGCCCGCAGGCGCTCATCATCACCAAGGCGAACGTGAAGTCCCGCGTCCATCGCCGGGCGCATCTCGACTATATCGGCGTGAAGCTCTTCGACGGCAGCGGTCATCTGCAGGGCGAGCTGCGCATCGTCGGCCTGTTCACGGCGAGCGCCTACACCAACACCACCGGCGAGGTGCCCTACCTGCGCCACAAGGTGGCGAAGGTCACGTCCCGTGCAGGCTTCGATCCGTCGAGCTATGCGGGCCGCGCGCTCCTCAACGTGCTCGAGAACTATCCGCGCGACGAGCTGTTCCAGATCGACGAGGACACGCTCTATCACTTCGCCATCGACATCATGAACCTGTCGGAACGCCCCCGGGTGCGGGTGCTCCCGCGGGTCGACGAATTCGACCGCTTCGTCTCAGTGCTCGTCTTCGTGCCCAAGGAGCGATACGACACGCAGGCGCGCTTGCGCATCGGCCAGTTCCTCGCCAGCGTCTACGAGGGCCGCGTTTCCGCCTCCTATCCGTCCTATCCGGAAGGCCCGCTCGCGCGCACCCATTACATCATCGGCCGCGACGAGGGCCAAACCCCGCAGGTGGCCCGCGAGATCCTGGAAAAGGGCATCGCCGCCATCGTGCGCACCTGGAGCGATGCCCTGCGGGACCAGCTCGACGCCGGTGTCGGCGGGGCGCGTGCGCGTGCGCTCGCCTCCCGCTACGGCGAGGCCTTCAGCGCCGGCTATCGCGAGGCCTTCGGGGCCGAGCAGGCGATCAAGGACATCAGCCTCCTGGAGCAGCTCTCCGAGGCGCGTCCCCGCGCGGTCGATCTCTACCGCCGCGAAGGCGACGACGAGACCCGCGTGAACCTGAAGGTGTTCTCGCTCAACCAGGCCCTGCCGCTGTCGGACCGCGTGCCGCTCCTGGAAAATCTCGGATTCCGCGTGGTCAACGAACGCACCTACCGCGTCGCCTTCACCGGCTCGGACCGGGTGTGGCTTCACGACATGACCCTGGAGCGCGCCACGGGCGGCACGATCCAGATCGACGAGATCCAGGCTCTCATCGAAGCGGCGCTGCTCGCTCTCTTCCGGGGACTTGCCGAATCGGACGCGTTCAACCGCCTCGTGCTCGAAGCGGGCCTCGGCTGGCGCGACGTGGCCATGGTGCGCGCCTTCGGGCGTTACCTGCGCCAGATCCAGGTCACCTACGCGCAGGATTACATCGCCGGAACGCTCGCCCGCCACGGCGCGATCGTGGCCGATCTCGTCAAGCTCTTCTATGCGCGCTTCGACCCGCGCCACGAGAAGGGGCGCGCCGCGGCCGAAGCCGCTCTGCGGGAGCGGATCGAGGAGCAGCTCAAGGAGGTCACGAGCCTGGACGACGACCGGATCCTGCGCCGCTTCATCAACCTGATCGATGCCGCGATCCGCACCAATTTCTTCCAGCTCGAGGACAA
This sequence comes from Microvirga arvi, assembly GCF_016892765.1. Taxonomy (GTDB): domain Bacteria; phylum Pseudomonadota; class Alphaproteobacteria; order Rhizobiales; family Beijerinckiaceae; genus Microvirga; species Microvirga arvi. The sequence goes on from NZ_JAFEMD010000016.1 coordinate 102,656, forward strand.
CGGCCTGCCGCGCCAGACCATCGCGTTCAAGTTCGAATGCGCCAGGGTCGAAGGCCTGCCGCTGCCGAGGCCTCTGTACGAGATCTTCGTCTATTCGCCGCGCGTCGAAGGCGTGCATCTGCGCTTCGGCAAGGTGGCGCGTGGCGGTCTTCGCTGGTCCGACCGGCCGCAGGATTTCCGCACGGAAGTGCTGGGCCTCGTCAAGGCGCAGCAGGTCAAGAACGCGGTCATCGTGCCGGTGGGCGCCAAGGGCGGCTTCGTGCCCAAGCACCTGCCGCCGGCGAGCGACCGGCAGGCCTGGCTCGCGGAAGGCACCGAGAGCTACCGCATCTTCGTGCGCACGCTCCTGCAGCTCACCGACAACATCGAAGGCGACCGGGTGATTCCGCCCGCGGACACCGTGCGCCACGATGGGGACGACCCCTATCTCGTGGTCGCCGCCGACAAGGGCACCGCCACCTTCTCCGACACGGCGAATGCGCTATCCATCGAGAAGGGCCACTGGCTCGGCGATGCCTTCGCGTCCGGCGGCAGCCAGGGCTACGACCACAAGAAGATGGGCATCACCGCCCGCGGCGCCTGGGAGGCGGTGAAACGCCATTTCCGCGAGATCGACATCGATATCCAGACCGTTCCGGTGACGGTGGCGGGCGTCGGCGACATGTCGGGCGACGTGTTCGGCAACGGCATGCTCCTGTCGCGGGCTTTGAAGCTCGTCGCCGCCTTCGACCATCGCGACATCTTCATCGATCCGGATCCGGATCCGGAAGCTTCGTTCAAGGAGCGCGAGCGCCTGTTCAATCTGCCCCGCTCCAGCTGGCAGGATTACGACAAGGCGCTGATCTCCAAGGGCGGCGGCATCTTCTCGCGCAATGCGAAGTCGATTCCGCTGTCGGAGGAAGTGCGCGCGCTGCTCGACCTCGACAAGCCGCAGGCCACACCGGCCGAGGTGATGAACGCCATCCTTAAAGCCCGAGTCGATCTGCTCTGGTTCGGCGGCATCGGCACCTATGTCCGCGCTTCGTCGGAGACGGACGAGCAGGTGGGCGACCGCGCCAACGATGCGATCCGCATCACGGGCCCCGTTGTGCGCGCCAAGGTGATCGGCGAGGGCGCCAATCTCGGGCTCACCCAGCGCGGGCGCATCGAGGCCGCACAGAAGGGCGTGCGCCTCAACACGGACGCCATCGACAATTCGGCCGGCGTCAACACCTCCGACGTGGAGGTGAACATCAAGATCGCACTCACCACGCCGGAGCGCGACGGCCGCCTCACGCAGGACCAGCGCAACGAGCTGCTCGCGGACATGACGGAAGATGTCTCAGGCCTCGTGCTGCGCAACAACTACCTGCAGACCCTGGCGCTCTCGCTCTCCGAGAAGAGCAGCCTGGCCGATCTCGGCTTTGCCCGCCGGCTCATGCACATGCTGGAGGCGCAGGGACGGCTCAACCGCGCGGTGGAGTACCTGCCCGACGACAGCACGCTGGCCGAGCGCGCGCGCCGTGGCGAGTCGTTGACGCGGCCGGAGCTCGCGGTGCTGCTGGCTTACGCCAAGCTCTCCCTGCACGACGAGCTGCTCGAGAGCCCGGTGCCGGACGACCCGTATCTCGGCAAGGAGCTGGAGCGCTATTTCCCTGCTGAGATGCGCGAACGGTTCCCCGACGCGATCGCAAGCCACCGCCTGCGGCGCGAGATCATCGCCACGCAGCTTGCCAATGCCATCATCAATCGCGGCGGGCCGACCATGGTGGCCCGTCTGGTGGATCAGACCGGCGCTGACGCGCCCACCATCGCGGCGGCCTATGCGGCGACCCGCGATTCCTTCGGCCTGACCGAGATGAACCTTGCCATCGACGCCCTCGACGGGGTCGTGCCGGGCCAGGTGCAGCTGCGCCTCTACGGCGAATTGCAGGATCTGCTCATGAACCGGATCGTCTGGTTCATCCGCAACGTGGATTTCGCCAACCACTCCCTCGACCAGATCATCGGCACCTACCGGGCCGGGATCGCCGAGGTCGAGCAGAGCCTCAAGGACACGCTCTCGCCCGAAGCCAAAGCGGCCTGGGAGGCGCGCACGAAGGCGCTGGTGGACGAGGGCACGCCCGAGGAGCTGGCGCGGCGCATCGCGTCGCTGCCCGATCTCGTGGCCGCGCCCGACATCGTGCAGACGGCGCATAAGATCGGAAAACCCGTCGCCGACATCGCCTGCACCCACTTTGCGCTCGAGGCCTCCTTTCGTCTCGGGGCGCTCATCGGCGCGGCGCAGCAGATCACCGTCAGCGACTACTTCGACCGTCTGGCGCTCGACCGCGCCGTCGACAGCATCGCCTATGCCCATCGCGGGCTGACGGCGGAGGTCTCCTCGCATGAGGCGTCCGGGGCCGAAGCCGTCCGCGCCTGGGGCGAGAAGCGCGGCGCCGACGTCAACCGCATCAGAGGCGCGGTGGACGGAATCGTCTCGTCGGGCCTGACGCTGTCCAAAATCACGGTGGCGGCGAGCCTGCTCGGCGATCTGGCGCGTACGACCTGACGGGCCTCTCCCTGAGGGAGAGGTCGACGCACGGCAGTGCGGCGGGTGAGGGGTTATGCCCTTTCCGGACAGCGCTCTCCCCCTCACCCTCACTATGCTCGACCTCTCCCCACCGGGGAGAGGTGAGTCGCGGCAACGTTACGAGCGTGGAAAGCGAAGCCCCGTGAGAGACATCAATCCCCTCGCACCTGCCGCGAAAGCGTCGCGTCCCGCCATCCTGGGCTGGCTCCTGTTCGACTGGGCCTGCCAGCCCTTCTTCACCCTCGTCACCACCTTCGTGTTCGCGCCGTATTTTGCATCGGCGCTCGCGCCCGATCCGGTCGCAGGGCAAAGCCTGTGGGGCTATGCGACGGCGGCGGCGGGGCTCGTGCTCGCGATCCTCTCACCGGTGCTTGGCTCGATCGCCGATGCCACGGGGCCAAAGAAGCCGTGGATCGCCGCCTGCGGCCTCGTGCTCGTCATCGCGTCCTTTGCACTCTGGTATGCCGCGCCGGGACAACCTCACGCCATAGCCATCGCGCTGATCGGTTTCGCCTTCGGCACGGTGGCCGTGGAGGTCGCTGCCGTGTTCAACAACGCCATGATCCCGCATCTGGTGCCGCCCGAGCGCTACGGCCGCCTCTCGGGCACCGGCTGGGCGATGGGCTATTGCGGCGGGCTTGTCTCGCTCGTGATCGTGCTGGGCTTCCTTGCCGCCGATCCCGCGTCGATGAAGACCGTCTTCGGCCTGGACCCGCTCCTCGGCCTCGATCCGGCAGCCCGCGAGGGCGACCGCATCACGGGACCGTTCTCGGCCCTATGGTTCCTCGTCTTCGTGCTGCCGCTGTTTCTGTTCACGCCCGATGTCCCGCGCTCAGGGATGAGCCTGGGGCAGGCGGCGCGAGAGGGCGTGCTGCAGGTGAAGAACACCATCGCGGATGCGCGCCGGCATGCGAGCGTCGGGCGCTTCCTCCTCGCCAACATGGTCTACCAGGATGCGCTGGTCGCGCTCTTCGCCTTCGGGGGCATCTACGGCGCCGGCGTGTTCGGCTGGCAGGCCATCGAGCTCGGCATCTTTGGAATCCTACTCACAATCACCGGCACCATCGGGGCGCTGATCGGCGGGCGGCTTGACGATCGCATCGGCGCAAAGCCCGTGATCCTCGGCGCGATCCTGATCCTCGCGCTCGTCTGCCTCGGCGTTCTGTCCCTCGGGCGTGAGCACATCTTCTTCGTGGTGCCGACCGCGCCGCCCGTGCCGGACGATGGTCTTTACGGCTCCACGCCCGAAAAGGTGTTCGTGCTGCTCGGCCTCGTCATCGGTGCCGTCGCCGGTCCTCTGCAAGCCTCATCCCGCAGCCTGCTCGCGCGTCTCGTGCCGGCTGAGGCCGCCGGACGCTATTTCGGCCTGCTGGCGCTCTCAGGCAAGGTCACGTCCTTCCTTGCCCCGCTCGCCGTCGCCGTCGCCACCGCGATCTTCCAGACTCAAGGAGCAGGACCGGCGGTGCTGATCCTGTTCCTGTGCGTCGGCTTCTGGCTGTTGAGCGGTGTGAAGCGGGTGTGAGGAACCGCAACCTGTCATCCCGGGGCCGCGCAGCGGAGCCCGGGATCCATAAACGCCGACGGTGCAGAATCGCACGCGACCTTGTTCGCCTCTTTTTGAGACGCCGTGGTTATGGATCCCCGCCTTCGCGGGGATAACGCGGAGAGGGCCTCACTCCAGCGTCACCGCCGTGCCGCTGACCGACACCATCATCATGCCCTCGTTCTTGCCCAACGCGCCGTAATCGAGATGGACGCCGACGATGGCGTTCGCGCCCAGGCGCTGCGCCTCCTCGGTCATTTCCTGCAGGGCCGTGTCGCGTCCATCGCGCAGCACGCGCTCGTAGGAGCCCGAGCGCCCGCCCACCACGTCGCGGATGGAGGCGAAGAAATCGCGGAACACGTTGGCGCCGAGAATCGCCTCGCCCGAGACGATGCCGCGATAGGAAGCGATGCGGTGGCCTTCGATGGTGGGCGTCGTGGTGATGATCATGGGGCTCTCCTTCTGCTCTGTTCAATATGGGGGCAGAAGGGAAGATCGTCATCCCGGACGAAGCGCAGCGAAGATCCGGGATCGCGTGCAGGATGGAGCGTCTTTCTTTCCGTCATCCCCGGACTTGTTCCGGGGATCCACGTCTTTGCTGCCCTTAAAGACGTGGATGGCCGGGACAAGCCCGGCCATGACGAGGAGAATTTGGTGAGCGATCCCGGGTTGCGCTATGCGGCCCCGGGATGACGTACTTTCTTAAATTCAATGCCGGAAGTGCCGGTGCCCCGTGAACACCATGGCGAGCCCTGCCTCGTCGGCGGCCTTGATCACCTCGTCGTCGCGCATGGAGCCGCCGGGCTGGATCACGGCGGTGGCGCCGGCCTCCGCCGCGGCGAGCAGGCCATCCGCGAAGGGGAAGAAGGCGTCGGAGGCCACCACCGAGCCCTTGGCGAGGGTCTCGGGCAGGCTGGCGGCCTTCGCGGCCTCGGCGGCCTTCCAGGCGGCGATGCGCGAGGAATCGACGCGGCTCATCTGGCCGGCGCCGATGCCGACGGTGGCGAGGTCCCTGGCATAGACGATGGCGTTCGACTTCACGTGCTTGGCGACGCGGAAAGCAAAGCGCAGATCCTCGAGTTCGCGCTCCGTGGGCGCGCGCTTCGTCACCACCTTCAGGTCCATGGCGTCGACCACTGCATTGTCGCGGTTCTGCGCCAGGAAGCCGCCGGCCACCGTGCGCAGGGTCAGGCCTGCCTGACGCGGATCGGGCAGGGATCCTGCGAGCAGCAGGCGCAGGTTCTTCTTGGCGGCGACAATGGCGATGGCTTCGTCCGTCGCATCGGGGGCGATGATCACCTCGGTGAAGATCTCGGTGATGGCCTTGGCCGCTTCCGCATCGAGCGGGCGATTCATGGCGACGATTCCGCCGAAGGCCGAGACCGGATCGCAGCGCAGGGCCTTCTCGTAGGCCTCGCGCAAGGACACACCTTCCGCCACGCCGCACGGATTGGCGTGCTTGACGATCACGATGGCGGCGGAGCGCTCCGGTGCGAATTCGGCCACGGCCTCGTAGGCCGCATCGGTGTCGTTGATGTTGTTGTAGGAGAGCTGCTTGCCCTGCACCTGCCGCGCCGTGGCGACGCCGGGGCGGTTCTCCGGCGTGCGGTAGAAGGCGGCGCTCTGGTGCGGGTTCTCGCCGTAGCGCATCACTTCCGCAATCGAGCCGCCAAGCGCCCGGAACGGCGGTGTCGCCTCACTAAGCTCGTCGGCGAACCAGTTGGAGATCGCCGCATCGTAGGCCGCCGTGCGGGCATAGGCCTTCTGGGCGAGGCGGCGGCGCAGGGTGAGCGTCACCGAGCCGTCGTATTGCGCAAGATCGTCGAGAACGGACGCATAATCGGCGCCGTCCACCACCACGGCCACGTCCCCGTGGTTCTTGGCCGCCGCGCGGATCATCGCGGGGCCGCCGATGTCGATGTTCTCGATGCAGTCGTCGTAGGGCTTGCCGGCCGCTACCGTCGCCTCGAACGGGTAAAGGTTCACCACCAGGAGATCGATGGGCTGGATGCCGTGCGCCAGCATCGCCGCCTGATGCTCGGGGTTCTCGCGGATGCCCAGCAGGCCGCCATGGACGGCCGGATGCAGCGTCTTCACGCGCCCATCCATCATTTCGGGGAACCCCGTGACCTCGCTCACGTCCTTCACGGGCAGACCCGCCTCGCTCAAGGCCTTGTGCGTGCCGCCGGTGGAGACCAGCTCGGTGCCGCGCTCGGACAGCGCGCGGGCGAAGTCCACGAGACCCGTCTTGTCGGATACGGAAAGCAGAGCGCGGGTGACGTGCTTCAGGTCGCTCGGCATGGCGGGCCGCTCCATCAAGGGAAAAGATGCGGGCGCGATAACACGGCAGGCTAAGGATGGGAACCAGTGAGGGCAGAGTTTCAGGACACTCTGCTCTTGCGCGCGGCAGAGTAATGATTTCAAGTCGTTCTATAGTAAAAATGCTTCGACTGCTGCTCACAATAACCAAAGACTACCATTATTGGTTAATTGTAAGACCATTCTCCAAATCTAAAGATAAGTATCCGTCAAATGACCACAGTAATGGAAAGTGGCGGAGAGCATCTATTGCAACCGGCGATAAGAGACCGGCCTCAGTGTGGGAATGGGAGGACTACATGGCACAGATCACTGGCACGAATAATCCTGATCTCCTGGCAGGCACAGACGACCCCGACACAATCAATGGCCTTGATGGCGACGATACGATCTCCGGAGGCGCGGGCAACGACACGATCGATGGTGGCGCCGGCAACGATATGATCAGCGGCGAGGCTGGGAATGACCGGCTTCTCGGCGGCACCGGCAACGACACGATCTTCGGCGGCGGCAGCATCGGCCCCAATGGTGTTGATACAATCGATGGCGGTGACGGAGACGATACGATCTTTGGCGAGGATGGCCGCGACAGCATCGTGGGCGGTAACGGCAACGACACGCTCGATGGCGGGGCAGCCAACGACACCATCCAGGGAGCGGCAGGCGACGATGTGATGAATGGCGGCCTGGGCGGGGACCGGGTCGCTGGCGGCGACGGGAATGACACTGTTCTCGGCGACGACGGGAACGATACGCTCGATGGCGATGACGGCAATGACTCTCTTGATGGCGGAGTTGGGCGGGATGTCCTGTTTGCGGGCGAAGGCAACGATGTTCTGCTCGGCGGCGAGGGCGACGACGAGCTGTTTGGCGATGAAGGTGACGATACGCTTTCCGGCGGAAGCGGCGATGACGAACTGGAGGGAGACGCCGGGGCCGATCAGCTCGAAGGCAATCTCGGGGACGACCGTTTCACATTCTTCATGGGTGAGTTCAATCCAAGTTCGACCTTCGCCACGCACGATACGATCTTGGATTTCGAAGGAGCTGGAGTGGAAGGGGGCGACGAGCTTAACCTCGCACGAACGCTGCTCGTGTTCGGTGGTGAAGTATCTATCGATCCGACACTTGGCGCGCCTCTCTCGGGCGCAGGCAATGGACTGACGGAATTGGTCTATACGGTTCGGGACGGCCATACATGGCTGCTGGCGGACGAGAATGACAATGGCCTTCTCGACAGCACCGACTTCGCCGTCAAGTTCGTCGGCGAGTTTGACTTCACAGAGGCGGATTTCAACACGGGAAGCAGCGGGACGACGTTCGTCATCGCCGGCACCGGGAAGAGCGACACCCTCTCCGGCACGGACGGCGATGACGTGATCTACGGTCTCGGTAAAAACGACGCCTTGTTCGGCCTCGGTGGTGACGATGAGATGCATGGCAACGATGGCAATGACATGCTCGATGGCGGCACCGGGTTCAATACGCTTCATGGGGAGGCAGGCAACGATACCCTCTCCCTGAAAGACAGCGACAGCGGCGGCAGCGCCTTCGGCGGAACGGGCAACGACCGGCTGATCGGCAGCGATGCCGGCTTCTTTTCCGAGCTGTACGGCGAAGAGGGCAACGATATCCTCCAGGCCGGCGCGAGCGGCAGTTCACTGATCGGTGGCAATGGAGGAGACCGACTGGTGGGCAGCGCTGGCCAGGATCAATTCACCGGCGGCGCAGGGGTGGATCAGTTCGCCTTCGGTGCAGTCTGGAGCGATTCAACCTTCTCTGGAGACATCATTTGGGACTTCGAGGATGGGGCCGAAAAGATCGACCTCAGAGGAACCGGCTTGACCTTCGAGGATCTGACCATCGAAAATATCGTTGTCAACGATTTCTTCGCCTACGCGACAATTAGCAATCCCACGGCAGGGTTTATCGAGGTGCGCGCCGCATTCGACGAGAACTTCGTCTCACGGGTTCACATTGACAGCTCTGACTTCCTATTTAGCGCCTTGTAGGCGCTAGCGGGAGATACCTGCAGTAAAGCTATAGGATACGGAAGGCGGGGAATCCTCCCGCCTTCTTTCGATCGGCGCTCTCGCGCAAGCGGCCTTATCTGAATTAGAGCGGACCCCTATCGAGACCTGTGACGCAAAGGGTCGCAAATCACACAACTGCACAGGCACCAATTTCACAGATCGTCTTCAAATCAGCTCCGGCCCCTGTTCCTGAGGCTGCTCCGGGCTGAAGCTGCGCGCCAGGCGCTCGAAGCGCCAGCGCACGGACGGCGTCTCGCTCGGGCGAACGGCCAGCACGATCTGCTCCGTGCGGCGCATGCCATCGGCGGTGGCCAAAAACACGCTGTCCTCGATCTCCGCCTCGATGGGAGCCGCCGAGAACTGCCAGGCCTCCCGGTTGGGCAGGACCAGCATCACCACGCGGCCTCCTTGAGCGCGGCTCGCCTTGATGCCGGGGGCGAGATGGAAGCGGATGATCGCCTGGGCCGTGCCGGCGTTGCCGCCCTCGCTCCAGAAGCTGTCCTCGCCTTCCAGCACGTTGCCCTTGGGCGCGAGCTGCCAGCGCCGCTCGTGGGTGATGCCGAAGCGCGCCTTGTAGCCGTCGTGGCTGGCAGAGAGAAGCTGCGCATGCTCGCGCTCGCTGCGTTCCGCCGCCACCCGCTCCGGGCCGCTGAGGACGACCGGGCCGACGCGGCGCACGAGCCAAGCGGAGATTCTGCGCTGCAGCCAGCTCCCCTTCTTGTCGACGATCTGGCAGGAGGAGATGTCGTTGATGGAGGCGGTGGAATGCGCCACCGTCGAGCGCGAGGCCTGGATGATCGTGGTGCCCGCGATCTGCGGCATGCCGCAATTGACCACGATGCGCTGCGCGGCGCTCGAGAACTCGAAGGACAGGCAGCCCGCGGCAGCCTCCTGGGACAGGGCGCGCGGCGGCGGGGCGCCCACATCGGCGACCACCAGCGTACGCCCGGCCTCCAGCCGCTCGTAGCCGGAGTGCGGCGCGTGCTGAATCGGCTGGCTGCGCATGTCGTCATAGGTCAGCAGCGTCGCCAGGTGATCGGCCGCCGTCACGCCCATGCCGTTGAAATGGGACAGGGTGCCGTCGCCGTGCCGGAACAGGCGCACCATCGGCAGCATGCGGTCGATGGCATGGAGCAGAGCCTCGGGCGTGTCGACCTCGCGGCTCGCGAACATCTGGCGCAAGGGGAGAAGGTCGAACAGCAATTCGACGACGAGCCGCGGGTTGCGGCTCGCGTGCCCGCCGTCGGCGAGGATCTGCCGGTCGAGTTCGCGGGCCAGCAGCCGGCTCGCCCGGCGCAAGGTGCGGTCGAGGCCTTCGCAGCACAGGCCGGCATAGCAGAGCGCGATCGCCGCCATGAGCTGCTGATAGGGCAGGGCGCCGGCGCGGATCTCGCGCTCCAGATTGCGCACGTGCTGCCCGATGATTTTCAGGAACCGCTGGTAGAAGGCATGATCGGCCCCCTCCAGGATCAGGGGCGACTGGCTGATGAAGGACATGAGCCGGCGCGCCGTGACCTCCGGGCTGCAGGCGAGGCGCTTGTCGCCGAGCTTGGAGGTGACGAACTCGTCCACCAGGGAGCGAGCATTGGCCTGGGCGAGCGCCGTGCCGGCGGCCCTGAGATGCCGCAGCCAGCCGAAGCCGTAGAGCGCTTCGCCCCAGGCGCGGCTTGGCGGCGCGAAGGCGAAGGGCGAGCGTCCGCCCGTGGTGATGGCGCGTCCGGAAAAGGCGAAGAAGCCGGAATAGATGTCGGTCGCGATGGTCGGATCGGCCGTGCGCAGATCCTGCGGCGCGAAGAGCAGCCGCGTGGGTACGGGCGCGCTGGAGAGCCGGGACAGGCTCCAGACCGTGCTCTCGCGCAGGGCGCGGCCTGCCTCGCGAGCGGCAAGCCTGTACAAACGCCAGCGATCCGGCCCGAAATCCACCCGTGGCGCTCCCTTGTTCGCTTAAGAGCCCTGACAAAACCAACCTGAGCCTCATCCTGAGGAGGACCGTGAGGTCCATCTCGAAGGACGAGGCGCCTCCAGAGATCACTGAACCCTCCTTCGAGACGCCTGCTGCGCAGGCTCCGCAGGATGAGGGGGCTTTGTTAGACGCTCCAAATCTCTGTCAGCTTAGAAGAGGAGTTCCTGCTGACTGGTTAACAACAGGTAAGGGACGATTCACCATCGTCAGGTTTGGGTGTGAACAAACCGTGCGACAAAGAATCCGTCGAGACCGCTGCGGTCGTGCTCCGCAAGAACCTGCTGGCTCGGCAGGGTCCGCACGTCTCCTTCCGGCGTGATGCATTCTGCAAAACCGCCGATCTCGTCGGGGGTGACGGGCACGCGCGCGAACTCGGGGTGGCGCGCCAGGAAGGCTTCAGCCTGCCGCTCGCCTTCCTCGGCCTCCAGCGAGCAGGTGCAATAGACCAGCCGCCCGCCGGGTTTGAGCAGGCCCGCCGCCTTATCGAGGAGGCGGCTCTGGAGCCCTGCGAGCTTGCGGATATCCTCTTCGCTCTTGGTCCAGGCCACGTCCGGGTGGCGGCGGATGGTGCCGGTGGCCGAGCAGGGCGCATCGAGCAGGATCGCGTCGAAGGGCGCCGCGTCGAGCTTTTCCGCGTCGATGGCGCGGATCTCGGCCTTCAGGTTCAGGCGGGCGAGGTTGTCCTCAAGCCGCTGGAGGCGTCTCGCCGAGCGGTCGACGGCGAGCACCTCGGCGCCGGCCGCGGCGAGCTGGGCGGTCTTGCCGCCGGGCGCGGCGCACAGATCGGCGATGCGCTCGCCGGGCTTGGGCTGAAGCAGGCGGGCGGGCAGGGCGGCGGCGGCATCCTGCACCCACCATTCGCCCTCCTCGAAGCCGGGAAGCTCGCGGATGGCGGTGCGCTCGACGAGGCGGATGCTGCCGGTGGGCAGGAGCGCGCCGCCGAGACGCTCGGCCCAAGCCGCCGGATCGCTCTTCACGGTCAGATCGACGGAAGCCATCGCGCGATGCGCCTCGGCGATCTTCTGGGCCAGCGGTTCGCCGTATTGCGCGATCCAGCGCTCCTCGACCCAGGCGGGCGTGTCGAGGAAAGGGTCGTTCTCGGCGAGAATGGCCTCGCGCTCACGGGCCACGCGGCGCAAGACGGCGTTGATGAAGCCGCCCGCGTGATGGAGCTTGGGATCGTTCTGGGCGAGCTGCACGGCGCTGTCGACGACCGCATGGTCTGGCACGTCGAGAAACAGGATCTGCGCCGCGCCGGTGGCGAGCAGATGCATCAGGCGTTCGTCCTTCGGCGGCTTGTTGAGCCGCTCGCGCAGGACATGGCCGAGGGTGCCGAGGCGCCGGAAGGTCACGATGGCGATGGCGCGGGCGAGCGCCTCGTCGCGCGGGGAAAGGTTTTCCGCCCGCGCCAGCTCCTCCATCACGTCGTCGAGGGGCACGCGGCGCTTGAGGGTCTCCGTCACCGCCATCCAGGCAAGACGGCGGGGGCCGAGGCCGGTTTGTTCGTCCGATTGTTCCAAAATTTATCCCCAAGGCCCGCGGCGGGTGCCGGTCGAGCCCCCAACGGAGCCCCATGGACCCGATGAACTCTGCGTGAAGAAGCCGCTTTGCGGCGATGAGCCCATCTCCTGCGCCAAAGCGTGGAGCGCCGCAATCCGGTTTTCCGTCGCGGGGTGGGTGGAGAACAGGTTGTCCACGCCCTGGCCCGAGAGCGGATTGATGATGAAGAGCGAGGCCGTCGCCGGGCGGCGCTCCGCATCCGGGTTGGGAATGTGCGCCACGCCGCCGGCGATGCGGGCGAGCGCCGAGGCCAGAGCCATCGGCTGGCCGCTGATCTCGGCACCCATTCGGTCGGCGTCGTATTCCCGCGAGCGACTGATCGCCATCTGGATGATCATGGCGGCGATGGGCGCGAGGAGCGCAGTCGCCAGCATCACGATGGGATTCGGCCGCTCGTCGCCGCGCCCGCCGAAGAGGAAGCCGAACTGGGCCAGTGTCGCGATGGCGCCGGCGATGGTGGCGCTCACCGTCATGATCAGGGTGTCGCGGTTCTTGATATGCGCCAGCTCGTGCGCCATCACGCCGGCGATCTCGTCGCGGGAGAGCATGTGCAGCAGGCCGGTGGTGGCGGCGACCGCCGCGTTCTCCGGGTTGCGGCCGGTGGCGAAGGCGTTGGGCTGCGGGTTGTCGATGAGATAGACCCGCGGCATGGGAAGCCCGGCGCACTGGCTCAGATCGCGGATCATGAAGACCAGCTCGGGGGCCGTATGCTCGTCCACCTCGACGGCGTGATGGGCGGCGAGCGCCAGCCGGTCCGAGTTCCAATAGGCGAAGAGGTTGGTCGCAAGGCCGAGACCCAACGCGATCATCATGCCGGTGCCGCCGCCGAGAAAATAGCCGACGATTCCGAACAGGGCCATCAGGCCCGCCAGCAGCATTCCGGTCTTGACGGTGTTCATCGGGGTCTCCACCTCGTGGTCAACACGACATCCATCCTCCGATCCCTATGTGGGAACGGTCCAGCTCCCTCCCAAGAGGGCTCGCAATCTGCAAAAGGCGGCTTATGAGCACGAACGATCATCCTGAGCGTCCCATCGAGGGCGCGGCCCCCGGCAAGCCTCTCACGCCTGCCGCCCAGCGGGCCCTGGAAGAGGCCGCCCAGCGTCGCCTCGCCATCGATGCCCGCGCGACCGAGATCGCCAAGCAGAAGGAGTTGCAGGGCCGCGGCGGTCTCGAGCCTGTCCGCTACGAGGATTGGGAGGTGAAGGGGCTGGCGAGCGACTTTTAAGCAATTGTGTATCGGCAAGGCCCCGCTTAGTCTCACCCCGAACGGGGGAGCGGTATGAGCGAAACGGTACGGCTGGGGATGTTTCGGGAGCTGTTGAGCGACGCGCACCGGGCGCTCGGCCTCCAGTTCGGTTTCGAGCTGTGGGACGGCTCGACGATTCCGGCTGATCTGCCGTCCTATGCCATGCGGCTCGTCGTCAGGCGCGAGAGTGTGATCGCGGCTCTCCTGCGGCGCCCGAACCTGGACACGGCGCTCAATGCCTATGTAGCCGGCCTACTCGATCTCAAGAACGGCACGATCTTCGACCTCGCCGACCAGCGTCCGCGTGGGAAGGTGGGAAGGCAGCTCAAGAGCTTGAGCAAGCTGAAGGCCCTCAAGACCGCTTATCATTTCCTGCGTGCGCCGGCCGACATGCCGCGGCCGCTGGCCAGGGTCGAGGACAAGGCTGACGCCCGCGATGGCAAGCCCCAGACCAACAAGCGCAACGTCGCCTACCATTACGACGTGTCGAACGAGTTTTACCAACTCTTCCTCGACCCGGAGATGGTCTATACCTGCGCCTATTTTCAGCCGGACTGGCATGACGACCTCGCCCGCGCGCAACGGGACAAGCTCGACATGATCTGCCGCAAGCTGCGGCTCAAACCCGGTGAGCGCCTGCTCGACATCGGCTGCGGCTGGGGCGCACTGATCTGCCATGCGGCTCAGCATTACGGGGTCAAGGCCACGGGCGTGACGCTGGCCGAGGAGCAGGCGAAGCTCGCGCGCGACAAGATCGCGCGGCTCGGTTTGCAGGACCGCGTCGAGGTTCTCCTGAAGGATTTCACGCAGGTGGAGGGTGAGTTCGACAAGATCTCCTCCATCGGCATGTTCGAGCAGGTGGGGATTGCCAATTACCCTTCCTATTTCACCGCCGTGCATCGCCTGCTCAGACCGCGCGGGCTTTATCTCCATCACACCATCGCCCGGCGCGCCAAGCGCAGCGACAGGGCGTTCCGGAAGCTGAAGCCCGAGTACAAGGCGCTCACCCGCTACATCTTCCCCGGCGGCGAGCTCGACCATCTCGGCATGTCCGTCGCCAACCTGGAGAGCCACGGCTTCGAGGTGCACGACGTGGAGGCCTGGCGCGAGCATTACCAGCGCACGACGCGGCTGTGGTGGGAGAACCTCAACGCCCGCCGGACGGAGGCGGAGAGCCTAGTCGGGCCGGAGAAGACCCGCATGTGGCTGCTGTATCTGGCCGGCTGCTCGCTCGCCTTCGAGCGCGCCGCGGTGGGCGTGAACCAAACCCTCGCCTCCAAGCGCACCCGCGGGCCATCAGGACTTCCGTCGACGCGGGCGGATCTCTACGTCTCGTCCGGCTCAAGCCAGCCCTGATAGGAAACGAGCGGCCCGATCCAGGGCAGTCCGACCTGCACATCGAAACGATAGCGGCTCGTCTCATCGACAAAGGCTCTCGCGGACGTTTGCGGCGCGAGGCGGCGCGGAAGGCGCAACAGCCCGATCCGCCAGCCAAGAGCCGCAAGATCGAAGCCGGATTTGTGTGGCGCGATCTCAAGCTCGAACGTGAAGGGGCCGAAGCGTTCGTGAAGACGATGTGGCAAAGGACCCGCGCTCAGCACGCTGCGAAACGTGAAGCGCCCGAAGCGGCGAACCCATATCTCCTGGTTGCCCCGCCGCTCCAAGGTCACGTGGGCCGGCGTTTCCGATGGGCCTGCCGGAAACCCGAACAGCCGCGCGATCAACCGTCCTGTCCGGCTTCGCGCCCCCTCGACGGTCGCGCGACCGCGAAGGCGAACCCTGGAAGCTGTATGAATTCGGCGCACGGGAGGTGGAAGACAGCCCACATCGGGGCCGAGGATTCGCTCGAACAGGCTGGCTGCATCCGGCCAGCCGATATCGCGCCGTGCCGTGATGCGAAAACGCTCGAACTCCTTTTCGATTGCTGCAAGGGGAAGGCGGTCGCATGCGATATGCGCACCTACCGCCGTAGCAGATCCGTCGAGCAGAGTGCGGATCTGCGCAAGCGCCGGCAAGACGGGGATGTGGGGGCCGTCGCCGGCTTCCGCGACAAGGGACCAGATCGCAAGGGTTGAGCGTCCCGCGCCATCCCGGCCGCTGACCTCCACGCTCATGCCGCCCCGATCGGTGCCGAGGCGCTCGAACAAAGCTGCGATCTTCTGCAATACAGGCGCGCAGAAGCGCAGTGAGCGGACCAATCCGGCCCGGACCGGCAAGGTCAGCATCCAGAGACCCAGGTGCAGGCAGGAGAGTTCGAGCCCTGCCTGAAATCGCGCGGTGCGAACGGAAGGGTAGCGGGCCGGAAGCAGGTCTAGGTCGGGTGTTTCGCACAAGGAGAGCCAACGCCGCCCAAGGCCCGGCATGTCGCGCCTGACGAGTTCCCCCCATCCGGGCCGGGTCGTCCACTGCCCATGGGTCCACACGCGAACAGGCTGCCCGGCATAGGCCAGAATGGCCTCGACCACCGACAGACCCCGCGGAGCACGATTGCCGGGCGAAATGGCGACCGTGATCGCATCGATCTGCCGCCATCCTTCGGTCAAGGCCGTCACGGCGGCGCCTGACAGAGCCGGAGTCGAGCTTGCTCCCGTGACGGCCAGCACGCCGGCGGCGCGGGCCTCGCCATCCAAGGCACCAAAGCGCATTACGAAATCGCGCGCATCCGCGAGGTCGACATAATGGCAGCCCGCTGCGATCGCAGCCCTCGCCAGATGAGGCTCGGCTCCCTGGAAGGGACCTGCCGCATCGACGACGCAAAAAGCTTTGGTTGCTTGAAGACCTGTCAAGGCCGCGTCCCGGTCGATCCGTGTCGCCTCGATTCGATCTTGTCCGTAAAGGCGCCGAAGCTTCTCGACAAAACCCTGCTGGCGGTGGAGGGTCCGCCCGCCGACGATGACGGTCACGTCAGTGGTCGCCAGCAATCCTTCCACGAGCCGCTGTCCGAAAGCTCCCGCACCACCGACGACGAGGACGCGGGGTTTCATCGGAAGCTTGCCCCGCAAGGTCCATGCCGGCGGCGCAGAAGGCAGCTGCAATTGCAATCAGGCTTCATGCATCATGATATAACCTGATCAGAGATGCCTAGTAAGGCCTTTGGCTATCGCTCCACAATGACGCGTGTGCCGACGCTTACCTGATCGTAGAGATCGACGATGTCCTCGTTGAGCATGCGGATGCAGCCGTAGGACGCGAAGGTGCCGATGGAGCTCGGGCGGTTGGTACCGTGAATGGCGTATTCGTCGAGGTTGAGGGTCAGCGCCCGCGCGCCCATGGGGTTGTTCGGCGCGCCGCCGGGGATCACGTCGGGCAGGCGCGGGTTGTCGCGCTTCACCTCCGCCGGCGGCGACCAGGCGGGCCGCACGTACTTGCCGTCGATCTGCGCCTCGCCGAACCATTGCTTGCCCGGCTTGCCCACGGCCACCCGGTAGCGCAGGGCCGTGCCGTCGCCGCGCACGTAGTAGAGCTTCCGCTCAGCCGTCTTGATGACGATGGTGCCGGGCGACACACGCCCCTCAAAGGGCACGACCTCGCGGGCCGATGCGGCATGGGTGGTGAAGGCGATGCCCACGAGGGCCGCCAAGGTGAAGGCTGCGCGGATGCTCACGTCTCGAACCCTCCTGCGGACAAGGTGAGGATGAGACGCGAAAGATAAGGCTACGGTTCCGTCAGGCTCAGGACCGTCGTCCTGGACGGAGCGCAGCGAGGATCCGGGATCGGGTGCAGGATGTGCTGCTATTCCCTCCCCCTTGCGGGGAGGGGCAGGGGTGGGGGTGGTTTGACTGGATGAAACCTTCCCATTTGTCATGGCCGGGCCTGTCCCGGCCATTCCGATGCTGTGAGGCTCAGCGCTTCATCCAATCGGGATCACCGGCACAAGGCCGGTGATGACGGGGTAGAAAGCATTGCCTGTCCTCATCAAGCGCAGCGTTCTGACTTTGCGACCCCCACCCTCAATCCCTCCCCGCAAGGGGGAGGGAAGAAGGGGCCACGCTCTGGCCCGATCCCGGATCGGCTGCACCGTCCGGGATGACGCGTTTGCTACTACGCCGCCTGCGTGCGCTTGTTCTGCCTGTTCGTGATCAGGTCGTCGACCACCGCCGGGTCGGCGAGGGTCGAGGTGTCGCCGAGTGAGCCGAACTCGTCCTCGGCGATCTTGCGCAGGATGCGGCGCATGATTTTTCCGGAGCGCGTCTTGGGCAGGCCCGGCGCGAACTGGATCAGGTCCGGCGAGGCGATGGGGCCGATTTCTTTTCGCACCCAGGCGACCAGCTCCTTGCGCAGCTCCTCCGACGGCTCCTCGCCGGCCATCAGGGTGACATAGGCGTAGATGCCCTGGCCCTTGAT
>NZ_JAFEMD010000170.1 GCF_016892765.1 Microvirga arvi
GCAGCCTTGGCGTTGTGGCTTACGCGGGATCTCGATCAGGGCACTCTCAATGCCATGGGACCGGCCATGCTGCCCCGTTGGCTGGCCATCGCGGTGGGCTTGTCTGGCCTGGCTCTCCTTGTCTTCGCCTTCCTCAAGCAGGGCGATGCCCTGGAGCGCTGGAACCTGCGTGGGCCGGTCTTCGTGATCGGCGGCATCCTGGCCTTCGCCCTGACCATCCGCCCCTTCGCCATGGGTGGGGTTGCGACGCCGGGTCTGGGTCTGCTGATCGCCGGCCCACTGGCCATCATCATCGGCGGCTACGCCACGCCCGAGGCGCGCCTGCGTGACCTCGTCATCCTGGCGCTCAGTCTCACCCCCTTCTGCATGATCCTGTTCGGGGATTTGCTCAACCTGCCGATCCCGGTCTTCCCGCAGGCGCTCACCGGCCTGTTCCCCGCCGACTGGTCGCAGAAAGCGGTGCTGCGGGCGACTGCCGCCATCATGGCCGTGGCGGCCGTGATCGTGTTCCTCGCAACCCGTGGCCGGGGCCGACGTCCGGTTGATGTCGTCGACCATAGCGGGAGGATCTGATGGGTGACTTTTTCTCCAATCTGAGCCTCGGCTTCGGGGTTGCCCTGACCTTGCAGAACCTTGGCCTAGCCTTCCTGGGCTGCCTCGTCGGCACGCTGATCGGGGTGCTTCCGGGCGTCGGCCCTATCGCCACCATCGCGATGCTGCTGCCCATCACCTTCGGGCTCGACCCGACCGGCGCGCTCATCATGCTCGCCGGCATCTATTACGGGGCCCAGTACGGCGGCTCGACCACCGCGATCCTGGTCAACATCCCGGGCGAGGCCACCTCGGTGGTCACGGCGCTCGACGGTCACCAGATGGCCCGCCAGGGCCGTGCCGGCGTGGCGCTCGGAATCGCGGCCATCGGCTCCTTCTTCGCCGGCACGGTGGCAACCCTGGTCATCGCCGCACTGGGGGCTCCGCTCACCAAGTTAGCGCTGATCTTCGGGCCGACCGAGTATTTCTCCTTGATGATCATGGGCCTGGTCTTCGCGGTCGTGCTGGCGCGCGGCTCGATCCTGAAGGCCATCGCCATGATCCTGGTCGGCGTGCTGCTCTCCACCGTCGGCACGGATCTGGAGACCGGCGAGGAGCGCATGACCTTTGGCCTGCCGTTCCTGGCCGATGGCATCGACTTCGCCGTGCTGGCCATGGGCATCTTCGGCATCGCCGAGATCATGCGCAATCTCGACCATACAGAGACACGCGACGTGGTGCGTCAGGCCATCGGGCGACTGCTGCCGAACAGGGAGGACTTCAGGCAATCCTACAAGCCGATCCTGCGCGGCACCCTGATCGGAGCGACGCTCGGCATTTTGCCCGGCAACGGGGCGGTGCTCGGGCCGTTCGCCGCTTATACGCTTGAGAAGAAACTCGCGAAGGATCCAAGCCGCTTCGGCCGCGGCGCCATCGAGGGCGTGGCCGGCCCTGAGAGTGCCAACAATGCCGGCGCGCAGACCTCCTTCATCCCGTTGCTGAC
>NZ_JAFEMD010000171.1 GCF_016892765.1 Microvirga arvi
TCAGGCTGCCAGAGCCTTCAGCAAAGGCCCGACACCCAGGATGTTGATCATCCGCTTCAGATTGTAGGCCAGCACGTGCAGGCTCATCTCGGTTCTGACCTTCTCCAGGCTCTTCATCAGGAAGTGCGTGCTGCCCATCCAGGCCTTGATGGTCCCAAACGGATGCTCCACCGTCTGCCGGCGAATGAGCATGGCCTCGGGCATCCGCTCGAGCCGATCCTGCATCCGGTCGAGCACGTCCTCATGCTCCCAGCGCTTCACCCGCTTGTGGTTGTCCGGCGTGCAGCGGGACTTGAGGGCACAGGTCGAACACGCGGTCAGGTTGCGGTAGTGGTCAATATTGTCCCTGCGATCTGAACGCACCTTGCCCTTCGTCAGGTGCTGACCCGCCGGGCAGGTGTAGCGGTCATGCTCGGCGTCGTAGATGAAGTCCTGTCCCGTGAAGAGGCCTCGTTTGCTGTTGCCGGAGGTCTGGGTCTTGGGAACGTAAGGCAGAACACCACTGCCCTCACAGGCCAGCACCTCGTCACCGTTGTAGTAGCCGCGATCCGCCAGCACAGTGAGTTCATCACAGGTCATGACATCCCGGGCTTGCTGCCCCATCGCCAGCAGTTGGGTGCGGTCGTTGCCGACATTGGTCACCTCGTGCGCCACGATCAGGTGATGCTCGGCCTCCACCGCCATCTGCACGTTGTAACCCACGACCCCGGTGCCTTTGCCGCTGGTGGCCATGGAGCGTGCGTCCGGATCCGTCAGAGAGATCTGCTGGTCGGGCGCGGCCGCCACCTGCTGCTCCATCTCCTTCAGAGACTGCATCGCCCGGCGCAGGCCCGCGATCTTCTGCTTGAGGCGGGTTGTCCTGGCCTCGGTCTCCGCGCCACCCTGCCGGTCGGCGTGATCCAGCGCGGCCAGGTAGCGGGCGATGCCGGCCTCGACCTGCTCGATGCGCTTGGCCACCTTGGCGACGGTGAAGTTCTTGTCGCGGTTGTTGACGGCTTTGAACTTGGAGCCATCGAGAGCAACGCCTGCCCGGGTGAACAGGTTGAGCTTGCGGCACAGCATGATGAACTGCGCACACGCTGCGCGGATGGCTGGTCCATTGTCGCGGCGAAAGTCGGCAATGGTCTTGAAGTCCGGCATCAGGCGGCCGGTCAGCCAGATCAGCTCGAGGTTGCGCTGGGTCTCGCGTTCCAGGCGGCGGCTGGACGGGACGCGGTTGAGATAGCCGTAGATGTAGATCTTGAGCAGGGTGGCGGGATGGTAAGCTGGCCGGCCCGTCGCCTCCGGCACCATCCCGGCAAAGCCGAGGGCCGCCAGATCCAGTTCGTCCACGAAGGCCTCGATGATGCGCACCGGATTGTCGGGTGCCACGTAGTCGTCCAGGCAATCAGGAAGCAGGGTGGCCTGCCGGCGGTCTTCCCCTTCAACGAAACGCTTCATCGCGACCTCCGCTGATCCGCATCAGCTTAGCCGATGAACACGTTTCCACACAGGCTGGACCC
>NZ_JAFEMD010000172.1 GCF_016892765.1 Microvirga arvi
CCTTCCATGAATGGAAGGTGAAGGTCCGAAGGATCATTTTGCCGACCCGGTGAATGCCGGGATAGTGGTCAATGACCTCCGCCAGGTTATCCTGTCGGGTATTCCCAATCGTCTGGTCAATCTCGCCCACCAATGCCTCAAGCTCGCGCCAGCCGATGGTTTGCTCGACTGCCACAAGCGGATCGGCTCCTCTCGCCCGGGCCTCCAGCATGGCCTTGGCCATGTCGATCAGCGCCCGGGCGGCGCTATCGATCGTCGTCGCTCGGCTAACAACCTGTTCCTTGTGCTGACGGTCGGCTTTGCGGAACACGCTGCCAATCATCTTGTCGAACATCGTGATCGCAGCATCGGTCAGCTCTGCCTCCATCTCGCGGGCGAAGACAACCAAAGATGCAAGCCGCCGCTCACTTTCCAGGCGGGACAGATGCTGAGCGCTGAGGATGGCTGTCTCCCGGGCAATTGCCGCATAGCGGGCCCGGTGAACGCGCCGCTCACGATCCGGCTTAATGCCCAAGGAGCGCACGACCTGCAGCCGCTCCACAATTGAGGCGAGATTCTTCTGAGCTGGCGCCTCTGGCCATTCACGGAGCCAAGCCAGAGGCGTCCGGCTTTGATCTTCAGCCACCTCGATCAGATCACTCAAACTCGCTCTGACAGTGGAGCTCAAGCCGTCAATCAACAAGCGATAGGCTCGCTTGCGGGCTTGCGCGCGAGCTGTGAGGGCAATCCGCTCGAGCTCTGTTGCGGCAGGTAAGACGACGCGGGTTTGCCTCAGGAATGTGATCATGGTTTCAACAATGGCATCGCCGCGATCCGTCCCTGCGGCCTCTTCACGTGCAATCCGCGTGATCGTCAGCTCGTCATCATGCCGGAAGGGCCGCAGGCCGAGATAGGCGTAGAGTTCGTTGAGATGCTCCCAGCGGGTTGCTTCGCGCTGCCCGTAGTCCAGGAAGGCAGACGGATTGATTTGGAGCTGACTGGCAATGAAGACCAGCATGTCCCGGGGAGGCATTTCCGATGGGCCGAGCACCCGGCCCGGATAGCGCAAATAGGCGAGATGGACGGCAAAGCCGAGCCGATTTGCATCCCGACGTCTCTGCCGGATCAGCGCCAGATCCTCCATTGAGAAGGTGTAGTGGCGCACGATTGCGGCGACATCCAACGGTGGGTCGAACAGAACGATGCGGGATTGCGGAGAGAGAATTTCGTGCTTCTTCATGGTGGACCAGTCGGGTGACAAGGCCTCGCCGTTTTGCACATTCCTATTGCCAAACCGCTTCCATCAAGACGCGATCAAGCAAGAGGCTTCCTCATGGAGTGCACGTTTCAAAGTTGCAAATGCGCGAGAGGAATTCCGTCAATCGTGCATCCGCTCGTACTGCTGGATGCCTGCTGTTTCTGAACGCCATATGCAGCCTATGACGCTCCTAAACTCTTAGCGTAGGATTCTGGGAAGATTCTGCGATGAC
>NZ_JAFEMD010000173.1 GCF_016892765.1 Microvirga arvi
TAATGCAACATGGGGTTATTCCGGGCCTGGTGCCCTTCGACGGTAGGGTAGGGTCTGATGCGATCAGGCCTAAACTGGAAGCCAACGGAGAGTATCCTCATGAAGCAGTATGTCGGGTTGGATGTATCGCTGGAGCAGACAGCAGTCTGCATTGTCGACGAGCACGGGAAGGCGCTCTGGCGTGGCAAATGCGCCTCGACGCCAGACGCCATTGCGGCAGTCGTCAAAGCGAGAGCCCCGCATGTGGAGCGGATTGGCCTGGAAAGCGGCCCGTTGTCGACCTGGCACTGGCACGAGCTAACAAAGCTTGGTCTACCTGTGATCTGCCTCGATGCGCGCCATGCCAAGGCAGCGCTGTCGCTGCAGGTGAACAAGACCGACCCGAATGATGCGCTTGGGCTGGCACAGATCGTGCGCACGGGCTGGTATCGGGAGGTCACCGTCAAGAGCCTGGACAGCCAGGGGATCCGTAGCTTCCTCAGCTCACGCGCTCGCTTAGTGGAGGTGCGCGTGGACCTGATCAACCAGATCCGTGGCATGCTCAAGCCCTTCGGCTTGGTGGCTGGCAAGGGAGGCCGTCAGCCCTTCATCGACCGCGTGCGCGAACTGGTGGCCGATGGGCCGCTGAAGGATGCTGTTGAGGCACTCCTGACCGCCTTGCAGGAGGTCAGCCGGCAAATCGGTATCCTCTCCCGTCGCCTCATGGGGCTGGCGCGCCAGGATCAGGCGGCCCGACGCCTGATGACAGCTCCCGGTGTCGGCTCTCTGGTCGCATTGGCCTACATCAGTGTCATCGACACACCAGACCGGTTCTCGAGCTCGTCCAGCGTAGGGGCTTACCTTGGCCTGACCCCACGACGGTATCAGTCGGGCGAGGTCGACCGAAGCGGTCGGATCTCCAAGTGCGGCGATCCGCTCCTGCGAACTTATCTCTTTGAGGCGGCCGGGATCCTGTTGAACCGGGTCTCGCGCTGGTCTGTGCTGAAGGCCTGGGGCACCCGGCTCGCCAAGAAGGTGGGCGGCAAGAAGGCGACTGTAGCGGTCGCGCGTAAGTTGGCGGTGATCCTGCATCGGATGTAGCGCAACAACACGGACTTCCGGTGGTCGCGCCAGGAAGGGCAGCCTGCATGAGATAGACACCCTAAGAGATCCGCCAGATCTGGCGGTACGATGTCCCTGTCGGGACGAGGCATCAGCTATCGCGTGGGCTCCGTTGCGGCCTGAGACCTGAACCTCAGGGAGCAGATTGACCGCGTATGCAACATGGCGAGGCTGAGGCTTCCGACCCCATCATGCGGCGGTGCCTGCCGACCGCGGAGAGAACCATGACCCGACAGGTGATATCAGCCGAACTGACGGAAAGGGCCGCTCAAAGGGCTTGACCGGAATCCCCGGAATAAGAGAAC
>NZ_JAFEMD010000174.1 GCF_016892765.1 Microvirga arvi
GCTTCTTGGGCATTGTGGTCCTCCTGTGAGCCTCAAGACATACTTCAGGGTGGACCAGTTCAATGGGGGCGGATCACCAATGTCGGAGCCGAAATGCCATTGCAGCGCCCAAGTAACTTCTTGTTGGGAGCCCAAACGACTGAGTTCTTATCTATGCTGTTGCCTTCATGGAAAGAGACGACAGCTTTCAGCACGGTAAGGGCTCGTGGCCGGATGCCTAAGCTACCTGCAGCTTTCTCCACAAGCTTGCACGCCTCCCACTTATCTATGGTTTCCGTTGCTGGATCCGTCATAAGGACATTTTCCTATGTTTGCGCCAGATGGCCAAGAAGCTAGAACTCTTCGAGATCAACATACTGAGAGCCTCACCTCCTACAAGGCACTCGCAACGCTACTCCTCTAATAACAGAAAAAGTCTCTGGAAATGATTATTTTAGCTATTATTCTTTGTAACACTCGCTCTGACGAGCATTGACAATCACATTGATAAGCAGAGTTCATCGTCGTGAGTAACCGGAACGGCAACGGTGATATTTTTCAACATCTTTTCCCAGACCTGTACACAGGATATCAACAGATTGGATCTTTTGTTCGCAACCTCAGGTGCATCTGGCCTAGCGCTGCATCTGCATCCGCTGCTCATGGACTAATAATCTCCTGATCTGATACGCGAGGCTGCTATTTTCAGTGTGGCCGCCTCGGCGGCTGCCTTTCTCGATAGGCTGCTCGGCCCCGAGCGGCGCGAGACCGGCTGGATGCGCATAGCGCCGAGGAGATCGCCACCGAGGCGGCCGCCCTCAACTCAAGGTCAAGAAAGACGCTGGGCTGCCATGATCAGAGCGCCAAGGGTCAGCTCGGTGCGCATATGATCGCGCATCGCCCAACCCACCACCTTGCGGGTGGCCAGGTCCAGCACGGCCGCCAAGTAGAGCCAGCCCTCGCCGGTTGGAATGTACGTGAAGTCGGTCAGCCACACGCGATTAGGTACAGATGTCGTGAACTTCTACTGCAGCAGGTTGGGCGCAATTGGCAGCTGATGACAACTGTCAGTCGTGGTTGGTCGGAACCGGCTTCGGGCCAGAGCCCAGATGCCATATGACGGCGCATCAGCCGTTCGTCTCGGCCACGGCTGATGCGCCGGCCCTAGAGCGGTTTGGGGTTGAACGGAATCGCGGGATCTGACTCGATGGTGTTCAGGGGCATGAGCACAGAGGCTCGCCATGACCACACCGTTATCTCAGGATCTGCGCCGGCGCATTGTGCAGGCTGTTGAGAAGGGCAGCTCAATCCGCCAGGCGGCCGTTCGTTACGAGGTCAGCCCCTCGGCCGCCGTGAAGCTGTTGCGGCGGCTGCGCGAGACCGGCTCGATGGTGCCAGAGC
>NZ_JAFEMD010000175.1 GCF_016892765.1 Microvirga arvi
GGGCTTGGCAGGCAATAACCTGCCCAAATGGGCAACTGGTGCGTTGTTGGAAGAAGGACCATCCGTTCTGAACGGAGCTGCCGATGGCGCAACCCTCCCTCCACCCGTGCGGATGCCCCAAGTGTCACTCGCGCAAGCCCCATCCGGACCGCATGCTTCATCGGCAGATCAACCTGCTTGCCAGCCGGCTCGACGAACAGCAGCGCCGGTGGTTTATCGCGTTTGAGGCGATGCGGATCGGCCGGGGTGGCACTCAGCGGCTTGCCCAGATCACGGGCTTGAGCCCCCATACCATCCGGCGCGGCCGTCGCGAGCTCGAGGCCGGGCTTGTTGACCGCCCTACCGAGCGCGTGCGGGTCGCCGGTGGTGGCCGTCCCACCCGAGAGGTCCAGGATCCTGAACTCCCACAGACCTTGGAGGAGTTGCTCGAAGGCGAGACAGCGGGTGACCCGATGGGTCGGCACGCCAAAGCCAAGCGGAGTTCTTTGCATCATTTGAGCCATGAGCTTGCCGTCGCAGGACACCTGGCCAGCCGCCCCACGGTGGCGCGCCTGCTGCGCCAATTGGGCTACTCGCCCAAAGCCAATGCACGGCGAACCGAGGCGCACAGCACGCCGCCAGAGCGCGATGCGCAATTCCAGCACATCGCCGAACAGCGCGCGCAGTTCGCAGCCACAGGCGAGCCGATCATCAGCGTGGATTCGAAAAAAAAAGGAATTGGTCGGTGACTTCAAGAACCCGGGCCAGACGTGGTGCCGGAGAGCCGAGCCGGTCTTGGTGCACGACTGGCCGCAGGATGCAGTCGGTCAGGCCATTCCTTATGGCATCTACGAGATCACAACCAACAGCGGCTATGTGTGCATCGGCGATTGTTTTGACACCCCGCGCTTTGCCGTTGAGGCGATCAGTGACTGGTGGGGGAGCGAAGGACAGAAGCGCTTTCCAGAAGCCGAGCGTCTACTCGTCCTGGCCGATGCGGGCGGCTCGAACAGTTGCCGCTCGCGGGTTTGGAAAGCTCAATTGCAAGAACAGCTCTGCGATGCCTGCGGACTCGAGGTCACGGTGTGTCATTATCCCACCGGCTGCTCGAAGTGGAACCCAATTGAGCACCGGCTCTTCAGCTTCATCAGCTTGAACTGGGCTGGCGTGCCGCTACGAACCTTTGCGACGATTGTCCGCTACATTGCCGGAACCGTCACGGCAGCCGGGCTGCGGGTGAATGCTCGCCTCAAGCGCGGTGGCAATGAGACCGGGGAGCGGGTCTCCGACGAGGTTATGCGTCGCCTCCACCTGAGGCCGCATGCCGTCTGTCCCACGTGGAATTACACGCTCTCGCCGCGAACTTGAATTGGCAAATAGTTGCCTGCCAAGCCCTAA
>NZ_JAFEMD010000176.1 GCF_016892765.1 Microvirga arvi
GTGCCATGTGTGGACGGCTCCCTGTTGGCAAGGGATTTGTTTGACACTTCTGCTGGGCTGGTCGGTGCGGCCATGTGTTCGACCTGTTGGAGCGGTGCTCATGACCGCTGGCCATAATGCCCTTCGCGAAGGGGTCCCGACCAATTCCTCGCATTCCACGATGCTCTGGCACGAATGGGGTGTCCCGCTTCCCGGCTCGACCGGATCCTGCATTAGTGTCCGTACGCCCTTCCCAACCTCCTGATCGCCAATCCGTTTGGCGATGATTATGCCGCCTGCACAACAGGCTCACGATAGCGCTCGCCCTTGGCCATGATCGCCCACATCATGCGAGCCATCTTGTTGGCCAAGGCGACCGCCGCCACCTTGGTGGCCCGCCGCGCCAGCAACTGCACGAGCCACGGCCGCCGGGTGCCATGCCGCTGGGCATAACGGATCACTGCCAGCGCGCCCACCGTCAGCATGGAGCGCAGATAGCGGTTGCCCTGCTTGGTCACGCCGCCCAGCCGCTCTTTGCCACCGCTGGAATGCTGCTTCGGCACCAGCCCGATCCAGGCCGCGAGATTACGGCCTGAGGAGAAAGCCTGTGGGTTGGGAACATGCGCCACCAGGGCAGATGCGAGCAGCGGACCCACTCCAGGGATCTCGGCCAGCCGGCGGCTGACCTCGCTGGCCCGATGGCAGGCGGTGATCCGTCGGTCCATCTCCAGGATCTGGCGCTTGATCAACACCAGTTGCTCGGCCAAGGCCAGGATGCAGGCCCGGGCCAGCTCAGGCACGCGTTCGTCTTCATCCCGGACCAACAGCAGCAGCTCGTCGACACCTTCGCGGCCGATCTTCGCTACGAGGCCAAACTCCGCCAGATGCGCCCGGATGGCGTTGGTCAGCATGGTCCTCTGGCGCATTTGCATCAGCCGGACCCGGTGCAGCATCAGAATGCTCTGCTGCTCACACGTCTTCGTCTCGACAAAGCGCATGGTGGGCCGGGTCACGGCCTCGCAGATCGCCTCAGCATCGGCCATGTCGTTCTTCTGTCGTTTTACGTACGGTCTGACGTAAGCCGGCGGCATGAGCTTACCTGATGACCCAGGCTCTGGAGCTCCCGCGACCAGCGATGGGCACTCGCACAGGCCTCGATCCCGATCAGGCAGGGTGGCAGGGAAGCGAAGAACTTGAGCACCTGCCCTCGCCTGACCTGGCGGCGGATCAGCACCTCGCCGGTGGCGCTGATGCCGTGCACCTGAAAGACAGACTTGGCGATGTCCAGACCAATGGTGGTAACCGTGCTCATGGGTTGCACCTGTGTCGCTGGCTGCTCGAAGCAGCCATGCTACCTCACCGCTGAGCGGGAGCCGTCCACAGCATCATTTCC
>NZ_JAFEMD010000177.1 GCF_016892765.1 Microvirga arvi
TACTACAGCCGTGGTTTACGTCGGCGTCGGGTGCGCTTGCGCCAGTGACACTCGCGGGCACGCTGCTGGTGTCGTCGACGCCAGACGGACCAATGCTCGACGGCCTCAACCGAAGGCGGCCGCTCCCACAGCAGATGCCAGAGCAGGCGGCGCACTTCCGGCACGGTGAGCGGCAGCAGCCCCGCGGCCTGCCCGACGGGGGCCTCTCCCCCCGATGGCGTGCCGGCGCACGACGGTGAGATAGGCATGCGCCAGCATGGACAACGTGATGTGCCGGTGCCAGCCCGTCCACGCGCGCACCTCGTACTCGTCCAAGCCGGTCTCACCCTTGGCTTCCTCAAAGCAGCTCTCGATCCGCCAACGCATCCCCGCAATCCGCACCAACTCGGCCAGCGACGTCTCCTCCGGGGATCGGGTGAGATAGAACGTGAACTGATGCGGGCGGCCCTTCTTGCGCCGGATCAGCAGCCCGGTTTCCCAGCCCGGCACCGGCGGCGTGCGATACGGCAGATAGGCCCAATCGTACAGCCGTGGACCCTTGGCGCCATCGCCGGCGCTGAGCCGCCGCCAACCTCTGGCCGGCACGTCCTCGAGCCAATCCTCGACGGGCTTGAACCCGAGCCGCTGGGCCGAGGTGACCGCCAGCACATAGCCGCGTCCATGCGCTTCGATCAGGCGCCGCGTCCGGGAATCGGCGCCATACACACAGTCGCCCACCACCCAGGTGCATGGCACGCCCGCGGCAAAGGCGCGTTCCAACATCGCATGTCCGAGCTTCGGCTTGGTGGTGAAGCCGACCTTCTCCGGCACGCCCGCTTCCGCACGGCGTGCGGCGTCAAAAGCCCAGGTCTCGGGCAGGTACAGCGCCCGGTCGATCAGGGCATGTCCGTGCCGGCTGGCATAAGCGAGAAACACCCCGATCTGGCAGTTCTCGATGCGGCCTGCGGTGCCAGAGTACTGGCGTTTGACGCCGGCCGACTTGTCACCCTTCTTCAAGAAGCCGGTCTCGTCGAGCACCAGCACGGCGTCAGGATCGCCCAGGTGCTCGACCACATAGGCGCGCAGATCATCGCGCACCGCGTCGGCATCCCAATGCATGCGGGCAAGGAAATCCTGCACGCCATCAGGGCTGGCATCGCCGGCCGCTTCCGCCAGGTGCCAGCCGTTCTTGCGCTCCAGCGGCGAGAGTAGACCCTGCAGGTAAGCCCGGGCGCGTCGGCGCGGCTCGACGCGGCTGAACCGGGGAGCAATTCGGGCGACGAGATCATCCAGTTGATGGGCCCAGTGGTGGGCCTGGCTTAGGTGCGTCATGGCGCGACACCTCCGTGTCTAAGACAACGCACAAGGCCCGGCTGTAGTA
>NZ_JAFEMD010000178.1 GCF_016892765.1 Microvirga arvi
CCCGGTCCTGTGGTCACTCTCTACGAGCTTGAGCCAGCGCCTGGGACGAAGTCGTCGCGGGTGATTTCTCTGGCCGACGACATTGCCCGCTCGATGAGCGCGGTGTCGGCCCGCGTGGCGGTGGTGCAGGGCCGCAACGCCATCGGCATCGAGCTGCCCAACCACAAGCGCGAGACCGTGTTCCTGCGGGAACTCCTCGCCTCCCAGGACTTCGAGACCTCCAAGCAGAAGCTGGCCCTGTGCTTAGGCAAGACCATCGGTGGCGAGCCGGTGATCGCCGATCTCGCCCGCATGCCGCACCTGCTCGTCGCCGGCACCACCGGCTCGGGCAAGTCGGTGGCGATCAACACCATGATCCTGTCGCTGGTCTACCGCCTGACCCCGGCCGAGTGCCGGCTGATCATGGTCGACCCCAAGATGCTCGAGCTCTCGGTCTATGACGGCATCCCGCACCTGCTGACGCCGGTGGTCACCGACCCCAAGAAGGCGGTGGTGGCGCTCAAATGGGCGGTGCGCGAGATGGAGGACCGCTACCGCAAGATGTCGAAGCTGGGCGTGCGCAACATCGACGGCTTCAACGCCCGCGTGGTCGAGGCCAAGGCGCGCGGCGAGACCATCACCCGCACGGTGCAGACGGGCTTCGACCGCGAGACGGGGGAGGCGGTGTACGAGGACGAGGTGATGGATCTCGACGCTCTCCCCTACATCGTGGTGATCGTCGACGAGATGGCGGATCTCATGATGGTGGCCGGCAAGGAGATCGAGGGCGCGATCCAGCGCCTGGCCCAGATGGCGCGAGCGGCCGGCATCCATGTGATCCTGGCGACGCAGCGGCCCAGCGTGGACGTGATCACCGGCACGATCAAGGCGAACTTCCCGACCCGGATCTCGTTCCAGGTGACCTCGAAGATCGACAGCCGCACGATCCTCGGCGAGATGGGCGCTGAGCAGCTCTTGGGCCAAGGCGACATGCTGTACATGGCCGGCGGCGGGCGGATCACGCGCGTGCACGGGCCGTTCTGCTCGGACGAGGAGGTGGAGAAGGTGGTGGCGCACCTCAAGCGCCAGGGCCGGCCGCAATATCTCGAGGCGGTCACCGCCGAGGAGGACGAGGGCGGGGCTGCGCCTGATGCTCCGGTGTTCGACCAGGGCGAGTTCGGGGCACCCAGTGGCGATCTGTACGACCAGGCGGTGGCGGTGGTGCTGCGCGACAAGAAGGCATCGACGAGCTACATCCAGCGCCGGCTGCAGATCGGCTACAACCGCGCCGCCTCGCTCATGGAACGCATGGAGCAGGAGGGCATCGTCGGACCCGCAAACCACGCCGGGAAACGAGAAATCCTG
>NZ_JAFEMD010000179.1 GCF_016892765.1 Microvirga arvi
CCTGTCCAATCAGACGAGCTGATTAGAAGTCGCGCTGGATGCGGAGACGGCCCGACCAGATGTCGTCGTCGCCACCGTTGCCGATCACGGCGCCGGTCACAGGGCTGACGAAGATCGGAGCGTCGAGCTGGGTGTAGAGAACCTCGACACCGATATCGAGGCCGGACACCGGCGACCAGATCAGGTTACCGCCGATCTGCCAGACGTTGAAGTCGTTCAGACCAACGAGGGCAGCGGTGCGGTCGTACTCAATGGCGGTGTAGGTGCCGTAGATGTTCGAACGCAGCTGCGGGGTCCAGTAGTGACGCAGACCAGCGTACACGCCCCAGCCGGAGCCGGTTTCGATGTCGCCGTTCAGCGGGTTGATGAAGGCGTTCACAGCCGGAGCGAAGGAGTTACCAACGATCGTGGTGTTGCCAAGGCCGGTCGTGCCGACGCCGAGGTAGCCGAGAGCGCCGTCAGCATAGGTCGCAGCGAAGAACAGGGCATCGCCAGCAGCCAGCATCGGAAGGTTGACGCCGACCTGACCGGACACGGCCCAGCCGAACTCGGAGTCAGGGATCGTGCCAGCAAACGGGCCGGTTCCGAGGACGACGTTGCTACGGATCTGGGTGAGAGCCGCAGAAAGCGAAGCCGAACCCCAGGTGCCCGCGTACTTCAGCTGACCAACAACGTCAGGGAAGCGCTCGCCGGCCGCAGAGAAGCCCGCGCCGAAGATCGGAGTAGCGAAGTTGCGGGTCTCGAGCTGATCTTCGAGCGACAGCGAGGCCGAGAAGCCGTTGCCGAACGAGAAGGTGTAAGCCAGCAGGTTCACGTCGGGGAAGTCGTAGAAGCCCGAAACCGTGCTCCAGTTACCGGTCGGCAGATCCTGGTTCACGAAGAACGAGGGAGCGCGACCAGCGGTGAGACCACCGAACTGGATGAAGGCCTGAGCAACCTGCGGAGACGTGGCGATCGAGCCGAAGCCGCTGAAGCCCACGGTCGGGCCGTCTTCGGTCTGGTTCACAGCCGTGCTGTTGTTGTAGGCGCCGGTGCTGCGGGTGATCTCGAGACGCACGAAGGTGCGCAGGAGGCCGTAAGCGGTGGCGGTACGAGCATCGAGCTGGACGCGGCCACGAGCGCGGAAGCCAATGGCATCCTGGGCGCGAATGATCGGCTCAGCGTAGAGATACTCGGCGCGGACACGGCCGCCGACGCGCAGGCAGGTTTCCGTGCCCGGGATGTAGAAGAAGCCGGCTCCGTAGGTGGAGCAGACGCGAACGTATTCGACAGCAGCGGCCTT
>NZ_JAFEMD010000017.1 GCF_016892765.1 Microvirga arvi
ACCCATGGACGGCTTGAAATCGGAATGCCTGGACGGCTTCAGATTGGACGAAGTGGACGGCTTCGTCGGTATCCTCAGTCTCGTGCGTCAGTGAGCGATCCGGACGGCACATATTGCGACAATTGAAGCCAGCATTCAGCCTCCAATCCGACCTCTTCTCTTAGCTCGCGGGCAGCGGCTTCTCTCGGATCCTCCCCTGTCTCATCCCCACCTGCGGGAAGCTCCCAACTGTAGTACTGCGCGCCGTAGCGGAATTGCCCGACCAAAAACAGCGAGCCGTCATCATCAACGGGCAATATTCTCAGGCCCTTCTTTTTGAAGTGAACTACGCCATAGGGTGCGAGATGTCCCGCCGCGTTCAGAACCTCGTGCTCATCAACGGAGAAAAAGTCATCTTCGTACCTCCGCTCTTTGGACAAGGTCTGCCAAGGGCTGCCCCGCTTTTGTAGTATCCTATCGTCCACGTGGCTCTCCTCTAGCGCCCAACGAACACTAGGAACGCCCCACATCTGCAGGTGTTCTCTACAAGCCCACTAAGAGTTCGACCTACCTTCTCGTCATTCGACAGGTTTGGATGCACGGACGCCGCAAGCGAGAGCGGCTCAGGACAATCTTGATTTCTGAAGCGAACTCTCTCGGCCAAACCCGCTTCTTCATCCCCGTCGGGCGGTTAGGAGCCAACGATGCTACCTGCTGCGAGAGGAGGCTTGGACGCGCCTATCGTTTGAACCGAAGGCCCTCGCCTCACAATCTTTCTCGAAATCTTCGAACCGAGCCGTTGCCCTGGCAACTCAATGAAATTGTAGGTGAGCACTGATAGAAGAAGTATCAGCGGTAGCGCAGCGAGGAACAGCAGGCTTGGATCCTCCAAACCGTACTTCCGCAAAAGGTAGAGTACAAAGGACTGCCAAAGGTAAACGCTAAAGCCCACCACGCCGATGGTTTGCACGACTCTGTTGTTCAGCAGCAGGGATTTGTCGCCCACCGCGCCAAACACGGTGAGCGCTGCAAACGGGTAGATTAGCCCCGACCAATCCCAAGGCAGCGTTATGCCGTTGAGGCCAATTGCCTGCCGCATAGCCAAGAGAGGAGGAGTATCAGCGGAGAGTGCCGCCAGACCTACAACTCCGACCCAAAAGCAAACCTTGCGCGTTCCCTCAGAGATTGTTGGGCTTACAAAGGCTATGGCCATTCCTAAGAAAAACGGGGTTACTCGGAACGGCATTTCTGCTTTTGGCGACACCACCAGTACTATGAGCTTCCAATACTCGGTTGCCAGATACGTGCCTGCGACCACAATGGCCAACCCCAGCGCAAGACGCCATCCTCTTAGAAAGACTAATGCGCCTACAACGACAGGCAGAGCCAAATAAAGCAGCATTTCTATTTTGGTGGTCCAGAAGTGCCACAAAGCATACTTGAATGTCACCAGCTGCCAAAAGAGCTTGTAGTTGAACACGCTCGCTTTCGGAACCCAGATAACGGCACAAAAGACCGCAGCCACGAAGATGAAGGCTGGCATAATTCGAAAGATCCGCCGGACCAGATAAGCGAACACTTCCCTGGGTATGACCGGAGACTTGTAGGCTTTTACCAAGCTCGGCGTTAAAAGCATGCCACTCAGGACAAAGAACAGAAAGACGCCAGTTGCACCCCACCCCGGAGCAACGAGATGGGAATGAGCAAGAATGACCAAGAGGGCGGCATAGCAGCGCAAACCATCAATTCCTGGGACAGAAGCATCCCGGCTGGTGCGACCGCAAAAGGTTTCAATTACGCCGGATAGCATAGCCCCTAGCCTCTTCTATTGAAGCGTTCGTCCCTCGTTCTAATAACCTTCTTCTTGTGACGTGTGGAATATGTCAAGCCGCGTGAAGAAGACCTTATTTGCCCCTCTGCGGCTCTCTTTTAGCTGAACCCAGTTTTGTAGCTTAAAGCCGCCTCATCAGCCGCGCCGCTGCCATGACGAGCTGCGTATCGAGCACGTCCTAAGCACCATCGCACTTGGCCAACACCGCTCGTAGGTCGCCTAGCGCACGCACAACGGCTTGAGCGGCAGATCCCGCTCAACTGGATCCCCGCCTCCAAGCACAGCCGCCCTCACCTTCGCGCGCCACGCCGGCCCAGCTTGTTAGGGGCCAATCGTAAGCGGCCAAGGATCTCGAACTAGGCTCGGGTGTCTTCTTTCCAGGCCGGTTTCGAAAGCTCCGGACAGTAGGCCCTGCGGAACCGAAAAAGTCTCGGTGACATCCCGCCAATCAGAGCGTGGGTGTAGCGACAGCGTTTCTGTCAATTCCGGGAGTGGAATTGACAGAAACGCTGCAGCAGCTGCTTCGTGTCCAGGCAGGGACAACTCGGCTGGTTCGGGAGGCGGAGGCATTAGGGTTGCAGTCGGAAAGCTAGGTTCAGCAGGCTCTGGAACTGGCGGCATTTGGGCTTCCGGAGATGCCGCAGGAACGGAAGGAGCGGAAGGCAACTTTGGCGCAATTGCTTCCGGAGGCGCCAGAACCGCGGCCTTTGCTGGCTCGGACTCGGGCGGATGCGAAGCTGGTGGAAAAGTTGGTTCAGCCGGTTCCGGAGGTGGAGGCAGCGATGCCACGGCTGGAACGCTGGGTTCAGCAGGCTCGGGAGGCGGCAGAACTGCCGCGACCGAAGGCGGATTGTGCCAAGGCTCGCGTGGAGGCTGAGACGGATGCGACTTCGAGGCTTGTGCCTTTGGGAGTTGCTCTGTTCCAGCACCAGCGTCGACCTGACGGGTACGAGCAGCCAAACGTTTCTCGGCACCTTCCCTGACGACTGCAGCCCGCCGCACCTCTCTCATCATGTTGGGAGATTGGTTGGACACGGCTTCTGGCGCAGGGAACGATGGAGCAATGTTGGTAGGTGGCACCACTCTTTGGGCGCAGGAAGCTGCCATCCCGCTCAATACAAGGGCCGCAAATGCCCCGAGCTTCCGCATATACCCGTAGCCTCCCCAAATCTGCTCCAGGAGACTCACGAGGCCTCAAGAGATTGCAGGGCTTCAGTGGCGCCTGATGTCATGCCTCGAAGGAAAGCCTTCTCGGAAGTCTACACGACAGCCGGGAGGGCATATCCTTATTGGACCTCAGGACTATATAGGAGAAGTAAAACCGCGCCGAAGCAAGGCCTTCCCGTTACTGATCCCCACCATTCAGGTGTCCGTTTGCGTTGCCATTCGGCTTGCCCACAGACGCCACGGTAGCGCGAATCCCGGCCTCAAGCTCTTTTGCGACATCGCCACCACTCGTCTGCAAAGTGGGTCTGATGGTAATTGGGGTGCGCTGGGCCTGGGAGCCGATGATCCGGTCGGATCGCATGAAGCTCAGGCTCCCGTTTACTTTCAGGTGACGCCGCTCGACTACCTCGCCGGTTTGGGTATCGAGAATGTGCCACCATTCAGAAGGCGTCTGGTTATCGACCAGCGAAACATAAGCCTCCAGGGCTGTCTCGTAATCACCAGCAAACCCATTTACTCCCACAGTTTTAGACGCTTCTGTTCCTGCGAAAAGTAGAAACCTTTTCATAGTACACTCCCCTTGCAAGCCCCGCGGCAGGCAAATCGTTAACCAGTGCTTCTGAGCTAAACAAGTGTATTTCTGTCGCTAACCCTAAATGGGTAGATAGATCACTTGCGTGTAGCTGTCGCTATATTGCCGCGCCTAGAACGTTCTAGGGGATGCAAATCTGCGGATTACTACAGCGGATCCGAAAGAAGCCCCACAGCCTCTGCAGTCCCTCATCTGCTCGTGGAGCGAGGGGTCCCTGGAACTCGCCCTAGGGCCATCGCTAGCCTCTTCTGCCTATAGGGCGCATGCGCCGATAGCGTGGAGAAAAGCGCCGAAGAGCACTCAAGGTGGTGCTCTCTCGACCCCGCATTTTAACAACGCCTCATCAGCGGCTCCGTCGCCAAGACGAGTTGAGCATCGAGCATCTCCTCCGGAGCAGTGTATTGGGCCACCCACTTCTCGTAAGTGGCCCAGCACAGGCCTTTGGACTTGGGCGGCAGTGCTTGAAATGCGGTATCAACTTTCGCTCTTGTGCTTCAGCGCTCGGATTGCCGCAGCAAGCTCCCGCGATAAGAGACTTCTCGTGACCAGATAATCGGGGCCGAGAAGTATACTGTATCGCGTCCGGGCTCCCAGGTGTACCGCCTCACATATCTCCGCAGCTCTTTCCAACGCATCGTTCTCGGCTTCACGAATGACGGCAGCGATCCTGGCAAAGCCCTTGTCTGTCAGGCGCCAGGAAGGCCCAGCCTCGTCGCCCTCAACCAAGTCGATGTACATATGGATCGTCTCACGCAGGCTCTCAGCATGCTCTTGTGGTGTCATGAATGCCATCTCCGAAGTCCCGAGAATTGCTGTGCTCGCATCTCCACCTCGGGAGAGCCCATGAAGCAGACTACCCATATGGCGCCTGTCAGTTCTATCAAAGTGCCTCAACTTGCGCGGTAGGCACTCCTCTGATTGTCGTCTATAACTGCTTCATCAGCCGTGCCGCTGCCATGACGAGTTGCGCATCGAGTAGATCCTCAGCAGCATCGTACTTGGCCACCCATCGCTCGTAAGTCGCCCAGCGCATGCCCTTAGGCTTGGGCGGCAGATCCCACTCATCGGGATCCTCATCTCCGAGCAGAGCCGCCTTTACCTTCGCTTTTGTACGCCAAGACCTCCCGATGGGGTCGAGGAATTGAGAGGCGTAGGCTGCTCTGCGTCCCCAGGCATATCGGCTGGCAAAGTATGTCGCCCCCAACGGTCTGTAGAGCACACGCACCGGCCGTCCGGTTCTGGAGCAGACGACGTACCATTGCAGCCCGCCGAAGTGCCTCGGCTCTGACACAAGAGAGAAAGTCTGGCGCTGTTCCTGAAAGGACAACTCTAGCAGGCCACCATAGTCGGACAGCCTTAGAGCAGCCGTGATGGTCTCGCCCGAGCCATAGGTAAGCACGCATTGGATGCGGCTGCCCGGCTTGCCAGCGCCGCTCGGGATAAGTCTCGCCAGATCCAGATTAGGGCCGCTCTCAAGGGTGAGCCGCTGCCGGTCACGAGGCATTTGAATAGCCTACTGGCGGGAACTTAGCTTTCTTAGCCTTTGTTATCATTAAAGAGCCTCCATGTGGTGTCATTATACCCCAAGGGGTGTCTCTTCGTCATGTATTTCACCGTTTCCCTGTTCATCGATGGCCAAATGACCAAGCCTATAGACCTTGAGAATTTACAGTGAAGGTCGCATTCCGACGAACAGGGATTCCGCAGGCTCACTCCCTCGCTTGGCATCTGGGACTGCTTTGCTCCCTCCTCGTCCTTCCAGCGACTGCCTTTGTCGGGTGGGTGCTCTGGCAGTACGCTTCTGCCGAACGAGCCCATCTTCTGCAGAATGGCCAAGAGCTTGTGCATCGCATTGCCGATGCCGTCGAAACAGAGGCTGCCTCTATCATGGGGACTGCACGGGTGGCCGCCTCCTCTCCTAGGCTCGTTCAAGGTCCATTGAACCCTGAGGAGTCGCGCCAAACGGCAGCCGCTGTCGCTCGCTCCCTTAGAGTAGATATCGCTATCCGTGACGTTGCGGGTCAGCAGTTGGTCAATACACGCCTCTTGCAGGACCAGAACCTTCCCTCTCGGCCGCTTGAGGTCGACCAGACGGTGCTGACCACCAAGCGAGCCGCCATTTCAGACTTGTTCCTTGGTTCCTACAACCAAGAGCCTCTTGTTGCAGTCGTCGCGCCGGTCGTTCAGCCTGCAACGGGAGAGGTCGTCTACTTCATCGACATCTCCGTCCCCGCCAAGCGCATCCTCGACATCATTTCCAAGGAGCCCCTTGGGAGCGGGCTCTATGCAACCATCCTCGACAGAAAAGGTCGCGTCATTGCGCGGACCCGTGGCCAGCAGACGTTTGTTGGAACTGAAGCCTCCGAGTTCATGCGCGGCGTGACAAATCGAGAGGGTAATTTTCGGACACGATCCTTGGATGGAGTTCCAGTACTCGTTCACTATGCTCGTGTAACCGACTCGGATTGGATTGCTGCGGTTGGCCTAGAGGAAGAGACCCTAAACGCGCCTATCAGGCGGCTCATAAGCTTGTTGGCCGCAACGGGTCTGTGCCTCGCCCTTCTCTCGACGGCGCTGGCCTATCTATTTGGCAGACGCATTACCAAAGCCATTGAAGGGCTTTCAGCCGCTGCCAGTGCGTTAGGAACAGGGTCAGACGTGCCAGCACTTCAGACACCCATCCGTGAGGTCAACAGTGTGAGCGCAGCGCTTGCGGACGCGGCAGAGGAGCGCAAGCGTGCAGAGGAGCAGCGAGCCCTGATGGTTCGCGAGCTACACCACAGGGTAAAGAATACACTCGCTACCGTTCAGGCCGTCGTCAACTCGACAGCCCGAAGGGCGGAGACCATCAGAGAGTTCAGTGACGCGGTGACCGAGCGCATCATCTCGCTCGCGAGGACTCATACGCTGCTTGTGGACGATGCTTGGGGAGGCGCCTCGCTGAACCACATCTTGAGAACCGAGCTGGAGCCGTACAACACTGGGCACCAGCGGGTTAAGCTTCATGGCCCTGAAGTACATCTTCCAGACAGCATTGCTTTGGCATTCGGCATGGCCGTCCATGAGCTGACCACAAATGCAGCCAAGTACGGAGCCCTTTCTCTTCCGACCGGCTGCATACACGTGAACTGGTCCACTGAAGGGGAAGGCCCAGACCGGCGTCTTCACTTAGAGTGGCGAGAGCATGACGGCCCACCAGTCGAAGTGCCAAAGCGGAAGGGCTTCGGGTCAACCCTGCTAGAACGCGTGCTTGGGCGTCAATTGCAAGGCAGCGTCAGGACGGAGTACCTGCCGGAGGGTATCCGAGTGCGAGTGGATGCGCCTCTGAGTGGCCACACCGTCCACGAGGCAGGGGCGGCTTAACCTACAGGAGCCGCCCTTCATCATCTCTCCACCCCAGACCCTATCTGGTAGATTATATGTGTCCTCGTAGTCGGACCGCTGATGGGCTGAATTGAGGTGTCACGGTCCTTCTCATCGGACCGTAGCCGGTAATTTTCTTTCGTGAAGCCGTGAACTGTCCCTGAGGTCGGACCGGCTGTCCTTCCCATCGGACCGGCTACAAATTTTGCTTGGTCCGGGTGCCAGCGCATGAAGGCTCTGGAGGCTTTCTCGCCGCTGCGGTTACAGGAGTGGAGCGTTAGGCGATACTCGCTGGCATGCGGGCTCTTGCGATCAAAGTGTCCGCGTGAGCAGCAGACGATGAAGCCCTTTTCCGTCAGCTCGGCGAATGCCCGTGCAGCAGTATCCTTGGAGCAGCGGACGTGCTTGGCTGCGTCACGGGTGGAGAGTGCAATGAAGCCATTGTTGCCGCCGTTATAGATGGCAGCCAATTCGAGAAAGATGCAGCGAGCCACTGCTGAGAGGGACCGCCAAGCAGGCGAACGGAGCATATGATGAGGGAGGGAGACGAAGCGTTCGGTTGTGCTTCGGCCCTTGTGGTTGTGACGTCTGGGCATGAGGTGCCTCACAGCGACCCTGAGAAGCTCAAGGACGCCTGTTCTGAATGTTGATGAGGAAGAGTGCAGCCGAGGCATAAACCGCGGCTGCTGGCGTCTCAAAGTCAGGGAATGCAGTCTGATGCTGGCTCGTTAGGCTGCACGACGCTTCTCTTGGGCAGAAACAGCCTTGAGCACCCGCAAGGGTGTCCGCAAGATGTAGCGCCCGTGTGTCCCGGAATATGGACCAGCGTGGGGCTCATCAATGGTGTCGATGACAAGCCCGCGCTTGCGCAGTGAGTGAACGTATGCAGACCAACGCGGTGCCGGCCTCTCAAGAGGAATGACACCGCCATGCCCTGTTTCCAGCAGGCAGCTGAGTGTCCACGCCTCACGCCCTTTCACGCGCAATATCTCGCCCGTGTCGAGCCGCTGCACGAGGAGTTCGACGACATCGTTAGGCATTGTGCGCCTCCGTGCTGAAGCCCGCCAGTTCAGCGACGGTAAGTGCGAGCGCCGCAGACAGTCCGAAACGCGTGGCGAGGCTTTTCACCACGCGAGGATGGGAGCGGAGTGGCTGCGATGCTGCCCAGGCGAAGAGTGGCAACAGGCACAGGTTCTCGTTGCGACGCAAGCGCCGCTTGTGTAGGCTATTCATGGTTGAAATCCTTAGCCCCGTGCGAGAGCTCCTCGTACGGGGCTCTCTTTTGCACGGTCATGAACAGGAGTAGTTCAGAAGCTAAAAGCTTCCAACGTCAGCGGTCGTTCGCAGCCCCAGCGATGAGGGCGCGGATGTCCTCCACACGCCATGCGGTGATGCGCGGGCCGAGTTTCACAGGCTTGGGATAACGCCCGTCCTTGATGCCAGCCCACCACGTGGACCTGCTCACGGGAATAGGCCCATTCGGGGCAAGGATGCCGGGCAACCTGACAAAGCCCGATGATGGCAGGTAAAGGGATGCCGAAGGGTCTGCCTTCGGGCGTGAATCAACGTTCTGCAAAGCCATTGGGCTCGCGTCCTTTCATCGTTCAGTTGTGAATGAAACGACCGGCGAGGCTCAGGAGATTCGATTGACTTGCACCCTGAGCCCCCAGTAGGCTTAGCCCGCTCTGCTACGAGTACGGGTTTCGACCCACCGCGCCGCCTTAGCCCCCTGGCAGGGGTTAGGGCGGCTCTTTTTTCCGTGTCGCTGACCTCTCGTGCGAGAAGCCAATCCTCAGCGGATCCATTTGACCCGCATCAGACAGTTAATTGTCTAAAGCTTGTTACGGAATTCTCAATCGCTTTCCTCCAACTTGTCCCGGAAGGCGTGCCAAGCCAGCGTCACCCACGCGAGCGCGCTCATGAGGGTCAGGCCGGCGAACGCATAAGCCAGGATCGGGAAGTACTGCGGAAGCAGGATTATGGCGGCAAAGAAGAGGATCGTCTCCGTGCCCTCCATGAAGCCCGCCGTGAGGGAGAAATGAATCGATTGGTTGCCTCGGATGTTGTTGGCCTTTCCTGCGGAAGACCGGTCCACAGCGAATCGATTTGACCCGCGTAAGACAACCTCGCACGATTCTTTTCTAAGGAAGGATCACCTGGGATCCCGAGACTGGTTTAATATCGTTAGTGCCCAAGATCCACAGGATCCTGTGGACATCTGGAATGCGTTACTTCGAAGTGCCACCTGCATTTGAATTCAAACGTACAACGTTGTTTTGGGGCTGTCGCTCAAGGAAGCCAGCCCACGCATCCATCAACTCACGGCGCTTCTCCAGAGCATCACCGCGCCTGTACGCCCGCTCGACCGCATCACCCACAAGATGAGCCAGAGCCGCCTCCGCCACCTCTCGCGGGAAATGCGTCCGCTCGCCTGCCCAATCCCGGAAGGCACTGCGGAAGCCATGCACCGTGACATCCAACTTCATCCGGCGCAGTACCATCTCCAATGCCATGACCGACAGCGGCCGCCCAGGCTTGGTGCCGGGGAACACGAGGTCACCGAGCCGCTTCTGCTCCATCTCCCGCAGGATTTCGACCGCTCGGGCTGAGAGCGGCACCCGATGCACTCGCCCTGCCTTCATGCGAGCGGCAGGCACCGTCCAGACACGCGCCTCAAGGTCGAACTCACCCCATGAGGCACCAAACACCTCCCCGGACCGGGCAGCAGTGAGGATAGCAAACTCCAAAGCACGTGGAGCCACACCCTCCCGTTCTCGCAGTGCCTCTATGAACGCAGGCACCTCGTCAAAGGGCATAGCCTTGTGATGCCCCCGCGTGAGCCTTGCCCGCTTCGGCAGAACAGCATCCAGATGGCCCCGCCACCGGGCCGGGTTCTCACCGGTCCCCTGTCCACGCGCACGAGCAAAGTCGAACACCCGCTCCATCCGTCCCCGCAGCCGTGAGGCCGTCTCGGCCTTGGCCGTCCAGAGTGGCTGGAGAACCTTCAGAACGTCCTCTGTGCCAATCTCCGTCACTGGCTTGGTTCTGAGCGGTTCGCAGTAGACGGTCAGTGTCATCTTCCACTGGGCGCGGTGCTTCTCATTGCGCCAGGAGGAGGACATGCTCTCAATCAGAGCGTCAACAGCCTCGCCAAAGGTCAGCACCTGAGGCTTTTCCCGTGCCGTAATCGGATCCAGCCCATCGGCCAGCTTCTGGCGGGCCTCTGCGGCTCGCTCGCGGGCTTTGGCGAGCGGCACATCCCGCAAGGCACCAAGCCCCATCTCCCGGCGCTTGCCGCCTGCCTTCCACATGAACACCCACGAACGGGCGCCGCTGGCTGTAATGTTCAGGTAGAGCCCGCCGCCATCGGAGTGCCGCCCCGGCTTTGTCAGTG
Source organism: Microvirga arvi (assembly GCF_016892765.1). Taxonomy (GTDB): domain Bacteria; phylum Pseudomonadota; class Alphaproteobacteria; order Rhizobiales; family Beijerinckiaceae; genus Microvirga; species Microvirga arvi. The sequence goes on from NZ_JAFEMD010000017.1 coordinate 10,327, forward strand.
TTGCGACCGTTCTGGCGCTCAACGTGTGCAGCTGTCGTGCCATCTGCCCCTATCCTTCCCCACCTTCTTCCCCACCTTTGAGGCTGGATTGTAGCGGATGAAGCTGGACCGCGTAAGATGCACGCCGAGGTAAAAGCCTTGATTTTAAGGAGATTTTCGGATGCGACTGGCTGTGACTGGACACTAGTATGGCGGACTCCGTCTCCGCCAACTTCCTTGAACATTTCCGAACGGGTGAGACGCGCGAGACCTGCGCCACGGCCAACGTCGCCCTTGTCATCCGAAGGCAGGTCAGCGCCCTAGCGAACTTTGGCCGCTTCGAGCAGCGCTCACTTTCGTCTCGGCGAGTTCGCCGACGAGGTCCCTTGAGGTTCTGTTCAAGAAACCTCGGACCGCCCCCTTCTGAAAGTCGAGACCGAGGACTGAGCGCCCCTACCGTCGGTGCTTGCCCAGGAGCAGACGACGAAGCGGTCGTCCATGATGATTGCGGCTGTCTTTCCAATGAACGTTTCACGGAGCGTAACAGACAGCGCCTTCCTATCTGGCCGTGGGAAGAGTCAGGTGGATAGCCCCGCAGCGCTACTCTTTGTCTGTCGACTCATTGTCTGTCCGATTTTAATTCTAAGATGTTATGCTAGATACTATGACTATTTTCGCATCAAACCTTAAATATTTCCGAATGAAAAGCGGCCTAACGCAGGAAGAGCTGGCGGAAAAATGCGGCTTGCACCGAACTTATATTGGTGGAATCGAGCGGAAAGAAAGAAACATTAGTTTGCGCAACGTCGATAAAATTTCCAGAGCCTTGAATATTCAACCGTACCTGCTCTTGCAGGAGCGCTCTTGGAATGTCTAATACCCCAACTGTATTTGAACAGCGCTTCCTGGACGCGCTGACCCACCATCTTGACGGGTGGAAGGCCAAGGTTGAACGGGATTTCTCCCAAGGTGCGTTCCAGCGTGAGTTGACCGACCTCAGTGGCGATCCTGTCTACGAACGCTTTGGCTTCAATTGTGCCGAATACGTTCTCGTGCGCTTGATCGGGCGGATGAGCATCAGCGTCGGCCGCCGTCTTGGCGAAATTTACGATAAGGTTCCGCGTTTCATCGCAGCCGCCCGGTTCAACCTCAAACCGACGCAGGTTGCCGAATTGTTCGATGGGCTCGAGATCGACATCGTTTTGCGCAGTACTCTGCTCAGCAAGCCTGATCAGAAGCACATCCAGCAATTAGTCTCCCAGTATTCGAACGAAGAATATAAGGGCCTTGGGATCGAAATTCGCTACAACTTCAATCCGAACGACAGCTCCCGCCTCCGCAAGGACGAGTCAGTTGCCAATAAACTCAGGGCGCAGGGCCTTTATCCGGTTTACCTGATCTTCAGCTCGATCAGTCCGCGTGATGAGGCCATTGCTCGCCTGACCCGAGGCGGCTGGTTCTTCATCCAAGGCCAGGAAGCCCTCGACTTCATGCATGATCTGCTGGGTGTCGACATCATGTCCGTCCTCGAGAACCCAACCATTTCGGACGAGATCAAGAAGCAGACCCAAGACATCATGCGGTCCATCTTCGCATCGCCTGCCTTCAAGCACGTCAGGGTCGCCGGTTAGCGGGAAGCGTAGACGATGCTTTCAAAGAGATCCTTGCCGCTGTGCCGGCGCCGGAAACGGTGGACTTTTGTCACCTTAGCCCCAACCGTGCCCTCGATGAGGCGGCTGAGGACAATGTCAGTTGCAACGTATTCGTCCTTGATCCAGGAATTGCCCACCACATAAGCGAGCTTCGCCGAGGGGCTCAGCCGGGTCGACAAGGCTTCCAGATGCAACTGGAGACGGTTGAAGTAATGGACGACATAGTTAGCCATCAGGTTGTCTTTGGCGCGGATTCGCTCATGCAAGCCGGCCAGCGCCGCAGCGAGAACGTCACTGCGCGGTGCAATCTCACCTTTCATCAGCTCGGATGTTGCGGTGCCCCAGGTGCCGCCTATGGTCCGTCGATCGATCTCCGACGCCGACTTGGCCTCGACGATGAAGTCTAGCATGTATAAGTGAGGCCGCGTGTTCCAGACGTAGCTGTAGCGGTTGGGGTATGGAGGCGATGTGACGACCGCATCAATCTCTTCAAGGGATTCGTAGGATTCCGGGCGGGTCGCATCTCCATGGATCAACACTGTCTGCGAGACGAGGCTGTTGTTGTTGAGCAGAACAAGATCCTCAATCATCACCCGCGCATGGGCCTCGAACGTTCGCCAAGGATTGATGTCGTCCTTGCTCCTATCGATGAAATGCAATTGAAGGCGGCCAAGGGTCACGTTGGTCAGGTCAGGAACGAGAACCGCCGCGAGCGTCAGGCGGAAGAAATCGCGATAGCGTGGATCCTCAACACCGCCGATAGCCGCCTTCAGGCAGAGCATCTCGTGCAGCACATCGGCGCGCCACCAACGCTCCACATTGTGGATGGGCGGGATGCCGATGCCGAGATCCGTAATCGTCTCGAGCGAGGTTTCGCCTTTGAAGCAGCGGAAATCACGCTCGATGTCCGCGAGGACAGCGCGTGCCTCGTGCACCTTGAGAGACCAATCCAGGCAAACCCGGTTCACGAAGTGAAGGAATGGGTTGATCTCGATGCAGCTGTTGCGATACCCCTCGAGCGAGGATTCGATTGCAGTCGTGCCCGCTCCTGAAAATGGATCGTGAATATGTGCACCGTTCTCAAGGTGCATCTCGTCAATCATAGCCTGGACGAGATCCGGGCCGAAGCTAGGCGTGAGGCGAAACCAGCGATGAATACGCTGTGACAACCCAGATAAAAAGGTCGATGAGCCGACATGAATTGGCTCATATCTAATGATTGGACCTCCGCCTTGCAGATGAACAACTTCTGCCTCATCTGGAAAAAGATTGCCCTGCTGCAGATACTTTTGCTTTATCCCTACCATGACGACAATGGGTAGCAGATATCACTGGCTTTAGCAAAAAAACTTCGTGGCATGGCCGCCTTAATCCTGTGCATAAGCGCCATTGAAATGTCTTGGCTAAAGCCGCTCGATCAGCCTATGCCAATGGCTGGCTAAACCTCTTCAGGCGATGGTGTTCTATGGGCTGGCAGGTCACTGGATCCCGTATTGTTTTCCGCGACCGGTGGATCTTCGTTCGAGCAGACGACTGCTTAACGCGGTCAGGCGTGGAAATTGCACCATTCTATGTTCTCGAATACCCGGACTGGGTGCACGTCGTTGCACTGGATGCCGATAACCACATCATTCTCGTCCAGCAATATCGCCATGGCTTTGGCGGAACGACGCTAGAGCTGCCGGGCGGCATCATCGATGTGCAGGACAGCGATCCTGTCGCAGCAGCGAGACGCGAGCTGGCTGAAGAAACCGGCTATGCGGCCGATGACTTTCGCCTTCTCGCAAGCCTCTCACCCAACCCGGCCACGCATACGAATAAAGTGCACGTGGTTCTTGCACAGCCGGCCGTCATCGCAAAGCGACTGGCGCCGGACCCGGAGGAGGATATCACCGTCGTACGGCTGCCAGCTGACGAAGTTCTCCGGATGGCGCTGGCGGGGGAGTTGGTTCACGCCCAGCATGCAGGATTGCTGATGATCGGGCTCAAGGCGGCCAACCTGCTTGGAGTTTAGGATCGCCCCGGCGCAATGTGGCTGAGTTTTGCCACCACGTGATCAGTCGCTTCGTTGCTTGGGCAGAGTAGATACCGATCTTCAATCGCTGCTCTCGAAACATTTCTATAAACTTCGTGAGGGAATAGACGAGAACCCTCCTGCGTTTGCTGACGATACAGCGTGAAGCCAGATGCAGGAGAAGCCTATGAATGGCAATCGTCATCCCGAAGCAGTATCAGGTTCTGCTTCAGACCCTGCGCCTCCGACAAACAAGGGCCCGTCCCTTCAGCGTGCATCAATCCTCTTTGTTGCCTCTATGGGCTCGTTCATTGGGGCAAGCCTTTTGCTGGCTAGCCTCTGACCAAGATGCCGCTCCTCTCGCTTGGTGTGTTGAGGCGCACGGCAAGGTTTCCTGGTTAACAGGTAATTTATTGTCGTATGGACGCCAAACTGCGTTGCGCCTCATAGGAGGATATTCGTGAATTACGAAATGGATTCACCGAATGCCGCAAAAGGCTCCCCCGACAGCAACTGGTCGATGCGTGCTCTCGAATGGATGGGGTTGCTGCCAGCGCTCGGCGTGTGCGCATGGGTCATTCTCAATTTCGGATGAGAAAAACCACTAAGGCCACTTTCAAAGGCTGCCATGTTCACGGCCGGTTGCCCAATGACCCTGCTAACCGCCACTGTCTTTGTTGCGCCCTCCCGCCTCCATGGCGCAGACCAGAACGAAGAGGCTGAGAACGGCTGCCAGTTGAGCGAGCGGCTCGACGGCAGCCGGTATGCTGTCGTGTAAGGGGCCGCAGGCAAGTGCAGCGAGTACTAGGATTGGAAGTGCGGCCCAGACCAGCATCTGCTCATCTCCACCTTGGAGAGCCATTTCAGCAAAGTGCCCAAGAAGCGATCCGCCTTTGGATGACGGGCACCAAGCAGTTCGTCGCGATCTGATTCCTGCTCAGGTTGTCTCGTGAGACTTTCTACCGCCTGAGACGGTGCGGTTCTTAGGCTTGGCAGTGAAATCTGGTCTGTCTTGGAGGATGGCCATAGCACGAGCGACTGTATCATCAACGCGCTTGGCAAAGCCGCAGATTGACTGTCTGAGCATAGTGAGTGTCCTGGTTAGATGGTCAGGAACGCATACGCTACGCGACCAAGCCGTAATGCAGCTCAGGAGCAGGAGTTCCAAGCCGGCGCAAATCCCTAACTTCTACAAACCGATAATAGAGTGGGCCCGATCCCGAGGATCAGGTCCGTGGGGCAGTATTGATGCCTCTACCGTGCTGCCTCACGAGATGAGAGAGGAACGCGGCTATGGGGTTGGCAGTTCGCTCCAAGAGGTAGAATCGACTAATGCTTCGATGTGGCGACTGCCTCCACAATCTGTGTGACGTCCCACTTTTTGGGCTCGGCGCTGCGGCTGCCTTTGTTCTTTTTGGGCTTTTTCGTTTCACGATTCCCGTGCTGTTCACGATGTGCCATGACCCAATCTCCCTAGCTCAAGACCAATCTCGCGGCGTACGCCGCTCACGCATTATGCCATAGCCACTGTCATGACGGAGGCGGCTGAGGAGATGTTTCAGCCGGCGACGCCTCCTGCTCCCGTTGCCCTAGCAATTGTCGCAACTCGCCACTCAGGCTGCCGAGAGGAATGGACGCGTATTGCGAGACGGTGATGCAGCGGCCGTCGATGCTGGCCATAACCACAGCATCAGCAATGGAGTGATGACCTTCACCTGCCTGTGCGCTGGCTGGACTACGGCGCTCATCACCTGAATCGCTCTCTTTCTTCAGAACAATCACATACCAGACACTTCCCGTTTTGGCTGCTTCTGCCAGCATTCGGGCTTTTTGCTTCGCCTCGTTCAAGGCGCTACGACGTTCCTCAATCGATTCGCCCCGTGTAAAGGCAAGATTCGGAGGGGTGTCCCCGCTTTCTCCATATGGATGAACGAAGTTCAACGTCATCCTCAAACCATCGGCCTTCACCTCTTTGACGGGAAGCGCCGCAGCCTCCTTTCGCCCTTGAACGAACTCACGGATGGCGACATCGCACGACCGGAACTCATCTTGTTCCAAAGCCTTATGTGATGGTGAAGTTCGCTCCTGCACAGGCGTGTTGCGTTTGCGGGAGGGCGCACCCTCCGCTCCGGCAGAGAAAGCAAGGGCACAAACGATAACCGATAGGAAAATCCGCACCATGCTCCACCCCCGGAAAAGGGAAGAACGTCGCCAACCCAGCCAAAAGCCAAGCTGCTCAGGGTACGGCTCCTCAGCCGAGGTGGCCACCATTGAAATATCAATGCTTTCGCAGCTTCTTGGTTGCTAAGGGCTGAGAGCACGGCGCACCCCCAGCGAGCCGTGTGCTCCCTTGCAGACTTCAACTAACCGGCTGGCTGCTCGGAGGCTTGGATCCAAGCCTCAATCATTCTGTGAAGGTTCGGAGGCAGCTCCGAAGGCAACCTACCAGACATGGCTTTGTCAGTTGCGATATCCGCCAAGGTCGATCGATACCGCTCAACACGCTCCGGCCTTATCTCAAGAGATCCATCAGAACTTGTTTTGACAGCATGTGCCGGGAACGCACGCAATGATTTGAATATCCTGCGCATACCCTTCTCCGTCCGATCAGGCTGTTGAAGGCGCAGCATAGTCATCGCACTTTTCATGGGGCGTGCGCCGACACACGCAATATGAGCTGAGCAATCCTCATGGAATGGGATTGGACGGCCCTTGCGCGATGACCATGAAGATGGCCGAGAAGAAACCGGCAAGCAGCAGGCTGCCGAGGAGAGCCACGCGAATGGGGATACGATAGCTCATCCAAGAGAGGCGAACGGCCTCCTGATGCTCCTGCCGGGCGAATGCTTCATCACCATTTATGAAATGAAGTAGCGATTCGATGTCATCCAGCAGGTTGAGCATCTCCTCGGACGTCGCTTCCCTGCGCCATTTCTGACGCTCCCCTTTGCTGGTTTTGAGCCTGACCGATTTCGCCTCGATGCGCAGGGTCTCCCGCACCTCGCTGCGGATAACGTAAATGCCAAAGACCATGAGAAGCGGCACGAGGGTGACGCCTGTAACGATGGCCCAATCTGCCGGGGTCAGGTTTGGAAGGAAACTGCCCATGGAGAAATCCCCTCAGGAAGCCCATCGCCTGACATTACGACATCGCTCGTAGGCTTTCTTGCGGCAACTCGCGGGGAAGACGGATTCTCGCTAAGGTGCAGGATTCCCCCTCAGCCTCGGAGTAAATTCTTTTTCGTATGATCACTGATCAGGCATGCGCCTGAAGATTACCCAGCAAAGGACAGCAAATGTCGTGTTCAAACGGCAGAGATGTCAGATGAGCGCAGAATCCGGTCGTTCTTCAGATGCTGCCATTCAGGGCCGCGCCCACCTCTTTCAGCATTCCTGCCCGTATAAAGCAGGCGCTAATCGGTGAATCGGACGGTGCTGTCCTTGCAGACATCAAGCTCGGGGAGTTCAACCAACGATTCATCCTCGAAAGTCGCTGCGACAGCCACCATGCATCCTGTCATCTTCGGCAATCTCAGAGTGGTTTTTGCTTTCGAAGCAAGTGGCTTTGCCAGCCGGATTGTCTGCCCGTTGGCGCCGATGGCGACATCAGTGGCCGGTACCTCGCGGGCATTTGTGATGACAAGGGCCGAGACTGGTTTTGGCTTCGCCGGTGCCGCAATGGCACTGGTGGCAGCGAGCAGGAGGCCGGTGGCAGTTACAATGCGGAAAATCATCATGATTCCTCTCTGTACCGTTGGAGATGCGTCGTGCATTTGAGCGGGCATCCGAAGCCCGTCCGTGAAACCGTCGCTCGGTGTGCAGCCGACGGTATGGCCTAATTCGACCAAGGTGCACCGTCTTGGTGATGAAACGGTCATCAAGGAAAGAGCGCCAGTTGCGCATGGCGTTCAAGGAAGGCCGCCTTTCACGGCCAGTTCCAGAAGAAACAACGACCGTGCCATCTGGGCACACAAAGAGGCTGCGCCCGAGGAATTAACAAATGGTTGCTGACACAGAGCAATTTATCAATTCGACAAGACCGGCCCGTGCTCGCATCCTTGAGAACATTGGAATCATGCTGTCGAGCGATGTCCGGAAATCCGACACCCCGGCAATAGTCCTATAAATTTCGTGAAGGAATAAACCGGCGACCATCCACGTTCGATGATCATACGTCGCGACTTGAAAAAAGCAGAGCAACTCCATGGATCACAGCCGAGCCGCAAAGGACAGTAACACCCTTACTCCGGATCCACCGCATATGGTCGATGATAGCCCATCGTTGCAATGTGCGTTGCTGCTCTTTGTTAGCGCCGTGAGCTCCTTCATCGGAGCCAGCCTCCTGCTGGCCAGCATCTGACAAGCTTGGCAGCCCAATCTTTCATTGAGTGGGCCCGCTGTGCTATTCGGCATACGGATGCTTCTCTGCCGGGAGACCGGAACGAAGCGACACATTCTAAAATCGAGTCGGGCTCTGGTGACGAAACACACTCATCAACCTCACTAGCACCATGATAGAAGAAGACCGGGGCTATCGGACGAGCGGGGTGCACGCGTGACGGATATCCAACGGATCGGCGTTGCCGCGCGATACAGCGACCTCGTGATCCACGGCGACAAGGCTTACCTCTCCGGATACGTACCCGAGTCGACCTTGGACCAAGGCGCATCGGAGCAGATCCGGGACATCCTTGGGCAGATCGAGCAGTCGCTGACGGAGATCGGCAGCGACAAGTCGAAGCTCCTGCATGCCACCATCTGGCTTGCCGACATCGCCTTCTATGACGAGATGAATGCCGTGTGGGATGGCTGGGTTCTCCCGGGGCATGCTCCGGCCCGGGTCTGCGTCGAATCCCGGCTGGCGGATCTGGACTACAAGCTCGAGATCCAGGTCATCGCTGCCCTCTGACGCCTCGAGAACCTGCCCCTTACGCCCTTTCGGTTCGGGAGCCAGCCTTGGTCAAACCGTTCAGGCGCTTGCGCTCATAATGCTTCGCCAGGCGCAGGTGGCGCCAAGTGGCGTAGTTCATGGCAATCAGGAAACCGTAGGTGCCGCGCAGGAAGTGCAACCGTCCGAAATAGGCCTTCAGGAAGGCTGCGGGGAACTCGAAATAGACCCGCCATGTGGGGATCGAGACGCCCCTCACCTCCAGGTCGATCGCCTGCTGGTCCGTATAGCTGTTGAGCTTGGCCAGTTGGTCGCCGAGGGAGCGCACGGACCGGTGGTGCACGAGGCCTTTCAACCGTCCGGTCTTCGTACCGGGCTTCAGTTCCACACGGTCATGCACGAGCGAGGAGGAATACCGGCCTGCATCCCGGTGATAGAGTCGGACGGGAGCGATCCGGTAGGCCAGCGCGCTCGGGGCGCTCTCTCCCGGATAGGTCTCGGCAATGCGGATGCCATAAGCCCTGCAGGGAGGCTCGCCGCGGGAGAACAGGGCCCGGATCTCGGCCAGGAGCTCCGGAGACACCTCCTCGTCCGCATCGAGGTTCAGAAGCCAATCGTAGCGGCATTGATCCTCGGCAAAACGCTTCTGGGGTCCGTAGCCGGGCCAGGGATTGTAGATGACCCGAGCGCCGAGCTCCTCGGCGACAGCCTGAGTTCCGTCGCTGGAGCCTGAATCGACCACGACCACGTCATCCGTCAGCGCCCGGATGGCGCGAATGGTCGCCCCGATACGGTCGGCTTCGTTCTTGGCGATGATGAAAACGGACACAGGAAACATGGCAAGGGGTGCCTAGCCGCCCCTTCGGTCCGTGGCAAGAGCTTTGGAACCCGAAGGGAGAGGCCTCCCGTCCGATTGTTCAGCCCTGTGCCACCAATCCCTCAGCCTGCAGGGCGTGCTTCACCATCGGACGGTCTGAAACCCGTGTCATGTAGGCAGTGACTGCCGAGTGGGCCGAGAGATCGATCCTGTGGAAGCGGCTCCAGCTGAGAACGGTAAAGCAATAGGCGTCGGCAACGGTGAAATGGTCCCCGGCCAGATACGAGCGCTCCCGGAGGCACTGGTCGAGATAGGCGAAGCGGCGCTGGAGCTGGCTTACGGCCAGCTGACGGGCCTTGGGAGGCATAGGAGCGAGCCAGAGCGGTTCAAAGCCCTTATGAAGTTCCGCGCCGGTGAAATCGAGCCATTCCTTGACCCTGTAACGCTCCAGAGAGCCCAGCTTCGGCAGGAGGCGTGCGTACGGCGCCTGATCCGCCAGATATTCGAGGATTACCGGCACCTCGGCCAGGATGTCCCCATTGTGAAGGACGAGAGCCGGGACGTACCCTTTCGGGTTGATCCTGACGTAGTCCCGTCCGGAGGCTGTCGTTTGTGTTTTGAGGTCGACTTTGTCGTATTCGATTTGCAGGCCTGCTTCACAAGCAATGATCCGCGGCGCTAGGGAACAGGCTCCGGGGGTGTAGTACAGCTTCATCGTGACCCTTCTTCCCGCGCCCCCACGGGTTTATAAATATATAACGTAACACGATGGCCTAATCCTACTGCACAGGATGGCGTTTTCAAGGCGCGATTAGACTATTTGCTACAGTATTTCATTTAGCTGGCAAATGACATTCAGAGCAGTTCGCCCTCCTGAACATGGCTGGCGGACGCAGCCTTCGTATGCTTGCGAACGCGCAGGTGCGCCAGCAGAGGGAAGTGATCCGAGGCCACACGGCTGAGAGGGTTCCGCACTGGACCGGCATCGATCACCTCAATCGACTTGGTGACGAAGACATGGTCGAGACGCAGGACGGGAGCGCGGGTATGAAAGGTCGGCTGCGGTTCTCCGAAGGAATTGGAAAGCTGTGCATCCCGCAGGCGGTTCGCGATCAACCGGTAGGAGCGCGAATAGGGCGGCGCGTTGAAGTCGCCCAGCAGAACGGCCGGCTCAGCGCAGTCGGGATGGCCGATCCATTCCGTCCCGACAAGGGCTGCGGCCTGCGCGCGTCTCTCTCCGGACCGCAGGGACAGATGCGCATTGACGACTTGGATCGTCTGCCCATCGATTTCGACGGCAACCCAGAGGGCGCTGCGCTTCTCGAAGGAGGGCCGCGTGGACTGGGTTGGCAGGCGTCCGGACTTGACGATGCGCGAGGAATGGCGCGTCAGAACCGCAATGCCGTATTGCTCCCCCAGGATGCGGATCGTCGGCTGGAAATGCAGGTCCATGCCGAGCGCCGTGGCCACGGTCGCGGCCTGGTCGACCTCCCCTGCCCGTACGCGACCGACACGGACTTCCTGGAGCGCGACGATGTCCGGCTCGCAGGACGCGATCACCTCAGCGATCCGGTTAGGTGAGATCTGCCTGTCCGTGCCGAGCCAGCGGTGGACGTTGTAGGTCAGGATCCGAAGGGTTTGCCCCGGGTTATCGCTGTGCTTCAAAGGTTCGTACCGGCTCAATCGTTCGTTACAGGTAAAGGCACCGCCCTGCTCAGCACAAGCCGAGAGTCTCGAAAGCGCGGCGTATTCAGCAAACGTGTCGGATCAATGACTCTGCTTCAGGCCCGGTTCCAAAGCTCGGCAGCTCTCACGGGCCGGGTTTTCGAATACGCTTGACCTTCCCATCATTGGAAGGATTAAGCCCTGTTCCTATATCAGGATCAGGAGATTCCTCATGGCCGCCGGCAAGCTTGCCTCCATCAATGCGATCGACATTCCCATTCAGGGCATGAGCTGCGCCTCGTGCGTGAACCGGGTCGAGAAGGCGATCCGGGCGGTCGAGGGCGTCACGGCCGCCAACGTCAATCTGGCGACCGAGCGGGCGCATGTGGAGTTTGCGCCGACCGAGGCCAACCCCGCCGCTGTCGCCGAGGCGATCCGGGCGGTCGGCTACGAGCCGTCCGACAGCACGGTGGAGCTGAAGATCGACGGGATGACATGCGCTTCATGCGTCAGCCGGGTCGAGAAGGCGCTGCAGCGCATCTCGGGCGTGCTGGAGGCTCACGTCAATCTTGCTACCGAGCGGGCCTCGATCCGCTATCTCGGCGGACCGGACATGGTGGACCGCCTCATCGACGCCGTCGAGCGGGCTGGCTACGAGGCCGAGGCCATCCGCCAGGACCAGGACCGGACCGACCGGGAGCGAGCAGCCCGGGAAGCTGAGATTTCCAGCCTCCGGCACGCCCTCACCATCGCAGCGATCCTGACCCTGCCCGTCTTCGTGCTGGACATGGGGTCCCATTTCATCCCGGCCGTCCATGACTGGGTGATGGGCACGCTCGGACATGGCACGAGCTTGTATCTGCAGTTTGCTCTCACCACGCTGGTCCTCTTCGGTCCAGGCCTGCGCTTCTTCCGCAAGGGCGTGCCGGCCCTCATGCGCTGGTCGCCCGACATGAACTCGCTCGTGGTGCTCGGCACGAGCGCGGCCTACGCTTATTCGGTGGTGGCCACCTTCCTGCCCGGCCTCCTGCCGCCCGGCATGGCCAACGTCTATTACGAGGCTGCAGCCGTGATCGTGACCCTGATCCTGCTCGGGCGCTACCTCGAGGCCAAGGCGAAGGGGCGCACCTCCGAGGCGATCAAGCACCTCATGGGACTTCAGGCCAAGACTGCCCGCGTAGTGCGCGGCGGCGAAGCCCTGGAGGTCCCCCTCGAGCAGGTCCTCGCGGGCGACATCGTGCAGGTCCGCCCCGGCGAGAAGATCCCGGTTGACGGCGAGGTCGTGGAAGGCTCCTCCTTCGTGGACGAATCCATGATCACCGGCGAGCCGGTGCCGGTGCAGAAGGCACAAGGCGCCGAGGTCGTCGGCGGCACCATCAACAAGACCGGCAGCTTCACTTTCCGCGCCACCCGCATCGGGTCCGAGACGGTGCTGGCTCAGATCATCCGCATGGTCGAGCAGGCTCAAGGGTCGAAGCTGCCGATCCAGGCGCTCGTCGACAGGGTGACGGCTTGGTTCGTGCCGGCCGTCATGGCGGCGGCGGCCCTCACCTTCCTGGTCTGGCTGGTCTTCGGCCCTGATCCGGCACTCACCTTCGCGCTGGTGAACGCGGTGGCTGTGCTGATCATCGCCTGCCCCTGCGCCATGGGTCTCGCCACGCCGACTTCCATCATGGTCGGCACCGGCCGGGCGGCGGAACTCGGCGTGCTTTTCCGCCAGGGCGAGGCGCTGCAGAGCCTGAAGGAGGTCGGCGTCGTCGCCCTCGACAAGACCGGCACCCTGACCCTGGGCCGCCCGGACCTTACCGACTTCGTGACCGCTCCTGGCTTCTCGGATGCGGAAGCGCTGAGGCTCGTTGCCGCCGTGGAGGCTCGCTCCGAACATCCGATCGCTCAGGCCATCGTTGCGGCGGCTGAGCAGCGGGGTCTCGCCCTGCCTGCCACCGATGCCTTCGAGGCCGTGCCCGGCTTCGGCGTCTCGGCCATGGTCGAGGGGCGGAAGGTGGATGTGGGCGCGGACCGCTTCATGACGAAGCTCGGGTTTTCCATCGCCGATTTTGCCGATACGGCCGCCCGCCTGGGTGCCGAGGGCAAGAGCCCGCTCTATGCGGCCATCGACGGAAAGCTCGCTGCCATCATCGCGGTGGCCGACCCGGTCAAGCCCTCGACGCCGGAGGCGATCGGTGCCCTTCATGCGCTCGGGCTGAAGGTCGCGATGATCACCGGCGACAACCGCAGGACCGCGGAGGCCATCGCTCGGCAGATCGGCATCGACGAGGTGGTGGCCGAGGTGCTGCCCGACGGCAAGGTCGAGGTGGTGAAGCGCCTGCGGCAGGCTCATGGCAGGATCGCCTTCGTCGGCGACGGCATCAACGATGCGCCCGCGCTGGCGGAAGCCGATATCGGCATCGCCATCGGCACCGGCACGGACATCGCCATCGAAAGCGCCGACGTGGTGCTCATGTCCGGCGATGTGCGCGGCGTGGTGAACGCCATTGCCCTGTCCAAGGCGACGATCCGCAACATCGGACAGAACCTGTTCTGGGCCTTCGCCTACAACGTGCTGCTGATCCCCGTCGCCGCGGGCGTGCTCTACCCGTTCAACGGCACCCTGCTCTCCCCCATCGTGGCGGCGGGCGCCATGGCGCTCTCCAGTGTCTTCGTTATCGGCAATGCGTTGAGGCTGCGCCGCTTCAAGGCTCCCGTTGCATCCATGCAGGGGATCTCTCTTCCAGCTCAAACCGTCAAAGGTGTTGCATGAATATCGGGCAGGCCGCTGCAGCCTCGGGCGTCTCCGCCAAGATGATCCGCTACTACGAGTCCATCGGGCTGATCCGGAAGACCGTGCGCACGGAATCGGGCTACCGGGTTTATGCGGATCACGACGTGCATACGCTGCGCTTCATCCGCCGCGCGCGCGATCTCGGCTTCTCGGTCGAGCAGATCGCCGATCTCGTATCGCTCTGGCAGGACCGGGACCGGGCGAGCAAGGACGTGAAGGCGATTGCGCTCGAGCATGTACTCGTTCTCGAGCGCAAGATCCAGGAACTGCAGGAGATGGCCTCGACCCTGAAGCATCTCGCGAGGAACTGTCACGGCGATGCGCGACCGCATTGCCCGATCCTGGAGGAGTTGGCCAACGACGAGACGGCGCCGCTTCCCGTCAAGACGGATGCGAAGTTCGGCGCATTGGGCAAGGTGTCAGCGTGAGAGGCGCCTTTGAGAAGCCTCTCTCACCTCCTCAGGATGAGGTGAGAGTGCCATGAGGCAGATGCTCAGGCCGCCATCTCCACCTCATGACTGCGGCCGAGATCGTGCATCAACTGCACATATCGCGGCATGCGCTGGATCTGACGACCATAATGCCGGCGCAGCGCATCGACGAGCTGCCCGTTGCGCGACAGGAGCTCGTCCGCGAACTCGACCATGCGGGAGTTCGGCCAGGCCTGAGGCCGGATCTCGATCAGACGCGCGAAGAGGCGATCCTCGCTCTCTTCCGGCCCTGCCTGAGCCATCAGGGTCAGCATGGCAGCCGTCGAACGGGACACGCCCATGTGGCAATGGACCAGAAGATGTCCCTCGACCCTCTGGTCACGCCCTTCCGCCACCTCATGACCAAAGCGCAGAACGGCCTGCACATGCTCCGGCTCAGGAAGGATCATGCCCTGCACGGGCTTGATGATGTCGTGGAAGCGCAGGATCGTCCTGTGATGAGGATCATAAGCTTCAAACGCCTCGGGATCCGGGTGATCCGGATCGAGGATCGAGAGCACATGAGTCACGGGCCGCTCCCGCTGGTCTGCCAATTCCGAGATGCCGCAGATCGTGAGCATCTGTATCGCAAGGGATTGCATCAAAGCACTCGTTCAGAAATCCAAATGGGACAAAAACCTTATCAGATCTTTTCATGGAGTTAACTCGCGGCTGCCGAATTGGATCGCTGCGTTCAAAAGACTGTGTCTTGCAAACAACAACAGCTCTCTGCCACATTTTCGACACGGGAGATCCACCTTCTCGTCACCGCCAAGGCTATGTCTTTCCATGAGTGCCGCCGTCACCGGTGAGGGTCGGCGAATGAATCCAATAATCAGAAACTGCAGGTACCTCTACTGATGTTTGCTGCACTGGCCTCTAGCCATTCCTTATTGCACAAAGCCGCTCGATTCTTCGCGCTGCTTCTTCCCATAGCTCTGGCGGCTTGTGTTTCCACGCAGTCTCCGTCGCAACAGGCTGTGCGCCGCATCGATCCCGCATACGTGGCGATGTACGGGCCGCGTCCCGACGAGCCCCATCCGCTCCCCGCCACCGACATTTCCGAAGTCGATCCGCGCTTCCTGCGCCGCGAAGTCGCGTATTACGGTCGGGAGGAGCCCGGCACGATCGTGGTCGATACTCAATCCCGCTATCTCTACCTCGTGCGCGAGGGTGGCCGCGCGATCCGCTATGGCATCGGCGTTGGAAAGGAGGGTCTGGCCTGGGGCGGCCGCGCCCGCGTCGGCCGCAAGGCCGTTTGGCCGAGCTGGACGCCGACGGCATCGATGATCCGCCGCGAGCCCGAGCGCAATGCAAAATGGGCCAGCGGCATGGAAGGCGGTCTGAACAATCCGCTCGGCGCACGCGCTCTTTATCTCTACGACGGCGGCCGCGATACGATGTATCGCATTCACGGCACCACTGAGCCGTGGTCCATCGGTCAATCCGTGTCGAGCGGCTGCATCCGCCTGTTCAATCAGGACATCATCGACCTTCACAGCCGCGTGCCGGTCGGCTCGCCCGTAATCGTCCTGCAGGGACAGCGCCTGTTCGACGTGGACGACGAGATGCGGGTGTCGTCGGCATACTGAACGCGGCTGCAGCAGCTGAGAACAGAGCAAAGGGCTGGCCGGCGGCTAGCCCTTTTTCTTAGGTGACCTGCCGGGTCTGATGTGTAGGATCAGCCTGTCTCTGCTGGAGGCATGGTCATGACAGTCGAACGCGCGATCCTTCTGACCGTCGGCGGGCTCATCATCGTCAGCGTCCTGCTCGCCGTCACCGTCAGCATCAACTGGCTCTGGCTCACCGGCATCCTCGGCGCCCATCTGGTGCAGGCCTCGTTTACGGGCATGTGCCCCGTGGTGATGATGTTCAAGCGCATGGGGCTTCCGAGCAGGCCCGGCTTCAGCTGACACCGGATCCCATCGTGATCGTCCCAATCTCCTGAACCTGCATGCCTGTGTCCGGGCCTTCATTCCGCCTGAGCCTCTGGAGAGATCGGCAAAGTGTCCTATGACTCTCTGTTGGTAGCAGAGTCATTGGAGCTTCCATGGATGAATGGTTCCCCGCGGCGTTGAAGGTGATGACACGCGCCATCGAGATCGGCGGGATCGCCATCATCGTCCTTGGGCTCCTCGGCGCGAGCATCGCGGTTGTCTGGCAGGTTCTGAAAGGCCACTCTGGATCGGAGGCCTTCAATCTCTATCGCTCGAACCTGGGGCGGGCCATCCTGCTCGGGCTCGAGTTTCTCGTGGCTGCCGACATCATCAATACGGTTGCCATCGAGCCGACCCTCCAGAGCCTCCTGATCCTTGGCGGCATCGTCCTGATCCGGACCTTCCTGAGCTTCTCCCTTGAAGTCGAGATCGAAGGGCGCTGGCCCTGGGAGAGGCGCAAAGCCGAGGGTGACCGCTCCTCAAGCCGCGCGGCCTAAGGCCGGGACACAGGCGTCACAAATCGCCGCGATGTGGCGATGATCCGTGCCGCAGCATCCGCCGAGCACGGATAGGTGCTTCATGCGCTCACGGAGGTCTCTGTAGCGCCGGGCCAGATCGAGCGGATCGCCGGCATCGAGTTCCGTGGATTCATCGAGCTCCGCGTGGCTCTTCGCCGAAGCATTGGCGCGCAATCCCCGGATACGCTGGATCCATTCATCGCTTCCCGACAGAATGTCATCGAAATGGGTCGGATGTGCGCAATTGATCATGTAATACGCCGGGATGTGGCCTGTCTCGCGATCCGTTCGCTCGATGGCGGACTGGAGGCTCTCTCCCGATGCCATCCGGCCGTCCGTCTCGACCGTGAACGAGACCACCACCGGCATGCCGAGGGCCTCGGCCGCGCGGGCGATGCCGACCGCTTCCTCGACATAGTTCATGGTGATGGCGCTCACCATGTCTGCCCCCGCCTCGCGGAAGGCTTCGACCTGCAGCGCATGGTAGGCCTGCGCCTCCTCCGCCGTCATCTGCGCATCGGCCCGGTAGCCGTCGCCCCGCGGGCCGACGACACCGTTGATCAGGACCCGCTCCCGGTTGTCGGACAGCCTGTCCCGGACACGAGCCGCCCAGCGGACAGCCTCCTGATTGATGTCCATCAGCTCTTCGGGCGAGACGCTCAGCTTCGCGGCCCAATCCGGATTCGCGCGCCATGTGGGCGTATCGAGAATAAACCCAACATCCCGCTCCACGGCAGTGCGGATGAAAGGCGCGAAGTAGTTCTCGAGCTTCGCACGCCCCTCCCCGCTGCGCAGCAGAGGAAAAGCCGCGAAACAGGGAAGATCGACGCCTTCAAGAAACACGAGGGTCGTTTCGAGACCGCCATCGGTTAGAAAGACGGTCTGATCGGATGGGGGAAAGGCAAAGCGGTCGCTGGTCATGGAAGCATCTCCCACATTTTCGCGCGGATGTTACGTTGTCACCCGGACTCGACCTTTGAAACTGCTCCCACCCTACTGTGATTTGCCGGCGCTTGATGTGATATCCGTCACAGGTAATTGCCTATCTTTCCCTTCAGGCACATTAGGGCAATCGCAAGGAATTTTTCTCATACTAGCCTGCGCAAATCTTCAGCAAACGTACGGAAGCGCCTGTGAAAGATACGACGTCAGGATGTCAGGGATGCCGGAACGGCGGGCCGCTTCCATTCGATTTCACAATGGCCTTCCATCCGATCATCGATATCACGCGGGGAATTGTCTGGGGCTACGAAGCGCTCGTGCGCGGCACCAGGGGTGAGCCTGCGGGGGCGATACTGAGCCAGGTCGATGAGGAGCGACAGTACAAGTTCGACCAGGCCTGCCGGGTGAAAGCCATCGAACTGGCAGGACGCCTCTTTCCGGCAACAGAGGACACGAAGCTTTCCATCAACTTCATGCCGAATGCCGTGTATGAACCGGCGGCCTGCATCAGGACCTCCCTCGAAGCCGCCCGTCGCGTCGGCTTCGACACGAGGCGCATCATGTTCGAGTTCACGGAGAACGAGCGCATGGTGGACACGAAGCATGTCGCCAGGATCATTGCGGAGTACAGGCGCCTCGGCTTCATCACCGCCATCGACGATTTCGGCGCCGGTCATGCGGGCCTGAACCTTCTCGCCAACTTCCAGACCGACCTCATCAAGATCGACATGGAGTTGATCCGCGGGATCACGGACTCCGCGGCACGTCAGGCAATCCTGTCCGGCATCCTGGTGATGGCCCGCGCCCTCGACATCACGATCATCGCCGAAGGCATCGAGACGGAGGCGGAGCTTGCGACCTTGAAAAGCGCCGGCATCAACCTGTTCCAGGGCTTCCTGTTTGCCCGTCCCGCCATCGAAAACCTGCCGCCGGTTTCGTTCAGCGCCTGAGCGCCAGTGATGAACGAGCCTGTGAGACGGCTTACATAGGTCCGCCTCTCACCGGCTAGGTTTCAATCGTTCATCTGCACCAGAACATGCCGCTTCTTCCCGACAGTCAGCTTCAAGGCTCCCTCGGTGAGGTCAGCTGCGGTGACAAGCGAATCCGCATCCTGCACGAGCGCACCGTTGAGCCTCGCCCCGTTGTTGAGCACGAGACGGCGGGCCTCGCTCTTGGAGGCCGACAGCCCTGCTTGGACAAGCAGTTGCGCCACGGTCACGCCTCTGTCGAGTTCGAACTGAACAAGACTGATGCTCGGAAGCCCGGATGCGTTCTCACCCTCCTCGAAGGCCCGGCGGGCGGTGTCGGCTGCGTCACGTGCAGCCTCCTCCCCATGCGCGAGGCCTGTCGCCTCGTCAGCAAGGATCCGTTTCGCCTCGTTGATCTCCTGGCCTGCAAGCTGCCCGAGACGATGGACCTCGTCGAGCGGCAGTTCGGTGAAGAGACGCAGGAAGCGGGCCACATCATCATCCTCGACGTTGCGCCAGAACTGCCAGAACTCATAAGGGCTTAGGCGCTCGGCATTGAGCCACACGGCGCCGCTGGCCGTCTTTCCCATCTTCGCCCCGGCGGAGGTGGTCAGCAGCGGCGTCGTCAGGCCGAAGAGTTGGCGCTGGTCGATGCGGCGGGCGAGCTCGATGCCGTTGACGATGTTGCCCCATTGGTCCGAGCCGCCCATCTGCAGCACGCAGGCATGATGGCGCGACAGCTCCAGGAAATCGAAGGCCTGCAGGACCATGTAGTTGAACTCGAGCAGCGTGAGCGGCTGTTCGCGCTCGAGCCGCTGGCGCACGCTGTCGAAGCTCAGCATCCGGTTGATGGTGAAGTGGGTGCCGAAGTCCCGCAGGAAAGGCAGGTAGCGCAAGGGGTCGAGCCAGTCCGCATTGTCGACCATCACCGCATCTGTCGGCCCATCGCCGAAGGCAAGGTAACGGGAGAAGACCTGCCTCAAGCCTGCGGCGTTCCGGGCAATCTGCTCGCCGTCGAGCAGCGGCCGGCCCGCATCGCGGAAGCTCGGATCGCCGATCTGCGAGGTGCCGCCGCCGATGAGCACGACCGGTTTGTGACCGCACTTCTGCAGCCAGCGCAGGGCCATGATCTGTACGAGGCTGCCGACATGCAGGCTGTCAGCCGTTGCGTCGAAGCCGATATAGGCCACGACCGGCCCAGCCGAGAGACGCTCATCAAGCCCGGCCAGATCGGTGCATTGGTGAATGAAGCCGCGCTCCGTGAGCGTCTTCAGGAATTCGGATTTCGGGGTGCTCATTGTCTGTCTCCTGGGGGATTGGCGGAAGCCGCTGCCCGGAGACCTGATCACCAAATGAAGATGCCGCCGGAGAGCGGCGGCATCGAACGTCTGGTCGCAACCGAACGGAGCCGCCCTATGGGGACGGCGTAAAATAATTCACGAAAGAGGTGCGACCGGTGATCATGGGCACAAAATACGGATGTGGGGCCGGATCGTCAACCGGCTTCAGAAATACGCCTTTAGGTTCTTTCGCACTCGCTGCAGCACCGGCTCCTCCGGGTTCGGCAGGTCGAAGCCCTGGCCCGTGATCCGCTCGAAGGCGTCGATATAGACCCGCGAGGTCTCCAGCACGACGTCCTGCGGGATCTCCGGAATGTCGTCCTTGTAAGGATCGCAGCGGGCGACCACCCAGGTGCGCACGAAATCCTTGTCGAAGCTCTCGGGTCGCTCGCCCGCCTCGAAGCGCTGCCGGTAGCTCTCCAGGAACCAGTAGCGGCTGCTGTCCGGGGTGTGGATCTCGTCGGCGATCATGATGCGGCCGTTCTCGTCGATGCCGAATTCGTATTTCGTGTCGACGAGGATGAGGCCGCGCTCGCGGGCCATCTCCCTGCCCCTGGCGAAGAGCGCGAGGGCGTAATCCGAGACCGTCTGCCATTGCTCATCGGTGAGCAGATTCTGCCCGACGATCTCGGCAGGCGTCAGGGGCTCGTCGTGGCTGCCATGGAACGCCTTGCTCGTCGGCGTGATGATGGTCTGCGGCAGCCTCTCATTGTCGCGCATCCCGTCAGGCAGGCGGATGCCATACATCTCGCGCTGGCCGGCCTTGTAGAGGGAGAGGATCGAGGTGCCCGTGGTGCCGGCGAGGTAATCGCGCACCACGATCTCCACCGGCAGGATGGTCAGCCTGCGGCCCACCAGCACGTTCGGGTCCGGATACTCGATCACGTGGTTGGGACAGATATCCGCCGTCGCCTCGAACCAGAACTTTGCCGTCTGGGTCAGCACTTGGCCTTTCAGCGGAATGGCGGCCAGATTGCGATCGAAGGCGCTCAGGCGATCGGACGCGATGATGATGCGCCGTCCGTCAGGCAGGTCGTAGTTGTCCCGCACCTTGCCGCGGTAATGGTTCGGCAGCTCCGGGATCGTCGCGTCCTCGAGAACGTAACCGGCATAGGCTCCGAGGGCTGCTTTATCCACCATGCTCACCTGCCAAGGATTTTTGACGCGCCGCCCTACGACAGCAGCAGGCGGACTTCTAGCCGGAATTCTCTCGCGTGCTAGACCTGGACGGACAAAAACACGCCCTGTCCACCAGAAGAGGCCTACTGCCCTGCCCGAGCATCCCTTCGATAGGTCGCGTTGAGGCCCGAAAGCGTCACGGTGGTCTCGTAGCCCTGGGCGTCGATGATGGTCCATTGCTTGAGCGCGTTGGTCCTCGTGTCGAAACGCAAGGTGATCTTGGAGGTACCGCCCAGCGTCGCGCTGTCGTCGAAACGGACGGTCACCACGCCGTCGCGACCCACCTGCACATCGCGCACCTTGGTGTCCCGCGACAGGTCGATGTTCTCCTGGACGAGGAACTTCAGGGGTGTCTGTCCGACGGGATAGACGTCGTTGGTGCCGAGCTTCTTGTCGCGGATCGCCACGTTGCGGCCGTCGGAGACGACCTCAAGCGTGCTCGGCGGGGCATAGGCGAAGTGGAACTGGCCTGGGCGGCGCATGGACAATGTGCCCTCCGCCTGCTGGCCATTGGGGTTCTTCTGCACGAAATAGGCCGACAGCTGGTCGATGCTGTTGAAATAGGCATTCACCCGGTCGAGGGCCTCCTCCGGCGACTTCGGTCCGGGGGGCGAGGTCGGCGTCGGAGCAGATGCAGGTGCGGCTACGGCCGTTACTGCGGGAGCAGCCTGAGCGGGAGTGGACCGTGCAGGCTTCGGCGGCTCGGCGACCTTGGCCGGAGCCTGCTCTGCGGGCTTGGGCGGCTCGGCCGTCTGGACGGGCGGCGCAGGTGTCGGCTTCTGGGGCTCGGGCGCGGCAGGCTTGGCGTCCACCTTTTCAGGAAGAGCGGCGGAAGGCTGGGGCTTTGGCTCCGGCTTCGATGCGGTCTGAGGCTCAACCTGCGGCTTCGGCTGGGGCTGCGCTGCCCTTTGGGGCACCGGAGCCTTAGGCTTTTGATCCGCCACCTTGGGCTTCACGTCGGGCTGTGGACGCATCTGGGGTTGGGCCTGGGCCTGCGGGGTCGTCCGCGCGGGCGCCGGCGTGGTGGGCGCGGCCTGAGGCGCGCTCGCAGGCGGAGGTGCCGGCTTCTTGAAGACGCCATCGAGAAAGCGCGTCAACGGGTCGGAGGACTGCTGAGCGGCGGCAGGAGAAGCGCACGCCAAGGCAACGGCTAGGCTGAGGATGCAACGCGAGAACGGATTGAGCATGACGCTACGGTTAACCTGAAAAGACAGGGATGCCCGTGCGCAAAAGCACGGCTCCTCAAGGCTTTATGGTTTGGATTAGAGGCTGAATGAAGGCAGGAACCTTGACGGTGAGAGCGAGTCGTGTCCAGGGCGGCGTCGAGGATGAGCCGCCTCTCAAGCGGCATCCGCCATTTCGTCCTCATCCACAACCTGCCGAACCGGCGCAGGCCGGGGCTTCGGGCTGCGCGGACGGGAAGGCTGGCGCTTCTTGCCTTTGGCCGGCTTCGCCTGCCCGCCGAAGCCGCTCCACCAGGCCTGCCAGCTCCAGGCTCCAGGCCCGGTGAGAGCGTAGAAGAGAAGTCCGGCGAGGACGCCGAGATGAGACAGGAACACGGCCTGCTCGGCTTGGCGGGTGAGACCGCCATACTCCCAGAACCGATGCAGGGTTCCGGTCGTGACCACCAGAGCGGCAATCAGTGCGGAGGCGCTGAGGCGAGGCGCAAGGCCGAGAACCAGGGCCAGCGGTCCGAAGACCTCCGCCAGGACTATCAGGGTGGCCACCACATCCCCGTAGGGCACGCCCTTCATCGTCAAAGTGGCGGCGAAGCCGGAGATGTTGGCGATCCGCCCGATGGCAGCGGGCAGGAAGCAGCCTGCCAGCAGAAGGCGGTTGAGCAGCAAGACTCCGTTGACGCCCGTGCCCTTGAACTCACCCATGCCCCTGCCCTCCAGCCTTGCGTTCCGCCGAGAATCGGCCGTCTGCGTGCATGAGCATTTGAAGCAGATGTTCTTAACCTGTGCTTAGCAGGACCAGCGCATCGTGAGGAAAAGTGGCCCCGGTTTTCCGCATCAACGATGCGCCGTCTTAGAGATTGAGCATCGGATGGATCCCAAAAGTGCAAATCCACTTTTGGGTCCGATGCTCTAGCGATCCACTGGTCTTTACAGCTTGAGATTTCGTTCCCGCAGCATGCTCTCCCAGCGCAGGGAATGCTCCACGATGGTGGCGAGATCGTCATGGCGCGGCTGCCACCCCAGACGGGAGCGGATCCGGGTCGAATCCGCCACGATAGCCACCGGGTCGCCAGCTCTCCGAGGGGCAACGCGAGCATTCACGGGCTTTCCGGAGACTTGGCGGACCGTCTCGATGACCTCCGAGACGGAGTAGCCGTGCCCATAGCCGCAATTCACGACCATGCTCTCGCCGCTCGTGTCGAGGTGGTTCAGGGCGAGCATATGCGCTGCGATCAGATCGGTGACATGAATGTAGTCCCTGATGCAGGTTCCATCCGGCGTCGGGTAATCCGTGCCGAAGATTTCCATGTGGGACCGCATGCCGAGCGCCGTCTGGATCGCGACCTTGATGAGATGGGTGGCATTCGCGGTCGACTGCCCGTGGCGCATGGCGGGATCCGATCCGGCAACGTTGAAATACCGCAGCACCACGTAGCGCATGTCATGGGCAGCCGCGACGTCGCGCAGCATGACTTCCGTCAGCTGCTTCGAGCTGCCATAAGGCGAAAGTGGCGCCAGAGGGGCATCCTCGCCGATAGGCTTGTCGGATGTGTTGCCGTAAACGGCTGCCGTCGACGAGAAGACAAACTTTTTGACCCCGGCAGCCACGGCGGCAGCCATCAGAGACCGGCTCTTGACGGTGTTGTTCAGATAATAGCCGAGAGGGTCGACGACGGATTCCGGCACGACAAGTTTGGCGGCGAAATGGGCGATGGCCTCGATGCGGTACGTCTGCAGAGTCCGCAGGACAAGCTCGAAATCGCCGACATCGCCGACCACAAGAGGCACTCCTTCGGGAAGAGCCCATCGAAAGCCCGTCGACAGGTTGTCGAACACCACGGGCTGGTGGCCTGCGTCGAGCAGGGCCAGAACCATGTGGCCGCCGATATACCCTGCTCCACCGGTGACGAGAACGTTCATGGGATCTCCTGCCGCGGCATACTCAACTTTTTGTCATGTTGGCTCTATTGGCTCTGGATTTCCAGATCAAGCCGGTGCGGATAAGCGTTAGAATAGCCTGTCAGCCGTGGACGGATGCAGAATGGACGATCGCAAGGAATATTGGTGGGTTCGCTATGAGGCCATGATTCAGCCCGCCGAGGTCGGCTTCGTGGGCGGAATTCCCATCAGCTTTCGCTTCATCGGGATGACGGGCAGCATTCCGGCCGCATCGGCCGAATTGATCGAGCGTCTGCCCTCGCCTCCCGTTCCGGTGATCGGCCCTCAGACCGAGCCATCGTCGCCGCAGCCCCAGGCTTCGCCGCAGCGACGCGGTTCGTGGCTGTGGTTCATCGGCATCCTTCTCCTGATCCTCGTCGCCCAATGCTCAGGACAGCTCTTCGACATGATCAAGTGAAGCGGAGCAGATGCTCAAGCTTGGCCATAATTCCTAAGCCTTGCACTGAAGGCCTTCGACCCATTCGAGGTAGAGCCGATACTTCAACAGCATTAGCCTACATCGCCACAATGAACAGGTTAACTCGGAATTGCATCAGCAATACAAAATTGCTCCATTCCTGATTTGAGAAAATGCCTATTTAATCTTGGGCAATCAAGCAGCTATCGCAGAGGAAATAGCCTGATGCTCATGAATTCAAACGAGGCGGGATCCGGTGCCGCCTTGAGGATTGGAATGGACCGTCCGCCCACCCGGCGACGGCGCCAGCTCGGATCGATTCCAAAGCGGCTCTGAACAGTGCCGCAGCGATAGCGGCAAAGCACGACAACTGGCGATCATCGCATCTTCAGCCTCCGGACGAAGTTCCGGTGACGATGACGCTCGCCAAACCCCAGCTCGACTTATTCAAGTAAGGAATTCCGAAAATGGCGTTCATCACCGTCGAAGGCCCTTCAACCAATCCCGTAGAAGAACTGGCCGCCGCTGAAAATGTCGCGAGGATCAAAGATGCCATCGCGAAAGCCAATGCGGAGTACCTGAAAAACCCGTTGGCGGGTCAGGTAGAGGTTCAACTCGGCGCGGGAACATGGGTTGTCACGGGAGACAAGGCAGACGCCTCGACAGGCGCCATTGAACTCCTCTCGGGGGTCAAGCTGACAGGGACCGGCGACCGCGAGACGGTGATCAAGCTCGAGAACAACTTTGATGCGAGAATCAACGGCATCGTTCGGACTGATCTTGCGACTGTCGAGAATGTCACCATCAGCAATCTCGTCATCGACGGAAACCGCGACAACAACATCGGACACCAAGCCGGGTTCATCTGCGGGGTGAAAGCAGATTCTGGGAATACGCAGACCAACATCACGATCGATGATATAGAGGTGATGAACTGCACGGCGTACGGGATTAATCCGCACGAAGTCACCTATAACATGACGGTCACGAATTCCGTTGCCCACAACAACGGGCTTGACGGCTTCGTGGCCGATGGGGTCGTCGGCGGCGTCTACGCGAACAACGAATCCTACAGCAACGATCGTCACGGCTTCAACATTCAGAACGCCTCGACCAACATCACTCTCGAGAACAACGTTGCCCACCACAATGGCCTGGGCGCAACCGGAGGCGCCGGCATTGTCGTTCAGCGCGGCGATATCCAGCGCGGGACAGAGGCTGAGATCGCCCATGTCACAAACGTCCAGATCATCGGAGGCGACTATTATGCCAACACCCGCGAGGGTATCCTGGTCAAGCTGTCCGACAATGTGACCATCAGCGGAGCCGAGATTCACGACAACATGCGCCAAGGCGTACGCATCGAGGGCTCCGACAACACGATCCTCAAGGGAAGTTTCATCTCGAACAATTCGCAGGAGCTCAAAGGCTTTTACGATGAAGTCCAGATCCGTCTGCGTGAGGATTACCCGGATGGCAACCCTGACAACAACCCTGCGACCAATCCCATCAAGAATTATTATTCAGACGGCACGCAGATCCTGAACAACGTCATCAACCCGGAGAATGCGCGCTTCGCAATCCGTGAGGAGCCCACGAACACCGCCGGAGGACCAACCGGAACGGTGATTGCAGGTAATATGACCGGCGGCATTGCAACCGATGGTCCCGACACGCTCACCGGCTCCGCTGGCGTCGATACGATGGCCGGCGGTAAAGGCGACGACACCTATATCGTCAACAAGGACGGAGACGTCGTCACCGAGAAGCCGAACGAAGGTACTGATCATGTCTTCGCTTCGGCCAAGCACACCCTTGAAGCCAACGTAGAAAATCTGACATTGACGGGCGCCGCCGCCATCAACGGCTACGGAAACGAGCTCAATAACGTTTTAACTGGTAACGCTGCTGCTAACAATCTTGAGGGCTTTGGCGGAGCAGACACGATCTATGGCGGTGGAGGAACCGACACGCTGCAGGGCGGCGATGGCAACGACGTCTATATCGTCGACGACGCTGTTGATCTCATCGTAGAGAAAGCCAATGGCGGTTTGGGCGGCTACGATCAAGTCTTTGCCAGCGTCAGTTATGCGCTCTCGGCTCAAGTCGAAGAGCTTACGCTGACGGGAACGGCCAACCTGACTGCGGTCGGAAATAGCGGCACAAATACGTTGAACGGCAATGCCGGGCACAACGTCCTCGATGGCGGCGGCGGCGGCGACAAAATGAGGGGTGGGCTGGGCAACGACATTTACTATGTCGATCACACTCAAGATGTCGTAACGGAAGCGGCTGGAGAAGGGACTGATACCATCATCAGCTCCATCTCCGTCTCCGTTGCCAGCCCCCTGGCTGCCAATGTGGAGAACCTCTGGCTGCTCGACCCTGCCAACCCTGGCGATCCTTTAGCAAAATGGGCCATCGAGGGCGCAGGAAATCAGCTCAGCAACACCATCGTGGGCAACAGCGCAGGAAACAAGCTGTACGGCTATGGGGGTGACGATACCATGATAGGCGGCGCCGGCAACGATACGTTGGACGGCGGCGAAGGAAGCGATATCGCTCAGTACTCCGGCAACCGTGCGAGCTACACGATTGCTGGGCTCCTTGCGAACCGGACCGTCGCCGGTGGAACTGAGGGCACGGACACTCTGCTGAACATTGATGTTCTGCAGTTTGCAGATGGACGTCTTGTTGGCGACACGTGGGTTCCGACCCCGGTTCCTGCTGCTCCTCCGGTCAGCACGAGCAATCCGGTCGTCAGCCGCACCGGCAACGCCCGATCCGAAACGCTCAACGGCCGGGACAACATCGACGACATCATCAAGGGCCAAGGTGGCAACGATACGATCAAGGGTCGCGGGGGCAACGACAGGCTCAATGGCGGCACCGGCAACGACAAGGTCTATGGCGAGAGCGGCGACGATCGTGTCAACGGCGATAGCGGCAATGACTATGTTCATGGCGGATCCGGCAACGACTGGGCCAGCGGCGGCACCGGAAACGACAGGGTCTATGGCAGCTCCGGGAACGACCGGGTGTATGGCAGCTCCGGGAACGACACCGTCGACGGCGGGTCCGGCAACGACTGGGTCTATGGCGACAGCGGCAACGACAGGGTCTATGGCGGTCTTGGCGATGACGTGGTCAATGGCGGAGCCGGCAACGATCGCCTTTATGGCAACGCGGGCAGCGATGCTTTCGTGTTCAACGCAAGGCTCGGGACTGCCTCGACCGACCGCAAGGTGAGCTTCGACACGATCGTCGACTTCAAGGTCAGGGACGACAGCTTCCTGCTCGACAACGCCGTGTTCAAGAAGCTCGGCAGCGGGACGGTGGCCAATCCGACCCAGCTGGACGCCGAGTTCTTCGTCACCGGCACCAAGGCGAAGGAGCGGGACGACTACCTGATCTACAACAAGAAGACGGGCGTGCTCTCCTATGACGCAGATGGCTCCGGCAAGGGTCAGGCAGTGGAGTTCGCCCAGCTGTCGAAGAACCTCGCCCTCACCTACAAGGACTTCTTCGTCTTCTGACACCATCCCGCTCAAAGAGCCCCGGCCGAAAGGTCCGGGGCTCTTCTCGTTCTGCGATTGAACTCCAATCGCTCCCCTGTTCGGGGACGCAAGCCTGCCGATCGCATTTGAGTGATCGGCGGACAGGTGACAAGCTACATCGACACCTATAAAGACGAGGCAGTTTCACATCAAAAAAAACAGAATACTCTATTCTACATCTGAAAGATGATAATATGGCTGCCCGCGGAGCCCTTGACCTGATCGGCCTCACCCCCCTTGTCGAGGTCACGAACCTCGACACCGGCCCGTGCCGGCTCTTCCTCAAGCTCGAGAGCGCCAATCCCAGCGGCTCCATCAAGGATCGCCCGGCCCGTGCCATGATCGAGGCAGCTGAAGCTGACGGGCGACTGAAGCCCGGCGGCACCATCGTCGAGGCGACGGCCGGCAACACCGGCGTCGGGCTGGCGCTGGTCGGTGCCACCAAGGGCTATCGGACATTGCTCGTGGTGCCGGACAAGATGTCCCGGGAGAAGGTCCTGCATGCCAAGGCGCTGGGCGCCGAGGTGGTCATCACCCGCTCCGATGTCGGCAAGGGCCACCCGGATTATTACCAGGACCTCGCTCAGGCGATCACCAACAAGACGCCTGGTGCCGTCTACATCAACCAATTCGAGAACCCGGCCAACCCAGCGGCCCATGAGGCGAGCACCGGCCCCGAGATCCTGGAAGGAATGGGCGGTGACGTCGACGCCGTCGTGGTCGGCGTCGGCTCCGGTGGCACGCTCACGGGTGTCGGGCGCTACCTCAAAAAGGCCTCGCCCAAGACCGCCATGGTGCTGGCCGATCCGGCCGGCTCGATCCTTGCGCCACTGGTCGAGACGGGCCGGATGACGGAGGCCGGCTCCTGGGCGGTGGAGGGCATCGGCGAGGATTTCGTGCCGCCGAACTGCGATCTTTCCCTAGTGAAGAAGGCCTATTCCATCACCGACAAGGAGAGCTTCTCCGCAGCGCGCGAGCTCCTGCGCAAGGAAGGTATCCTGGCGGGCTCCTCCTCCGGTACGCTTCTGGCCGCCGCCCTGCGTTACTGTCGCGAACAGACGGAACCAAAGCGGGTCGTCACGCTCGTTTGCGACACGGGCGCCAAGTACCTCTCGAAGGTGTTCAACGATGCCTTCATCGCGCAGGAAGGCTGGCTCGACCGCAAGGTGACCGGCACGGCGCGCGACGTGGTGATCAACCCCTTCGGCGAGGGTGCGACCATCTTTGTCTCGCCCAACGAGACGCTGCGCTCCGCCTTTGCGCGCATGCGTTCCTCCGACGTCTCGCAGCTGCCGGTCATCGAGAATGGTCGGGTGGTCGGCCTCATCGACGAGAGCGACATCCTCGATGCGCTTGTGGCCAACGAGAGCGCACCTCAGAGCGTGTTCAACAAGCCCGTGCGCGACGTGATGGTGACACGCCTGCAGACCATCTCTGCAAAGGCTCCAGTCAAGGAGCTTCTTCCCCTCTTTGCCGCCGGCCTCGTGCCGGTGATCATGGATGGCGACGCCTTCGTCGGTCTTGCCACCCGCATCGACCTCATCAACTTCTTCCGGATCCAAGCTCCATGACCGCCCGCAACCAGCTCGATTTCGCCACCCGCTGCATCCATGCAGGCCAGTCGCCCGATCCCACGACGGGCGCGGTGATGATGCCGATCTACGCCACCTCGACTTTCGCGCAGGAGAGCCCCGGCGTTCACAAGGGTTTCGAATATGCCCGCTCGCAGAACCCGACCCGCATGGCCTTCGAGCGCTGCATCGCCGACCTCGAAAGCGGCTCCGCGGCCTTCGCTTTCTCGTCGGGCCTTGCCGCGAGCGCAACCGTGCTCGACATGCTGGAGCATGGCTCGCACATCGTCGCCTCGGACGATCTCTATGGCGGCACGCGCCGCCTTTTCGAGCGCGTGCGCAGGAAGTCTGCAGGGCTCGACATCTCTTATGTCGATCTCGGCGATCCCGATGCGGTGAAGGCGGCTTTGCGCCCCAACACCAAACTCGTCTGGGTCGAGACGCCGACCAATCCGCTCCTGAAGCTCGCCGATCTCGAAGCCATTGCCGCGGCAGTTCGCGGGCACGGCACATGGCTTGTCGCCGACAACACCTTTGCCAGTCCCTGGGTCCAGCGACCGCTCGAATTCGGCTTCGACATCGTGGTGCATTCGACCACGAAATACCTCAACGGCCATTCCGACATGGTCGGCGGCGTGGTGATCGTCGGTCAGAATCAGGAAGTCCGAGAGAAGATCGCCTTCCTGCAGAATGCGGTCGGCTCCGTGTCAGGTCCGTTCGACAGCTTCCTGGCCCTGCGCGGCCTGAAAACCCTGTCGCTGCGCATGGAGCGGCACTGCACCTCGGCCCTCAAGATCGCCCAATTCCTCGAATCTCATCCGGGCGTGGACGGCGTGATCTATCCGGGCCTCGCCTCGCATCCGCAGCATGAATTGGCCAAACGCCAGATGCGCGGCTTCGGCGGCATCATAACCGCCCGCATCAAGGGCGGGCTCGATGGCGCGACGCGCGTCCTGGAGCGCTGCCAGCTCTTCACGCTGGCCGAGAGCTTAGGGGGCGTGGAAAGCCTCATCGAGCATCCGGCGATCATGACCCATGCCTCGGTGCCGCCGGAGGTGCGAGCCGAGCTCGGCATCGATGACGGTCTCGTGCGCCTGTCGGTCGGCATCGAGGATGCACACGACCTGATCGAGGATCTGCGCTCCGCCTTGGCGTAAAGACTTCCGAATCGCAGTTCCGCGGGACGAAACACAATCCTGCTCCTGCCTGTCGTCACCGGCCTTATGCCGGTAATCGCGATTGGCAAGGCGCAACGCTCTTCCCGATCAGGATGGCCGGAACCGATCCCCAGATCACGTTCGGGACGGCTATGGCGCTGATATGCCGATCCATCGATGTCAAAGAGCCAGCGCCTTGGGGCCCGCAGCCTGAGCTGCGAGCCTTGCGGGGAGATCGAGGGTGGCGCGTCGGGCAGCCCGGCTCGATGATGTGTGGTGAAAGGGAAGAGCCGGACTGCTCGTCACGCGCGGTTTGTTTCAGCGGACCTGGATCGAAGCCAGGATCGGCCACCCGCGATCACAGGTGTGCGAGACCTGCGGCGGGACCGCTCCCTGCCCCACTCTTGCGACGCCTCGCGAGCGCGCCCCTCGAGGGCGGGGATAGGGAATGATATAGCCCAGCTTAGGACGATTGTCAAGAACAAAGTGAGAACGCACAACCTGCCCTCTCCCCTGTGCGGGAGAGGGTGGCCCTCGCGTCAGCGAGGGTCGGGAGAGGGGCGGTGCGAGACCGATGACGTCCCCTCTCCCGGCTCACTTTCGTTCGCCACCCTCCCCCGCAAAGGGGGGAGGGAACGCCCGCACCCCGTCATGGCCGTCCTTGGACTTGATCCGGGGATCGTCCCGGTGATGACGGAGCGGGTGTCAGGACCGGGGCAGCCTCAGAACCGAGAGGGATCAGAACTGGGGTGTCATTCCCGGAAGGACGCGCAAGCGGAAGGGAAGGGAATCCATAGCGCTGAGCATGGAGTGAATCTCCTTCTCTCGCTGCGCTCACCGGGGATGACGCCTGGCCTTACGCAACCGGCGAGAAGCGTCCGACGAGCTGATGCCGGTCACCGGGATAGGTGATGCGCGCCTCGGTGACGAATGCGCCCGCCTGCCAGGTGCGCCGCTCCAGCATGAGGCAGGCCGTTCCCGTCTGGATCTGAAGCCGCTTGGCCATGGTGCTGTCCGCATTGACCGCACGGACGATATGCTCCGCATCCGTCCATGGCACGCGCCGCAGGAGCCAAGTCCCGGGCGGATCGTCCTTGAACGGCTCCCTGTCCGCTTCGGGCACGGTCGCGAGGTTGATCAGGCGCTGCTCGAAAGCCTGTGGCACATCATCCATCACGTGAAGCGTCGAGAGGCAGAGCATCTCCGTCCCCGCCGGCAATCCCGTGCGCTGCGCGCCCGCGGCATCGATGGACTCGATGGAGCGGTGTACGATCTTGAAGCGATACTCAAGCCCGGCCCGCGCGGCCTCGAGGGCGAAATCCTGGATCTGCAGCACGGCCTGCTGGCTGCTCGGCTCCGCCACGACCGTCCCTGCACGGCGGCGGCGCGTGACGAGGCCGTTGGCGGCAAGCGTCGAGAGCACCTTGTTCACCGTCATCCGTGAGCAGCCGTATTCGGCCATCAGCTCGTGCTCGAAGGGAATGCGGTGACCCGGCACCCATTCGCCGGACATGATCTTGGCCTCGATATCGTCGCGGATACGCTGATGCAGATGCTTCATGCCGACAGGATCTTCTCTCATGCCAGGATGCGAGCCATGGCGCGCGCATAGCGGGCGCGGATGGTGTCACGGTTCACATGCCGGCCGCTCCTTACCACAGGCTTGCCTGCGACGAACACGGTATCGAGAGCGGATTTGCCGGTCACGAACACATATGCGTCGAGCCAGCGGTCGCCGGAGATGCCGGCAAGATCGGGATGGTCCGCATCGAGCACCACGAGGTCGGCGCGATGCCCTGCGGCGATCGCGCCGATCCGCCGCCCGAGAGCCTGGGCTCCGCCGGTCAGCGCCTTCTCGTAGAGGCTGCGCCCCGTCGACTGCCCCTCGTGCTCGGCCAGGACATTGCGGGCGCGGTGCTTGAGGCGCTGGCTGTACTCGAACTGCTTGAGCTCACCCGGTGCCGAAATCTCGATATTGGAATCAGACCCGACGCCGAAGCGGCCTCCTGCTGCGAGGTAATCCACACCCTCGAAGATGCCGTCGCCGAGATTGGCTTCGGTGATCGGGCACAGGCCTGCCACGGCGCCGCTCGTGGCGATGCCCTTCACCTCCTGCGGGTCGAGATGCGTGGCGTGGATCAGGCACCAGCGTCGATCCACAGGCGCATGGTCGAGCAGCCACGCCACCGGACGCTGCCCCGACCAGGCGAGGCAATCCTCGACCTCCTTCACCTGCTCGGCAATGTGGATGTGGATGGGCCCCTCACCCGCCATGGCGGCGACCTCGCTCAGGTTCTCGGGCGTCACCGCGCGCAGGCTGTGCGGCGCGATGCCGACGACGGCATCGTCGAGACCGGCCACGGCCTTGCGTGCGCCTTCCACCAGGCGTGAATAACCCTCGACATCGTTGATGAAGCGCCGCTGCCCCTCAGAGGGCGCAGCACCGCCGAAGCCGCCTTGCGCGTAGAAAACGGGCAGGAGGGTCAAGCCCATGCCCGTGTCCCGAGCCGCGGCCGCAATGCGTCCGGAGAGCTCGGCCATGTCGGCATAGGGGCGGCCCTGCGCATCGTGGTGAAGATAATGGAACTCGGCAAGCGCCGTGAACCCGCCTTCCAGCATCTCCATCATGGCGAAGGCCGCAACGGCCTCGACGTCGTCGGGCGTAAGAGAGCCAAGGAAGCGGTACATCACCTGCCGCCATGTCCAGAAGCTGTCCCCTTCCGGTCCGCGGGTTTCCGCCAGTCCCGCCATACCGCGCTGGAAGGTGTGGCTGTGCAGGTTGGGGAGTCCGGGAAGTGCGATTCCGGCAATCCGCTCGCGGCCCTCGGCGGAAGCCCCCGCATGCACGGCGGCAATCGTCCCGCCCTCGATGTCCACCCCGACATTCCGGGCCCAGCCGTGGGCAAGGAAGGCATGATCGAGAATGAGCCTGCGCATCGCTGAAACCCTTGCAAAGCGGCCTTGAGGGTTGGCAGCCGCCAAAAAGCCACGTCACCGCTCGACCATCAGAACCGATCGAATACGTCTAGACAATACCGATTGTTCGCGATTATGTATAGACATTATCGCAACCTCAGCGGAGCAGGAACATGCGCTTCGACCGGGTATGGCACAACGCTCGCCTCGCCACGCTAGCCGGGAACGATCTCGGGATCGTCGAGAACGGCGCCGTTGCATCGAAGGATGGTCGCATCGCCTTTGCCGGACCGGCCCAAGACCTCCCGATCGGCTGGGATGCGACCGAGCGGATCGACTGCGAAGGCCGCTGGATCACTCCCGGGCTCGTCGACTGTCACACCCACCTCGTCTATGGCGGCGACCGGGCGCATGAATTCGAATTGCGCCTGAAGGGCGCGAGCTACGAGGAGATCGCCCGGGCCGGCGGCGGAATCGTCTCCACCGTCAAAGCCACCCGCGCCGCGAGCGAGGACGAACTCGTGGCCACTGCCCTGCCCCGCCTCGACCATCTCATCGCCGAGGGCTGCACCACCATCGAGATCAAGTCGGGCTACGGGCTTGATCTAGAGACGGAAGCCCGATCCTTGCGCGCCGCGCGCCGCCTGGCGAGCGAGCGTCCCGTCTCCGTGACCACCACCTTCCTCGGCGCCCACGCCCTGCCGCCGGAAGCCAGCGGCGACAAGGATGCCTTCATCGACAAGGTCTGCACCGAGATGCTGCCGGTCTTGGCCCAGGAGGGCTTGGTCGATGCGGTCGACGCCTTCTGCGAGGGCATCGCCTTTTCGCCTGCGCAGACCGCCCGCGTGTTCGATGCGGCCAAGGCGCTGGGGCTGGAACTCAAGCTCCATGCCGATCAGCTCTCCAATCTGCACGGCGCGAAGCTCGCCGCTGAATACGGCGCTCTCTCGGCGGATCACCTTGAATATACGGATGAGGACGGTGCTGCGGCGATGGCAAAGGCGGGTACGGTGGCGGTGCTGCTTCCGGGCGCCTTCTACATGCTGCGCGAAACGAAGGTGCCGCCGATTGCTGCCTTCCGGAAAGCCGGCACGCGGATGGCGCTCGCCACCGATTGCAATCCCGGCACGTCGCCGCTCACCTCGCTCCTGCTCACCGTGAACATGGGCGCGACGCTGTTCCGCCTGACCGTCGAGGAATGCATCGCCGGCGTGACGCGCGAGGCGGCCCGTGCGCTCGGACGACTCGATGAGATCGGCACGCTGGAACCCGGCAAGTCCTGCGATCTCGCGATCTGGAATATCGAGCGCCCGGCGGAGCTCGTCTACCGCATCGGCTTCAACCCGCTTCACGCCCGTGTCTGGAGGGGACAGTGACCAAAGACCTAATGCTTCACCCCGGCTCCGTCGCTCTCGCCGATTGGCGCCGCGTTTATTTCGGCGCGGACGTTTCGCTCGATCAGGATTGCCGCACTGCCATCGAGGCCGGCGCCAAGACCATCGAAACCATCGTCGCCAAGGGCGAACCGGTCTACGGCATCAACACCGGCTTCGGAAAGCTCGCAAGCGTGCGCATCGGCACCGCCGATCTCGCGACGCTCCAGCGCAATATCGTGCTCTCGCATGCGGCGGGCGTCGGCGAGCCGCTCCCGGCCGCCGTGGTGCGCCTCGTCATGGCGCTCAAGCTCGCGAGCCTTGCCCAAGGCGCATCCGGCGTGCGCTGGTCGACCATCGAGCATCTGACGGCCTGCCTGCAGGCGGGCCTCGTCCCGGTCATCCCCGGCCAGGGTTCGGTCGGCGCCTCGGGCGATCTCGCGCCGCTGGCTCATATGACGGCCGCCCTCATGGGCGTCGGCGAGTTCTTCGTCGACGGGGTGCGCATGAAGGCGGAGGCGGCCCTCGCCCGCGCCGGTCTCATTCCGCTGACCCTGGGGCCCAAGGAAGGCCTGGCACTTCTCAACGGCACACAGGTCTCGACGGCACTGGCGCTGGCCGGCCTGTTCGAGGCCGAGCGCGTGTTCCGCGCCGCGCTCGTCACGGGAGCGCTCGCCACCGATGCCGCGAAAGGATCGGACGGACCGTTCGACGAACGCATCCAGAAGCTGCGGCGCCACCGCGGACAGATCGAGGTGGCGGCTGCCTTACGCACCCTCATGCAGGGCAGCGCCATCCGCGCCTCGCACCTCACCAATGACGACCGCGTGCAGGACCCTTACTGCCTGCGCTGCCAGCCGCAGGTGATGGGCGCCGTGCTCGACCTGCTGCGTCAGGCGGGCGAGACGCTTGGCACGGAAGCGAACGGCGTCTCCGACAATCCCCTCGTCTTCGCGGAAACGGGCGAGGTCATCTCCGGCGGCAACTTCCATGCGGAACCCGTGGCCTTCGCCGCCGACATGATCGCCATGGCCCTGTGCGAGATCGGCTCGCTGGCCGAGCGCCGCGTCGCCATGCTGGTCGACCCTGCGCTTTCAGGGTTGCCGGCCTTCCTCACGCCGAAGCCGGGTCTCAATTCAGGCTTCATGATCCCGCAGGTGACGGCCGCGGCGCTCGTCTCCGAGAACAAGCAGCGCGCTTATCCGGCGAGCGTCGACTCGATCCCGACCTCCGCCAACCAGGAAGACCACGTCTCCATGGCGACCCATGGCGCGCGGCGGCTGCTGCCGATGGCGGCGAACACGGCCAACGTTATCGGCATCGAGTACCTCGCCGCCGTCCAGGGCTGCGACTTCCACGCACCGATGACATCGAGCGAGCGCCTGGAACGCGCCCGTGCCCTGCTGCGCGCGAAGGTCCCGCATCTCGACGACGACCGGCATATGGCGCCCGAGATGGAGCTGGCGACCGCCCTCGTCGCGTCCGGTGCATTGGCTGACGCGGTCGGAGGCGATGTACTGCCGCTCGTGACGGATGAGGCATAGGCATGAGCGGCGTACATCCGGACTGGCTCACAATCATTCGTGGCGACGCACCGCTCGTGGTGAGCCTGCCGCATACGGGGACGGAGATCCCGGCCGCGTACGAACGCGGCCTCGTCTCGCCCTGGCTCGCGCGCAAGGATGCCGACTGGTGGATTGAGCAGCTCTACGATTTCGCAGGCGATCTCGGCGCGACCGTGATCCGCACCGCGATCTCGCGCACGGTGATCGACGTGAACCGCGATCCGTCTGGTGTCTCTCTGTATCCGGGACAGGCGACGACGGAGCTTTGCCCCACCACCACCTTCGACGGCGAGCCGCTCTACGAGCCGGAGGCCGAGCCCACGACGGAAGAGATCGCTGAACGCCGCACCCGCTTCTTCGATCCCTATCACGCAACGCTCCGTGCCGAGATCGAGCGGCTGCGGAGCAAGCACGCCAAGGTGGTGGTCTATGACTGCCACTCGATCCGCTCAGTCATTCCGCGCCTGTTCGACGGCACCCTGCCCCACTTCAACATCGGCACCAATGGCGGCACCACCTGCTCTCGCTCCTTGAGTGATGCCATCGAGGAGATTTGCGTGAGCAGCGGCTTCAGCCATGTGGTCAACGGCCGTTTCAAGGGCGGCTACATCACGCGCAGCCTCGGCAAGCCGGATGCAGGCGTCCATGCCGTCCAGATGGAACTCGCCTGCCGCGGCTACATGCGCGAGCCGCTCGGTCCCGTCTCGGAAGGCGAGTGGCCGACGCCGTATGACGGGGTCTATGCCGCGCCCATGCGTTCGGCGCTGACCCTCATCTTCCAGACCTGTCTCACCTTCGCCCGTTCCAAAGCCTGAGGATCCGTCCATGACCCGCATCGACAACGCCCGCGTGATCCGCGCTCCCCACGGCACCGAATTGTCGGCCAAGAGCTGGCTGACGGAGGCGCCCCTGCGCATGCTGATGAACAACCTCGACCCGAATGTCGCCGAGAAGCCGGGTGAGCTCGTCGTCTACGGCGGCATCGGCCGCGCCGCGCGCGACTGGGACAGCTTCGACCGCATCGTCGCTGCCCTGAAGAATCTCAACGACGACGAGACGCTGCTCGTGCAGTCGGGCAAGCCCGTCGGCGTCTTCCGCACCCATGCGGATGCGCCGCGCGTGCTGATCGCCAATTCCAACCTCGTGCCGCATTGGGCCAATTGGGACAAGTTCCATGAGCTCGACCGCAAGGGGCTCATGATGTACGGCCAGATGACGGCCGGCTCCTGGATCTATATCGGCACGCAGGGCATCGTGCAGGGCACCTACGAGACCTTCGTGGAGGTCGGCCGCCAGCACTACAACGGCGATCTCTCCGGCCGCTGGATCCTCACCGGCGGCCTCGGCGGCATGGGCGGCGCGCAACCGCTCGCCGCTACCATGGCCGGCGCCTCGTGCCTCGCGGTCGAGTGCCAGCCGAGCCGCATCGAGATGCGCCTGCGCACGGGCTATGTGGACCAGCGCGCCGATACGCTGGATGAGGCGCTCGCTATCATCGAGCAATCCTGTCGCGACAAGAAACCGGTCTCCGTCGGCCTCCTCGGCAATGCGGCAGAAATCTTCCCCGAAATCTACCGCCGCGGCATACGTCCCGATGCGGTGACGGACCAGACCTCCGCGCACGATCCGATCAACGGCTACCTGCCGAAGGGCTGGACGCTCGCTGAATGGGAAGCCAAGCGCGAGAGCGATCCCAAGGCCGTCGAGCACGCCGCCAAGCAATCCATGGCCGAGCACGTGCGCGCCATGCTGGATTTCTACAAGGCGGGCGTGCCGACCCTCGACTACGGCAACAACATCCGCCAGATGGCGAAGGAGGAAGGCGTCGACAACGCCTTCGACTTCCCCGGCTTCGTGCCGGCCTATATCCGCCCGCTTTTCTGCCGCGGCATCGGCCCGTTCCGCTGGGCCGCGCTCTCGGGCGATCCGGAAGACATCTACAGGACCGACGCCAAGGTGAAGGAGCTGCTGCCGGACAACAAGCACCTGCACAACTGGCTCGACATGGCGAAGGAACGCATCAAGTTCCAGGGCCTGCCCGCGCGCATCTGCTGGGTCGGTCTCGGCGACCGTCACCGCCTCGGCCTCGCCTTCAACGAGATGGTCGCCAGGGGCGAGCTGAAGGCGCCCATCGTGATCGGCCGCGACCATCTCGATTCCGGTTCGGTGGCGAGCCCGAACCGCGAGACGGAGGCCATGAAGGATGGCTCCGACGCGGTCTCCGACTGGCCGCTCCTGAACGCGCTGCTCAACTGTGCGTCGGGCGCCACCTGGGTCTCTCTGCATCACGGCGGCGGCGTCGGCATGGGCTTCTCGCAGCATTCGGGCATGGTGATCGTCTGCGACGGCACGCCGGAAGCGGCCAAGCGCGTCGAGCGCGTGCTCTGGAACGACCCGGCGACCGGCGTCATGCGCCACGCGGATGCGGGCTACGACATCGCCATCGACTGCGCCCGCGAGCATGGCCTCAACCTGCCGAGCCTGCGCTGATGAAGGCGCGGGTCATCCGCAGTGAGGATCTCGTTCGCGCTCCCTGGAAGAACGGCGGCGGCACCACCGCGGAGGTCGCGGCCTTCCCGGAAGGATCGGGCTTCGATTCATTCGGATGGCGCATCAGCATGGCGGATGTCGCCTCCGACGGGCCGTTTTCGCTCTTTCCGGGCATCGACCGCACGCTGATCGTGGTCGAGGGCGGCGGCATCGAGCTCGACGTAGAGGGCATCGCCTATCCGCTCGACACGGCCAATCCCAAACTCTCCTTTTCCGGCGATGACATCACCGCCGGGCGGCTCCTCTCAGGCCCAATCCGTGATCTGAACGTCATGACCCGGCGCGGGCAGTTCCGGCACTGGACGCGTTTCGTGGAATCCGGCGTGGCTCTGCTGGCGGAGGAGACTCGCGCCGCCTTCATCGTCCCCTTCGACGGCTCTTTCGATGTGACGCTCGGCTCGGCGATCCATTCCCTCCAGGTGCTCGATACGCTGATGCTGGAGGCAAGCCAGGATCTGATCCTCCTCTCGGGAACCGGCCGGGCGATCCTCGTCGAGATCGCGCCGGACCAACCTGAAAGCCTGGCTCATGAATCTCCAACCTCATCCTGAGGAGGTCACGGAGTGACCGCCTCGAAGGAGGCTTCAGAGAGCGCTGGAGGCGCCCTCGCCCTTCGAGACGCTACGCTCCTCAGGAGAGGGCTCAGGTAAGGCATCGCTTATGGCGAGACTTTTACGAGTGCACTTTAGGCGGACGATGCCCAGAATGACGGCAGACGAAAATGTCTATACATTTGACATTGCCGCTGCGTCATGGTGCCATTCGCGCGCTCGCCGAGAACGTCCGGTAAAAACTTTCCAGAGGGTGCGGTCGGCACAACGAGCCAGGGAATTTGGATAAAACGGAGGCTGCAATGAAGGCGGTATTGGGTGGTTTGGCCGTGTTGGCGCTGGCGGTTGGGTCCGCTTCGGCGCAGGAGACGAAGGTGGCCGTCGGCATCTCGGGCTGGACGGGCTTCGCGCCCCTGACGCTCGCGAAGGAAGCCGGCATTTTCAAGAAGAACGGCCTCGACGTGACGATCAAGAAGGTGCCGCAGGCGAGCCGCCACCTTGCCATCCAGTCCGGCGACATCCAATGCGCCGCCACGACGGTGGAGACCTGGATCGTGTGGAACGCCAACGGCGTGCCCACCAAGCAGATCTTCCAGCTCGACAAGAGCTACGGCGCCGATGGCATGGTGGTGAAGAACGACATCGCCTCGATCAAGGACATCAAGGGCAAGCAGGTCGCCGCCTCCGCGCCCGGCACGTCGCCCTATTTCGCCCTCTCCTGGATGCTGAAGAAGAACGGCCTGTCGGTGAAGGACGTGACCGTCGTCAACATGGAGCCCGGGCCGGCCGCCCAGGCCTTCATCGCCGGCCAGAACGACGCGGCCATGACCTATGAGCCCTATCTCTCCTCCGTGCGCGCCGCGCCCCAGTCCGGCAAGATCATCGCCACGACCCTCGATTACCCGATGGTGATGGACACCTTCGGCTGCACGCCGAAATTTCTCGCTGACAACCCGAAGGCTGCGAAAGCTTTTGCCGACAGCTATTTCGAAGCCCTCGACATGATCGCCAAGGATCAGGCCAAAGCCTACGAGATCATGGGCGCGGACGTGAAGCAGACGGGCGAAGCGTTCGGCAAGTCGGCGCAGTTCCTGCGCTGGCAGGATCGCGAAGCGAACAAGAAGTTCTTCGCGGGCGAGTTCAAGACCTTCTCGGCCGAGGCCGCCGACCTGCTGCTCGAGACCGGCATCATCAAGCAGAAGCCGGACATGGAAGCCCTGGCCGATACCAGCTTCATCCAGTAGCGCATTCCCCCATCCGGCAGTGGCCCGACTCCTGCGGGCCGCTGTCTGCTCCTTTCCTCACCCGCTGTCCTGAACAAGCCCGGATCGCAGAACAGATCTTTCATGCCTCGTCCTCTCGAACCCGTCAGCCAGGGCACGCGCGTCACGCTCGGCATCTCCTTCTTCGTCCTCTTCGTGGCGGCCTGGGCCTTCGCGACGCTCGGCGGCTTCGTCTCGCGCACCTTCCTCGCCGATCCCATCACCATGCTGCAGGACGGCTGGCTGCTGCTCACGCGCTTCGGCTTCCTGAGCGATATCGGAGTGACGGTCTGGCGTGTCGTCGGCGGCTTCATCATCGCAGCCATGGTCGCCGTGCCGCTCGGCATCATGATGGGCGCCTACAAATCCTTCGAGGCCTTCCTCGAGCCCTTCGTGTCCTTCGCGCGCTACCTGCCGGCCTCAGCCTTCGTGCCGCTGCTCATTCTCTGGGCCGGCATCGGCGAGATGCAGAAGCTCCTCGTCATCTTCATCGGCTCGGTCTTCCAGATCATCCTCATGGTGGCGGTGGCCGTCGGCAATACGCGCCGCGATCTCGTCGAGGCCGCCTATACGCTGGGCTCGAGCGATCAGGGC
The DNA here is from genome assembly GCF_016892765.1 of Microvirga arvi. Classification (GTDB taxonomy): domain Bacteria; phylum Pseudomonadota; class Alphaproteobacteria; order Rhizobiales; family Beijerinckiaceae; genus Microvirga; species Microvirga arvi. The sequence continues at coordinate 52,111 of NZ_JAFEMD010000017.1, forward strand.
GTGGTGAAGCGCGTGCTCATTCCGGCCAATGCGCCGGAGATCGCGGAGATCCTGCGCCTCGTGCTGGGCTGGGCCTGGACCTATGTGATCGTCGCGGAGCTCATCGGCTCCTCCTCCGGCATCGGGCACATGATCATCGACAGTCAGGCACTGCTCGCTACGGGCCAGATGATCTTCGGCATCATCGTCATCGGCATCATCGGTCTCATTTCCGATTTCCTGTTCAAGGCCGTCAACCGCAAGCTCTTCCCATGGAGGCTCGCATGAGCAGCACGATCCTCCAGATCGACAACGTGTCACGCGTGTTTCCGGGCGTGCGCGGCGGCGCGCCCGTGCGGGCGCTCGAGCCCACGAACCTGCAGGTGGGGAAGAACGACTTCATCACCATCCTCGGTCCGTCCGGCTGCGGAAAGTCCACGCTCCTGCGCATCGTCGCAGGGCTTGATCGCCCGACCGATGGGCGCGTGCTGCTGAACGGGCGCGAGATCAGAGGCCCCGGCGCAGACCGGGGCATGGTGTTCCAGTCCTACACCCTGTTCCCGTGGCTCACGATCGCCGAGAACATCGCCTACGGCCTGCGCGAGAAGGGCATGCCGAAAGAGCAGCGCCGGGACATCGTCGCCTCCTACACGGAAAAGGTGGGCCTGCGCGGCTTCGAGAACCATTATCCCAAGCAGCTCTCCGGCGGCATGCAGCAGCGCACGGCGATTGCCCGCGCGCTCGCCAACGATCCGGAGATCCTGCTCCTCGACGAGCCCTTCGGCGCGCTGGACAACCAGACCCGCGGGTTGATGCAGGAGCTGCTGCTCGGCATCTGGGAGCGCGAGCGCAAGACCGTGCTCTTCGTCACTCACGACATCGAGGAGGCGATCTTCCTCGCCTCCCGCGTCGTCGTCATGTCGGCCCGCCCCGGCCGCATCAAGGCCGACATCCCCGTCGAGCTGCCGCATCCGCGGCACTACACGATGAAGACGACGCCGGAATTCTCCAGCCTGAAGGCGCAGCTGACAGAGGAGATCCGTGTCGAGGCCATGCAGGCGGAAGGCGTTCACTGACGTTCTTTGCCAGCGCAACGCGCATCGGAGATATCTCTTCCGGATGAATTGACCCGGCGCCCATCTTCAGGAGACGCTTCATGTCTCTGAGGGAAGGCACGATGCTCAAGCGCCTGCTAGCCGGATCCATCTTCATCACCAGCATGTCTCCCGCCCTGGCCGACATCGTGATCGATCAGGCGATGATCACCGGCGGGGAATTGCGGGTCATCGGCCGGTTGAGCAAACCGCGCCAGGCGCCGATCACTCTCGACGAGCGGTTCGAAACGAGAGCCGAGGCGAATGGACGTTTTGCCTTCCGCGTCGTCTATCATCCCGCCTCATGCATCGTGAACATTCAGGTGGAGGACGAGCAGCGACAGGCGGTGGTTGGCTTCTGCGGGCAAAAAGGCCCTGCCGCCTCGGCCGAGACGACGAATGCCGCAACCCTCGCTCCAGCTCAGCCGGGACCGGCTGGACCTGTTGGACCCCAAGGTGAGCCGGGACGTGACGGAACTCCGGGCTCCCAAGGTCCCGCAGGGCCTGCTGGCCCACAAGGACCGCAAGGTGTCGCCGGCCCTCCTGGACCTCAGGGCGAACCTGGCCGTGACGGTGCTCCTGGACCAGCCGGCCCCGTCGGACCGCAGGGTCCTGCAAGTCCTCCAGGCGGCCCGGATACGCGCGTGGCATCCGAAGGCCAGCCCGGACCCATCGGCCCCGCTGGCCCACAAGGACCTGAGGGACCGCTCGGCCCGGCGGGTCCCCAAGGGCCGCAAGGTCTTGCCGGGCATCAGGGTCCTCAAGGGCCCCAAGGTGTTCCAGGGCCGCGGGGAGAGCCCGGCCCTGCCGGTCCCGGAGGACCTCCCGGACCCGTTGGAGCCATAGGTCCCGTGGGACCGGCAGGATCTGCCGGCTCACCCGGGCCACAGGGTGTCGCCGGTGAGATCGGGCCCATCGGACCTCCCGGCCCTATAGGTCCCATCGGCCCGGCCGGTCTGACGGGCCCTGCCGGCCCACCCGGCTCGAATGGTCCGGAAGGAAAGATGGGTCCGGAGGGCAAGCCAGGCTTGGCAGGAACGATTCTGCGGGTCTTCGTGCAGGAATGCGCCTCTCAGGCGCGCTGCACGGCCCGCTGCGACCAGGATGAGTATCCCATCAATGGCACCTGCAATCGGGGCGACCGCTTCGATATGGACGAGGTTGGTGTGTACTGCTTCTCCACGACCGAGAGCCCGAAGGGCATGATCGCTCGGGCGATCTGCGCGAAGAAGTAAGCGGGCCGGAGATCAGAAAAGCGTCTCGGAACCGGCACCGAACCGGTTCCACATCGCGTCAACGCGCAGCGTGTCGCGCTCTCCGGGCCTGACCAATCGGCTCATCGTACGGATGAGGAGCGAAGGAGCTGCTGAGCGGGTGCGGGCTCCAGGCTTCTCCTGAACCGGCCTCTCCTGAAGAGGTCACCGCCTTCAGCACGCCGGACCAGCGCAGCCTGCAATGGGCTGCAGCCTTCGAGTCCTTGAAGCCGATGAAGCCGAAAGAACCAAGCAGATGGTAGAAGTCCCATGGGGCACCCTGCTGGTTCAGCCAGCTGGAGACCTCCGGCTTGAGACCCTTCCGTCCCTCATCCCAGACATCCCATTCATCGATTCTGAGAACGAAGGGCCAGCGCTTGGCATAGGCATCGATGCCATAGCAGGCCGACGAGGCCATTTCCTCGTCCCGCCACGTCTTCGCAATGATGTGCTTCAACGATTCCAATTCCGACATCGTCCGCATCCGCTTTGCCATTGCCCATACGGGCTAGAACCGCACCCTCTTCTGGGCACGGGCGCTGGAATGAAGTACCTCCTTTGAGGTAAACGAAAAACCAATATTTTCGTTTCAGCCGTGTGGTAAGCTGGCGCATGAACATAAAAAGCATCCGGCTGCCGAAGGGAATGACGGCTCCTCAGACGTCTGCTCGGCGACCGGGAGGCTAGGCAGTTTCGCAAGGACAGCATGCCATCTTGGCGGCAAAAGCCTGATCGCGCGCAAGGAGGACGATACCGTGGATGGTCTCTTACCGAGGCTGAGAGTCGCCTGGCGGCAACTGCCGATCATCATCGCCAGCGGGCTTCTTATCGGCGTTATTTTCGGAGAGGCAATCAAGGCTTTCACACCTGAACGGACGACCCTGGTGGCTAGGGCGAAGTCCCGCCCTTGAAGCTATGATCAGTCAGGTGCCACGATCCCACTCGTCGCGCTGCTGCACATTGTCTGCGGCAAGGGCTAAGCTGTTTGTGTCGCGACGAGTGGGCCCAACAGCGTCTCGCGCACGGCCCTCCAGCTTTCTGCACTGGGAGCGCAAATAATGCCCCCGTCGTGGAGGGCAGGCCGATAAGGCGATCCATCGAAGCGTGCAGAGTAGCCGCCGGCCTCCCGATGGAGCAGCCACCCTGCCGCATGATCCCAGGGCATCAGCTTCGAGTAGGCCAGGAAGTGACAATGCCCGCCGGCTGCCATCCGATACTCGTGCGCCGCGCAGCGATAACATGCAACGGCCCCGAAGCCCGCCAGGTTCGCCGCCAAGGTGGACCGCATGGGCTCCGGCATATGATGCCAGGATGCGCATCCCGACATGTCCTGGATGGCAACCGAAGCCGCAACCCGGAGGTCAACGCGTCTGCCATCGGGATGCTCGATCCAGGCCCCCTCCCCCCGGACGGCCATGGCGGTCTCGTTGCCAATCGGGTCGAGGATCCAGCTGGCAACGACCTCTCCTCGGATTAGAGCTGCCACCATCACCCCGAACAGAGGCAGTCCCGAAGCAAAATTCCTGGTGCCATCCACCGGATCGATCAGGAAGGCCAGGTCAGCGTCCGCGAGCCGGTTTAACAGCGACGGGTCACGCTCCGTGGCCTCCTCACCGATCAGGACCGCTTGCGGAAAGATCTGACCTAGCCCCTTGGCGATCATCCGCTCTGCAGCCTCGTCGGCGTCCGTCACAAGGTCCATGGCCGACGATTTCTGCCGAACCTCGTGGGCCGACAGGTTCCGGAAGCGGGGCATGATCTCAACCCTCGCGGCTTCGCGGAGAAGCTGATCCACAGTTCCGGCATCATGGGTCGAGAACAGCATATGGGACTGCCTTCAAACATTCCGAGGAGCGAAAGCCCCCGCCGCGACAACCGGGACGGAGGTTGTCGCGTCCCCGTATCGAACACCGACGTCGGGTCAGGCGATGCCCATCAGTCGGACGAGAGGGCTCATCAGGCCGGACGTGCAGCCGAGCACGATGTTGCCGTCCCGCAATCCCGACTGGGCGAGAAAGTCGTTCACCCAGCCGCCCGCCTCCTCGATCAACAGCATTCCGGCCAGGGCATCCCATGAGTTCATGTGCAACTCGCAATAACCGTCGATCCGGCCTGCCGCCACATAGGCCAGAGCCAGGGCACCCGACCCGCCGCGGCGGACGCCGGCCCCATCCGCCAGGATCCGGCCAACGAGATCGACATAGAGGCTGAGCGGAAGCCGGGTCGACCAGCCGGCCTCGATGGTCGCGGACTGCATGTCGCCCAGCCCGCTGACCCGGATCGGCTCGCCATTCAGGGTCGCGCCCCTGCCGCGCTCCGCCGCGAACAGTTCATCCTGCATTGGATCATAAATGATCCCGATCTGAGTTTGGCCGTCACGGACATAGGCGATGGAGATGCAGAACTGTGAGATCCCGCGCACGAAGTTCGCCGTGCCATCAATCGGATCCACCACCCAGACGTTATTGTCGAACGACCCGCCACCCTCTTCGCCGAAGAAGGCGTCGTCCGGAAAGCTCTCCAGCAATCGGCCGCGCACCAGACCTTCAACCTCGGCATCGACAGCCGAGAGGTAGTCCTGATGTCCCTTGAGGTTGATGCCTGTCGCGCCGGGGCGTCCATTGAACCGGCGGCGGGCCAGGGCCCCCGCCTCGCGAGCCACCGCGCATGCAACGGACAGTCTCAGGTCGGATTTCTCCAGTGGGGACGAGGCGGGATCCGCGACCCGCGCGGTGCTGAAGGCTGGCATGATGGGATATCCTGCTTACTGGCTGGAGGAAACGAACTGCGGCGCCGGATGCTTCTCACGCTCGATGTGCTGAATCCACGCGGCGGCATGGCGCGCAGCCTCGATCAGCATCGGCTTCGGCGTTTCTTCCCATTCGTTGGGATGAAGCTCACGAGTGACGCGCAAATGATCGATTGCAGCCTCAAGCGTCGGGAAACGGTCGGTCATCTGGATGTGGATGTACAAGGCCGCCAAGATGACGGATCGGCTGCGTCCGCCCCGGCAATGAAGCAGCACGTTGCCGCGGCGGCGGTGAGGATACGTGTGGCGGTCGGGCAGCTTCTGATGCAGGGCGCCGTCGAGCAGATAATAGCCGGCCAGCAGCATCGTGTCCGGATTGCCCGCATCGTCGATGAGGCCGAGCTTGTAGTTCCGAACCGGGCCATGCGGCGCAGCGATCTCCGAGGCTCCGACCCCGGCCGTGTAATCGATGTCCAGATTAACGGCGCAGTTCACCACAATGGCGATGTCGTTTCCCTCGAGCAACGCCTTGTCCGACGCGGCATTGGCATCGCCGACGAAGAGCTTCACCCCGAATGGCGGAAGGTCCTCGATGATGAGGCTCATGGGAGGACGTGGGTAGTTGAACTGGGTCACCATCAAAACTTGTATCCTGAACTTCACGGTTGTTGTTGCGGAACACGCACTCGTGGCGCGGCCCGCATGATCATGGGTTCTGCCTTGGTCGGCCTCCGGCCAGGAGCCGCCTTCAGGCTGCGTGGGAGGCTCCGAGGGCAGCTTGCGCCAACGGGATCCGGCTGCCGCTGCCTTTGTCGAAGAAGGTGAGCTGGTCGGCGGGAAACTCGATCCAGATGTTTTTCCGCGGCAGAGAGGTCTCGAAGCGCGGGATGAGAGCTGTGACCCGGTGCCCTTTGACGGAGAGCGAGATGATCGTCTGCGATCCGGTCGGCTGGACGATGTCGACCTCGGCGGGCAGGCTGAAAGGGCCCTGCCGCTCGACAAGCGAGATGTTCTCCGGGCGAATTGCCAACGTCACCGGCCCGTCGGCTCCCTGCAGGCACGAGGGCACAGGAATGTCTGTATCCTCGAAGCGTACGACCCGCTCACCTCCCGACGTGCTTAGAATTCCGTCGAGGAGATTGATCCTGGGATCGCCGATGAACTCGGCGACGAAGAGATTGGCAGGATTGTGATAGATCTCGTAGGGCGAGCCCTGCTGCTGAATGATACCATCCTTCATCACCACGATGATGTCCGACATGGTCAGCGCCTCGACCTGATCATGCGTGACATAGACCGTGGTCGCCTGCAGTTCGCGATGCAGGCGCTTCAGCTCCGTGCGCATCTCAGTCCTGAGCTTCGCGTCTAGATTGGACAAAGGCTCGTCCATCAGCAGGATCGAGTTGCGCGCCGCGATCAGACGGGCCACGGCCACCCGCTGCTGCTGCCCGCCCGACAACTCGGACGGATAGCGGTCCGCAAGCCCGGTCAGCTGGACCTTCGCGAGCGCCTCGGTCAGGCGCTCCTTGACCACATGCACCGGCTGCTTCGCCTCCGAGAGCGCCAGGGTGATGTTCCTGTCGACCTTCATGTTGGGCCACAGGGCGTAGCTCTGAAAGATAAAGCCGAGGCCGCGCCGCTCGGGCGGGACGAAGACGCCGGTCCGGCTGGAGTAGACCGTCTTGCCGCCGAGCACGACCTCGCCCGTCGTCGCATTCTCAAGGCCGGCGATGACGCGCAAGGTCGTGGTCTTGCCGCAGCCCGACGGCCCGAGCAGGGTGACGAAGCTGCCCTTCGGGATGTCGAGGTCGAGGCTTGGGAGGGCCAGATGGCTTCCGTACGACTTCGTGATGTTTCTGAGGGTGATTTCAGACATGGGCACTCTCTCGTTCGGAAGCCTCTTGGCTCGGGTTACTGGCTCGTCTCGACCATCCAGAAATCGCTGATCTTCGCGACATTGTCCTTCACGAAGGCGGGCGAGGCGGTAAGCTTCTTGGCTTTCGGCCACATCTCGCTATGGGGCGGAGCCGGAATGTCGGTCCGCGGCGAGAACGTTCCGATCTGATAGAAGGCAGCCATGCCCTGCAAAAGTTCCAGCGACTTTCCGGACCGGAACGGAGGCTTGAGCTCTGAGTTCAAGTTCAGGTCTTTGCTGCCCATCAGGAAGGCCACGAAGAGCTTCGCCGCATTGGCATGGGGTGCGTGTCCGGCAACGGTTACGTATGTCGGATAGGAAAACAGCGCCGCCGGCTGCAGATCGAACGGGATCGCGTTTGCATAATTGTCGGTTTGGTTCTTGGTCAGGTAGTGGATGACCGAAAACGCCATCGGTGGCTTGGTCTGGCCGCGAAGGCCGACCGCCGTTGCGATCTTCGAGCTGTTGTCGGAGATGACGATGTCATTTTTGATGAGACGATGCAGGAACTCATAGCCAGCATTCTCGACCCCGGACGAAAGTTCGAGCTTCTTGCCGTAATGCTGCTCGTAGGCCTTCCGCATCTCGTCTGAATGCTCCACGATGGCAGCCAGCATCATCAGCGTGGTGAGCGATCCGGCCGGCGACTTCATGGAGAAGCGGCCCTTCCATTGCGGCTCCGTCAGCTCCCAGATGCTCTTGATCGGCGGTTGCGGATAAGTCTCCGAGTTGTAGAGCACACCATAGGCTTCGATCACATGGGTCAGCAGCGGCTCGCGGTGCTCGGCGGGGATCCTGTCCGCCAGATAGGACGGCACGTAATTGACGATGCGGTGGTTGGGGAGCAGGTCGAACACCATCTGCTCGGTGCCGCCCGAGTAGACCACGTCGGCCGCATAGACGCCAGCCTGGTGCTCCCGGACGACCTTCTCGATGGTCTTCTCGGAGCCGAGATCGTAGGCCTTGACCTTGATCTCGGGATAGATTTTCGCGAAGTCCTCGGCCACCTTCAGCATCGTGCCGGACGAGGAATAGACGACGACCTCGCCCTCCTTCTTCGCGTTGGCGACCACCTCGTCCCAGTTCTCGTTCTTCTGGTAGGGGCCGAGCTGGCTTTTCTGCAGCCAGGCGTCCCACTTGGGGTCGGATTGCTGCGCCAGGGCCGGCGCCGCCAGGGCAAGGGCCAGGGTTCCGGCTGCGAGCCATGCTTTAGCACTGCGGAATGTCGGTCTCATGGTGGGCTTCCTCCTGCGTTTCTTTCGGTGTCGATCCGGATGGAGCGGTCAGGCCGCTCCGACCCTCGCCTTGGTTGACAAGGCACGGACGACCAGGTTGACCGCAATCACAAGAGCGACGAGCAGCACGGTCGCAACGCCGACAAGTTGAGGCATGTCCTGGTTCTGGTAGTTGTAGATGACGCCCGCGAGCACGTTGGTCGACGGCGTGACGAGCAGGATGATCAGCGACAGCTCCCGCATGATGCTGATGAAGCTGAGGAGCATGCCTGACAGGAGGCCGCCGGCGACGATGGGTACGATAATCCGCATCATGCGGCGAAACCAGCCGATGCCCTGGACGCGAGCCGCCTCCTCCAGTGACTTGTCGATCTGAAGAAGCGCCGCGATGCCAGTACGGGAGGTGAAGGGCAGCGTCTTGACCGAGCAGATCAGAACGAGCAACGCGAAGGTGCCATAGAGCGCTGGGATCGGCCCGAACGGACGGGCGAACATGCCGATATAGATTGCGCCGAAGGCCAGAGCCGGAAAAATGTATGGCATGAAGGCCACGAGCTCCAAGGCCCGTGATGTGAGCGAACCGCGGGTCCTGACGACGACGTAGCCGATGAGGAAGCCGAAGATGCCGGTCGTCATGGCTGTGAGGAACGCCAGCTTGAGGCTGTTCCAGGTCGCGTCGATGATGTTGGTATTGTCGACGAGAGCTGCCTGCAGCTGATCAACACCTTCGCCTCCGCCGCCGATCCAATAGTGCAGGGTCAGGTTGCTGAGGCTGTAGTTGCCGGCCGTCTTGATCAGCGACTGCAGGACCAGCAGGACGAGCGGGAAGGCAACGGCTGCCGTCATAAGCAGCATGACAAGGATGAAGAGTGGCCAGCGCCAGCGTCCGAGATCAAGCTCCTTGCTGCGGAATCCCTTGCCGGAGAGGGTCACGAAGCTCTTGCGGACACCGATGAGCCGCTGATTGATGAAGATGAACAGGCAGGCGAGGACCACAAGCACCAGAGCGAGCAGGAAGCCGTCGCCTGCATTCCGCGTTCCCATAGCGGCATAGATCTGGGTCGGCAGCACGAAATAGCGCACTGGCATGCCAAGCACGGCGGGCGTACCGAACGATCCGACCACGCGGATGAAGGTCATCACAACCGCGGAGCCGATGGCGGGCAGCAGAAGCGGCGCGGTGATCCACAAGAACTGCTTGAGGCGCGAGAGACCCGCCATCGCCCCTGCTTCCTCAAGCTGGCTGTCGACGCTTGTGATCGAGCTCGACACCGAGAGATAGGAATAGACGTAGTAGTGCAGCGACAGGCAGATGATGATCGGAACGGGGCCATAGGCGATCCAGTCCGGCGGCTGCACGCCGAAGAAGTACGCGAACGCGCCTGACGCTCCACCGATGCGATCGTTCTTGAAGAACGTGATCCAGGCAAGCGCCATCACCCAGGACGGAAGCATATAGGGGATCATCACCAGCGTATGCAGGAAATTCCGAAACGGGATGTTCGTGCGCACGATCAGCCAGGCGAGGCCAGCGCCGAAGGCAAGGCAGATGGCAGTGGCGGCAAAGGCGGTGACGAGCGAGTTGAAGAAGGGCTTGTAGAAGATCGCCCATGAGAGACGACCGGCGAAGACGCGCTCATAATGGAAGAGCGTGAACTCTCCTGGCTGGGCCTTGGGCAGGTAGGCACGATCATAGGGCTGGACGGTGAGCGTCTCCCGGATCAGCTCAAACAGCGGCACGAGGACCAGCGCTCCTAGCAATGCAGCGAGCAGGATGCCGAGGAGGCGTTCGGGCTGGGTAAAGAAGTGCTGCAGGCGGCCCATGACGGCGCGTACGGACGATATGTTCGATGAGTTGTGTGCTGGCGCCGCCGAACTCGTCATTCCGTCATGTCCTTCCCGGAGCCTTGCGCCGGTTCAAAAGCGTTTCCCATTAGCGGCTGACGTTTTAGGCGCTCTCGTCCGGCTTGGCCGGAGGGCGGTCAGCTCGCGCTCTTATCCTCCGACCTGCTGCGGCATGGTCAGGCCGCCTGAGGATCCGAGAAGCAAAGCCACATAAGCTTTGCACACGTGTGCAAAGCTTGCAAGGGGCATTCTGGATAAGAAGTTGGGCCTTCGGATCAGATGGCGGGACGGACGGTCGCCCGCTCGACGAGTTCGACCGGAAGGACCTCATGCACGAGGGCCGTGCCCTTCCCGTGCATCTCCCGCTCGATGGCCGCCAGCACAGACCCGGTCAAATCGTTCATCGACTGCCTGACCGTCGTCAGGCGGTACGAAGCCCAGGCCGATTGCGGGATGTCGTCGAAGCCGACGACCGAGAGGTCGTCGGGAATGTGCCGTCCCGTCACGCGCGCGCCGTCGAGAAAGCCGAGCCCCAAAAGATCGGTGACGCAGAACACGCCATCCAGGTCATGGGAGGTGAGCAAGCCTTTGGCAGCCTCTACGCCGGTTTCATAGGTGGTCTCGCCCGAGGCCCAGATGACGGGTTCTAACCCGGCTTCCTCGATGCAGTCCGCGAAGGCGACGCGTCGCCGGATCTGGGTGGGCGTGCGGGCGCCGCTGCCGACGACGCCGATGCGCCGGCATCCGGCCCGGAGGAGCCGCTCTGCCGCGATGCGGGCTCCGCCAAGATCGTCGCTGATGATTGTATCCGCTTCGGCGTCATCGGCCTGCCGATTGACCAGGATCACCCGCACCCCGTTGGCCACGCACTCGTCGATGATGGACGAGGGCGGCGACCCGGACATCACCACGATGGCCCGCACGCGGAACTCCAGGATTGATTCGATCAGGGGGGTGATTCCTTGCTCCGCCTCGGCGGCGTTCAGGAGCAGGCACTGCATGCCGCGCCTGAGAAGCGCGCGGCTCAATTCGTCGAGTTGGCGCGCCATGAAAGGCAAGGAGAGGTTAGCGCCAACGACGCCGACCAAATTGGACTGGTCGCTGATCAGGCTTCGGGCGAGACGATTCACCCGATATCCCAGGGTCTTGGCGGCCTCCTGAACCCGATGTCTTACATCGGCTGAGACGCTGGCGCCTGGCGTGAACGTGCGCGATACGGCTGAGCGGGAGACACCCGCAAGCCGGGCGACCTCTTCGGCGGTCACGAAGTTGCGTGTTGCACGTTTCAGATGGTCTTCCCGGTCTGAAGACGCCTCCATAGGCACTTGCTCCGCGTCCATGATGCTCTGCGTGAGTTCGATGGGCCATGTGCGGGGAAAGACGGATTTGCCTCGAACCTGAACGGAAAGTCTATGCACACGTGTTCAGCTTAGGCAAGCCTGTCGGAAACGGCAAACCAGCCCTAAGCTTGCGAGTGCGAGATCTCCGTTCTGGGCCACACCTTCACTTTCCGGCCTATGAATATCGGCCAAGTTCAGGGTCGGCGATCCTCCACATGAGCCTGTGCCGCGCATAACCTTGCCCGAAATGGCACCAAGTTTAGGATCAATCACCACGGATCAGCGCAGTGGATCACGAGGTTCCACTCACCCCGCAAGATCCAGCTCCGGGGCAGGCAGCAAGGCCCCCTTGTTGTTCCACATCGCGCCGTGACAAATGCCGCCGGGCGTCGCCTGCGCGGGCTTGCGCCAGGGTGTCGCGTTTATCCAGAGGAGTGCGGCACCATCTCCCCTCCATCGTCACATCGCGGAGACCCAAGATGGCAGTTCGCATTCCCCAGAGCTTGTCGATCGGCTTTCAGCCGGAGGCGCAGCGCCAATAGGCGGCAGGCCTCGGGTGTATTTCCGTCACATCGCTTGTGTTCGAGCAGCCGCTAAACCGGCTATCCGGCCCAATGCAACGGCTGAAAGAAGCCCGTTGCCAGACAGATAGCCCTCTGCCTTGGAGCCTGAGACCCCGCAGGCCGCTCCGCCGACAGCAAAGAGGTTGGGCAGCACATTCCCGTCGTCTCGCACGACGCGAGCATCGTCGTCGACCACAAGTCCCCCTTGCGTATGGAAAAGCGCTCCGGTGACCCTCACGGCGCAATACGGGACGCGCAGAGGCAGCGATCCGGCGAAGTTGCGCCCGAAGCGGTCTGTCGCGCCGGTGTGCTTTAGCGTGTCGACCTCCTGCAGGGTTGCCTTGAGAGCGTTCACGGGAACCCCCATCTGCCGCGCGAGATCCTCAACGGTTTCCGCCGCCAGAATGGCACCGAGCGCTTCTGCCTGACGGAAATCCTCGAACTGTCGCGCAATGCCAGCGATGCGCGTATCGAAGATCGTCCAGACGATTCCCTCCGGTTGCCGCAGCACGACCGCCGCCTGCTCGGAATAGCCGTGGCTTTCATCCGAGAAGCGCTCGCCGCGCAGGTTCACTTGGAACCCACCCTCGGTGATGGTCGCCCAGGTGATGAGAATGCCGTGCGGATGCGCGACCGACCCATGACCCTGGTGTCCCGACAGGTGCCTTGTGGCGCCCCCCAGCGCTTGCCCCCAGAGCAGAGCATCGCCCTGGTTGCCCTCGTGGCCGAAATAAAGGGCGGTTCCGAGTTCGGGGATGTGGCGTTGGACAAGTTCCTTATTGCCGCCATAGCCGTTACAGGCGAGGACCAGCGTCCCGCACCCGATGAGTTCCTTCGTGCCATCGGGGCGCTCGACCGCTACACCAGCGATCCTGCCGTCAGACTCGGCGAACAGTGATATGACATGGGCATTACAGAGAATGTCGACGCCCGCATGGGCCGCTGCCTCGCGAAGGCGGTCGACCAGCTCCCCGCCGGAGCGGCTCGGCAGGCCATGCATGCGGCAGACGGAATGTCCGGGATAGCGAAAGTCCTCGATCAGTGAGAATGGCAGGCCGTGGCGATCCGCAAGCCATTCGATCGTTGGGCCGACAGCTTCCGTCACCCTCTTCACGAGCGACGGCTCCGGCTCACCCTTGGCCTTGGCAGCGATATCTCTGCCGAACAATTCCGGGCTGTCGACGATACCGGCCGCCGCCTGCCACCGGGTGCTGGGAGCGGGGATCAATCCGGCCGAGAGGGCCGTCGAGCCGCGGGGCACGTCATCGCGCTCGAGAACCAAGACATCCTGTCCGACCTCACGCGCGGATAAGGCTGCAACGAGGCCAGCCGCCCCTGCGCCGATGATGACGACTGGAACCTTCACGTCGAAGGCAATGTCCTCCGCCGAAAGAATGCTCATGCGGCTTCGATCTCTCTCATGATCTCGGTAATGGACGCGACGCGACAGACTGGCCGCAGCGCGTCTATGGCTGTCGCATGCACGGTGGGCGAGAAGGCTGCGCAGCCGTCTTCGAGGACGGTGGTGTCGAAGTCACGCACATGCGCATCCCTTACGGTCGATGCTACGCCACCATTGGTGACGATGCCACAGACGAGAAGACGCTCGATCCTGCACTTACGCAGCACCCATTCGAGACGCGTCATGTAGAAGGCCGAATAGGTGATCTTCTCAACGCTCAGATCGGTTGGCTGCAACATGTCCACGAGTTGATGCCCCCAAGCACCAGGCTGGAAGTCACCCTTTTTGAGGAAAGGCCGAAGCTGCTTGAGATGGGGGGAGATCAGCGGTTCGCCTCCTTTTACGGGAACTAGAGTGAACTGCGTTGAGACGACGTAGCCGCCATGGGCGCGCAGCAGATCGGCAAGCGGCTTCAATCTTTCCGGTAGAGCGGCAATCGCAGACGCACTCTGCCCCGCTCGGCCATAGGCGCCCTCCGGGTGGAGAAAGTCGTTCTGGAGATCGACAATGAGGAGCGCCGTGCGCCCCACCGGAATTGCAGTTTCGTTCATGCGGCGCGCTCCACGATGACATTGCCGAAATCATCGACCCGCGCGATGAGATCCGGGTCGATGACGGTGGTCGCATCAGGTTGCTCGAGAATGGCCGGTCCATGCACAACCGCTCCGATCGGCAGATCCAGCCTCGCGTAAATCGCGGTGTCATGCCAACCGCCGTCGAACCAGACCGAGCGACTGCCGAGCCTTGCCTTCTCGATGCTTGCGGAAGCCTCCGGCGCGAGGGCCGCGAGGTCGAAATGAGGCCTGCGTCCCACGGCGGCCGTGCGCAGGTTGACGATCTTTGCCGGCACGCCGGGCAACAGGCGGCTGAACGACGACTGATAAGCCCGTTCGAAGGCCTCCCTGACGATGGACGGATTTACGCCGGTGGATCCGTTCTGCAGCGAGACAGGGAGTGGGACGCCCACCGTGTGGGTCTGGCCCACATAATGCATGTCCAGTTCGAACAGGATATCGATCCGCTCGACGGAAAGACCAGCCTCCTCCACCACAGCGCGGGACGCTTCAGCCTCCTCGACCATGCGGCGATCGAGAGCCGCAGCGTCGAGTTGGTCGAGGAGCAGGTTCACGGTCTGCACCTGATCGTGGCGGATGTCTGCAATGACGCAGCCGAGGGCGGAGGTCACGCCCGGATAGCGCGGCACGAGCGCAGCCTTCAGGCCCACGTCCTTGATCAGCGCTCCGACATGCAGAGCTCCACCGCCGCCGAACGGCACGGCGGCGAAGCGGCCAGGATCATGCCCGCGCTCGATCGAGACGAGGCGGATGGCGCCGGCCATCTTGCCGTTTGCAACCCGCACAATGGCTTCCGCCGCCTGCATGGGATCAAGGCCGAGCGGTTCACCCACATGCGTTGCGATGGCGGCCTTTGCCGCCTCGATGTCCAGACGCGCAAGCTTGCCGCCGATGGGACGCTCCGCATTGATACGCCCCAGCACGACATTGGCATCGGTGAGCGTCGGACGCGTATTGCCCTGCCCGTATGCCACCGGCCCCGGACGCGAGCCAGCGCTCTCAGGCCCGACCTGGAGCATCCCGCCCGCATCCACATGGGCGATCGAGCCGCCGCCCGCGCCAATCGTCGTGATCTCGATCATCGGGGTTCGGATGACGAGGCCGAAATCGATGGTGGTCTGGGCTGCGAGCGCCGTCTCACCATTGACCACGATCGACACGTCGAAGGAGGTTCCGCCGAGATCGCCTGTGATCACATCCGGAAAGCCGGCAGCTTTCGCAATGGCAGCGGCGGCGATGACGCCTGCAGCGGGGCCGGACAGAGCCGTTCGCACCGGCAGGCGCCGCGCGGTGGCCGTCGACATGACGCCGCCGTTCGACTGAACGATGTGAAACCGGCCCGAGAAATTCTCGTGGGTCAAAGCCTGATTCAGCTTGCCGAGGTAGCTGCCGACCACCGGCTGGAGATAGGCATTGAGCACCGTCGTCGAGGTGCGCTCGAATTCACGGATCTCGGGCAGGATCTGGGCCGAGCACTCGATGTTCTCGTTCGGCCAGACCTCTCGAGCCGCCGCGAGAGCCTTGAGTTCGTTTGCGGGATTGGCATAGGCGTTGATAAATACGATGGCGAGGGCCTCAGCACCGCCCGACAGCAGCGTTCGGGCAATCTTCCTGACCTCTTCCGGATCGATCTCTTCACGGATGGTCCCGTCCGCCATGGTGCGTTCGCCGACTTCGAGGCGCAGGTCGCGGTCGACAACCGGTACGAAGTCGCCCCAGAGTCCCCAGGTGTGCCGGCGATCGCGACGGCGCATCTCGAGCACGTCACGGAACCCGCGTGTCGTGATGAGGCCGATACGCGCGCCTTTGCGCTCGAGCAAGGCATTGGTGCCTACCGTCGTGCCATGCACGATCGAGCCGAGTTGCGCGAGCGGCCCGAAAGTCTTCAGGCCTTCGAGAAACCCGATCGCTTCGTCGCCGCGGTTCGACGGGACTTTAGCAGTCCGGAACCGGGCCGCACCCTCGTCGTAATAGAACAGATCCGTGAAGGTCCCGCCCACATCCACGCCGACGATCTTACCCACCACGGCGTTCATGCGGCCGCTCCTTTTCTCAGAGCGGCGGTCGCGCTCTCGTCCACCTCACCATTGTCCTTGACGACAACGCCGTAGTCGCGGGCCGCCTTCTCGGCGTTGACATAGCCCAGCCGCACGTCACGGCCCACGCGCTGCGGATCTCGCGCCTTGGGATCGCCCCAGCCGCCACCGCCGGGCGACTCCAGGCGGACGCGCTGTCCGGCGCGAATCTTCACATTCGCGACCTTCGACGCCATCGGCGGTGAACGCTCGCCGTCATCCGTCTGCCAGAAAAATTGGTTCAGAGACGCGGGCAGGCCGCCCGTCACACCAAAGGGCGCGAACCTGCCGCGCTCACCGAGGAGGAACACATCCGCATCTGTCAATGACTCGATCTCATAGATCGCGCCGACGCCGCCGCGATGGGTTCCGGCTCCGGCAGAATCCGGCCGCAGAGCCCATCGGGTGAACATGACCGGATAGGCGGCCTCCAGGATCTCCGCCGGCGGAATCGTAGCCGTTGAGATCGGATTGTTGGCATGATTCAGCCCGTCGCTCTCCGGATTGCCGCCGAGGCCTCCACCGAAAAAGGAGAACATCACCCAGCGCGAGCCGTCCGGGCGATGCCCCGCCAGCGACAGAGCGTTGATCGTGCCGAACGGGCCGGCCGTGGCGCGGCTCGGATCAGCCTCGGCGAGCGCGCCAAAGACCACACCGATGACGCGCAGAATCGTCTCCGTATACCCGCCGACCGGCTTCGGCGCCTTGACCCCGAGAAGCGTCGTGCCCGGGATCACGAAGGTGATCGGCCGCAGGCAGCCGGCATTGGCCGGCACGTCGGTGAAGACGTGTTTGAGCGCTACGTAACAACAGGCGACCGCGGTAGAATAGGCGATGTTGAGCGGTCCGGCGCAAGGCGCAGACGAACGCGAGAAATCCAGCGTCATGGCGTCATCGGCGACTGTCAGGTCCAACGCAATGATGAGCCGCTCGTCGGTGATGCCGTCGTTGTCGAGGTAGTCCTCGAACGAGTAGGTGCCGTCCGGCAGCGCGCCGATGGCCGTGCGCATCATCGCCTCGGCACGATCCGAGAAGGCGTCGAAGGCGACCGCGACCGTCGTGTCGCCATACTCGTCGAGAAGCTCTGTCAAGCGCCGCTCGCCGAGATCGAGTGCATTGAGCTGGCCGTTGAGGTCGCCATAGTTCGATACCGGCACGCGGGCGTTGGCCGAAAGGATCGCCACGATGTCATCGTTCATAACCCCCGCCCGAATGAGCTTGACGGGCGGGAAGCGAACACCTTCCTGGAAGCTTTCAGTCGCCTGCGCGTTGAACCCGCCCGGCACGTTGCCGCCGATGTCGAGCCAGTGGCCGACGGAGGCGAGCCAGCAATAGAGCCTGCCGTCCCGGAAGATGGGGCGCACGAGGCGAAAATCGTTCAAGTGCGTGCCGCCGTCATAAGGATCGTTGAACAGGAAGGTGTCGCCTGGCTCCAAGCCCCCTTCCCGTTCGACCTTATCGATCACGGCCTTCACCGCGAAGGCCATGGCGCCAACGAAGATCGGCAGCCCGTTTGTGCCCTGCACGAGGGTCGCGCCGGTGACGGGGTGATAAAGCCCGTGACAGGCGTCGCGGGCCTCCGCGATGATCGGGTTGAATGCGGAGCGGTAGAGGGTCGCGTCCATCTCGTCCGCGATCTGCTCGAGGCGCCCTTTCAGGACGGCCAGTGTGACGGGATCGATGGCGCTCATCCGGCGGCCTCCTGGTCAAAGGACTCGTAGCGCTCGCCGAGCGCCAGCATCTCCGGGGTGCCGATCAAGTAGTTCAGCGCCGTGAAGTCGTACATGCGGTCGCGGAAGGGTTCGTTGGTGCCGTGGGCGTGCAGCGACCGGTAATAGTCCTGCGCGGTGCGGGCCAACGCACGGACGATGCCACCGGGAAAGATGACAAGCCGGAAGCCTATATTTCCCAGGTCCTGTGCTGATGACAGAGGCGTCTCTCCACCCTCGACCATGTTGGCAAGGAGTGGTCGCAGCGATCCCAGGGCGGCGGTCACCGCCGCAAGCTGCTCGCGGGTCTTAGGCGCCTCCACGAACAGCACGTCTGCTCCGGCCGCGGCGTAGAGCCGCGCCCGCTCGACCGCTGGCTCAAAACCTTCCACGGCGACTGCATCGGTGCGCGCGATGATGATTGTGTCCTCCGACGTCCTTGCATCCACCGCGGCCTTGATCTTGCCAGCCATCTCGGATGCCGGGATGATCGACTTGTCCTGCAGGTGGCCGCAGCGCTTCGGGAAGCTCTGGTCTTCGAGCTGGATGGCGGTAGCGCCCGCACGCTCGAAGACCCGGACCGTGCGCTGGACGTTGAGGGCGTTACCATAGCCGTTGTCCGCATCCACCACGAGCGCCGTCGGCACCCGGTCGCGCACAAGCGCGATGGTGTCGGCTACCTCGCTCATGGAGACAAGGCCGATATCGGGCCGCCCAAGGCGCGTATAGGCGATCGCTGCACCGGACAGGTAGAGCGCCTCGAAGCCGGCCTCCGTTGCAAGCGATGCAGTCAGTGGGTCGTAGACGCCGGGCGCAACAACGACCTGGTTCAGCAGCAATCGTTCTCTAAAACTCATTGTAACCAACCATGTTGGGGAGAGCGGGCGAGAAGACCCGTCAGGCCGCGGATGTCGGAGGCGCCGTCTATGGCGTCGACCTCAGCAATGACGTGCTCCACATGCGAGCCGCCCCAGACGGGCTCGGTCAGCTCCCGGAACTTGGAGCGCACGTCATCGGGCGAATAGGGATCTTCGGTGTCGCCCTTGTTGGTGAGCACCTCGGCCGACAATTGCCGGCCATCGGTGAAGCGCACCCGAACCCGGGCCGGACGGAGACCCGGAAGCATGGCTGTCAGCGTAGCATCCTCGCGCACCGAGACGCGGCGCGCGAGATCGCGGACGATGGCATTCGCCTGGGCTTCCTCGCGGAACGCTGGAACGCTGGCAGCGCCATTGACGATATAGGTGGCGAGCGCGAACGGCAGCGAGAATTTCGCGGCGAGCATATTTTTGGGCTCGGCCGAGTCGAGCTGCGCCGCCCAAACATAGGTGTCGACCTCGATCGACTCGACAGCCGCCGGGCTGATCGAGCCCCCCGCCTGACGCACAATCTCGCCGAGGGCGTCTAGGGCGCCGTGAGTGTAGCGGCAGGCTGCATGACGCTTGAAGTAGTTGCGGGCGATTTCCCAGCGCTCGCCGAGCTCTAGCACCATCTCGTCCGGCCGAAACTGATCGGCGATCACGGTGCCATAGACGGTGCCGACGCCATCCGTCTCTCCGATGAAGCCGGAGACTTGCATATCCCAAGCCATGAGACCGAGCTGGTTCGAGAAACCTGCATAGGTGTTGCGCACGGTCCCGCCTTCCAGCATCGTGCGCCGGCTTGTCGAGAGGCCGAAGCTCGAGGCCAGATTAATGGTCTCGATGATCTGATCCGGTGTGGCTCTCTCGAGCCTCGCAGCCGTCAGCGCAGCGCCAATGGTGCCCCAGGTGCCGTGCGGATGCATGGTAACCCGCAGTTTCGACGCAATGCCGACACGTGACCCGATTTCGTAGCCGAGCGCGATGGCAACGATAAGGTCTGCCCCCGAGACGGAGAGGCGTTCGCCTGCTGCCAGAGCTGCCGGAACGACGTGGATGCCGGGATGGCCGCGCGCATACTGATTGCCCTCGTCGAGCTCCAGCATCGTGCCTGCGGTGCCGTTGAGCAGGCTCGCAAGCAGCGCACTCATGCGGCGGCCGGCCCCGATTACCGGAACCTGACCGTCACCCGCCTCGCGCCGCCCAAGTCGCGCGACAAGGTTGCGCATTTCAGGTTCCTGCATTCCAGCCGCAATGGCACCGATGCAGTCGAGAAGCACGAGTTTCGTGCGATCGACCACAGGTGCTGGCAGATCAGCAAACCGTGCGTCGGCCGCGAACCTGCCCCATTGCTGGAGCCATCGAGGTTGTCCGTCCTGCAAAAGGACGGATGCGGGAATGACGTTCTGCGTGACGATCGTCATGAGGTTTCCTCCGTCACATGCCGAGGTAGGCGCGCTTGAGATCGGGGTCGTTGCGGACCTGTTCGGCAGATCCCGACAGGGCAAAGATCCCGTTCTCCAGGATGTACGCACGCGAGGCGCATTCGAGCGACTGGACCACGTTCTGCTCGACGAGCAGGATCGGCAGCCCGTCGCCATTGAGCCGACGGATCAGGGCGAACATCTCCTCGACGAGCAGCGGCGACAGGCCCAGCGATGGTTCATCGAGGATGAGCAGGCGCGGCTCCGCCATCATCCCGCGTCCGATCGCAAGCATCTGCTGCTCGCCGCCCGACAAGGTGCCAGCAGCCTGGCCGCTGCGCTCTCGCAGGCGCGGGAAGGTATCGAAGACCCGCTCTAGATTGACGGATCGCCGGTCGCGCCCTCTCCGATAGCTGCCGAGATCGAGATTCTCCCGTACCGACATGTTCGGGAAGATCTTGCGGCCCTCGGGCACATGGATGAGGCCCGCCTTCACGATGTCTGCTGAGGAATTCCCTGTGAGGGTCTTCCCGTCGAAGCGGATCTCGCCATCGTTCGCACGCAAGACGCCGGACAGAACCTTGTTCAGCGTGGTCTTGCCGACGCCGTTGGAGCCGAGCACTGCAACGATCTCACCCGCTCCGACCGAAAGATCGAGCCCACGTAGCACTTCCGTGCCGCCATAACCTGCTCTCAGCGACTTGACCTCAAGCATGGACCTTCTCCCGCTTCAGGCGTTCTGCGGCGCCGGTCCCGAGATAGGCTTCTATGACTGTCGCATCGTCGCAGACCTCAGCAGGCGGGCCTTCGGCAATGATCCGGCCATGCGCCAGCACATAGACCTGCTCGCAGAGATTCATCACCGCCTGCATCACATGCTCGATCATCAGGATCGAAACACCCTCATCCCGGATCGCGCGGATCACCGGGATGATATCGCGGATCTCGGAAGGATTGAGGCCGGCCAGCACTTCGTCGAGCAGCAGCAGCTTCGGCTCCGTTGCGAGAGCGCGGGCGAGTTCGAGTCGCTTGCGACCAGCCACCGTCAGGCTCGAAGCCGATTTATCGAGCTCCGGACCTAGCCCAACGCGGCGACCAACCTCTTCGGCGCGAGCCATGGCGTCGCTGCGCTTTGCGTGATGCAGATAGGCGCCCACCGCGATGTTCTCGATGACGGAGAGGCCGGCGAAAGGCTGCACGATCTGGAATGTGCGGGCGATGCCGCGCCGGGCGCGGATGTGCGTCTCGTCGTGGCTGATGTCTTGGCCCTGAAACAGCACACGTCCCTCGGTCAGACTCTCGAAACCTGAGATCAGCGTGAATAGAGTCGTCTTACCGGCGCCGTTCGGGCCGATGAGACCGGTGATCGAGCCAATGGCCGCCTTGAGCGACGCCTGATTCACGGCAACGAGACCGCCGAAGCGCTTGGTCGCATTCTGCACCTCAAGCATGGCGGGGGGCTCCTGAAAGCTGGGCCGACCGGCGAAGGCGACGCAGGAGACCGAGGATGCCGTCTGGCGCGAAGCCCACGGCGACGACGAGGAGAACGCCGAAAACCATAAGGTCGATGCCCGGAACACTGCCTGCGGCGAGCTTGGTGACTTCGCCCAATCCGTGCAAGGCCACTGCGCCGACCAACGGACCGAAGACGGTCCCAAGCCCACCAATGATCGGCGCGAGGATCGCCTCGACCGAGATCCAGGTGCCGTAGGCGATGTTGGCATCCACATAGAGGAAGTACTGGGCATAGAGGCAGCCTGCCGCCGCCGTCACCGCGCCGGAGAGCGTGATCGCGCCGAGCTTCACCCGCAGCGTGTCGACGCCGAGTGCCTTGGCAGCCGCCTCGTTCTCCCGCACGGCTACGAGTTGAGCGCCGAAGCGCGACCGCTCAATCCAGCGGGTCAGGACAAGCACGGCGCCGACGAGGGCGAGCGCAATCCAGAAGAAGGCGCTCCGACTCTCGAACTGAAAGTTCTCCGGCCGCACGTGCAGCTTGATCAGAACGCCCGCTGCACCGCCGGTAAAGGTTGCTGCGTTGGCCAGGATCCGCAATACCTCCGCGAAAGCGAGCGTCACCAGCGCGAAATAGGAGCCGCGCAGGCCGGACCGGAAGCTCAGATAGCCGATCATCCAGCCGACCGCCGCGCCGGCCATGGCGCCGATTGCAAAGGCGATCCAGGGATTGATTCCGAGGCGGACCTGAAGCAGCGCGGCTGCATACGCCCCCGTGCCGAAGAAGGCGGCGTGGCCGAAGGAGAACTGGCCGCCAAAGCCGCCGAGAATGTTCCATCCCTGTGCGGTGAGCGCGATGATGAGGGTGAAAACGAGGAAGTTGAGAACCGTGTTCGCCGTGACGAAGACCGGCACGAAAGCCAGGAGCGCGATCACGGCGATGATCGGGACGATGTCGCGGAATGTCATGCCTTTGCCCCGAACATGCCCGTCGGCCGCACAAGCAGCACCAGGATGAAGATGAGGAAGATGCCGATCTGGCCGAGCGAATCCCCGAGAAACAGGCCGCAAAGGCTCTCGACAACGCCGATGAACAGGCCGCCGAGGAGCGCGCCGGGGATGGAGCCCATGCCACCCAGAACCACGATCGTGAACGCGACGAGCACGAAGGCCTGACCTATGCGTGGATTCACGTAGAAGGTCGGCATGAGCAGGCATGCCGCCACCGCCAAACAGGCGCAGCCCAGCCCGAACGTCACGGCGTAGACATGGGCCACGTCGATGCCGACGAGGCTGGCGCCGAGCTTCTCCTTGGCGACCGCCCGGATAGCCTTGCCGGTGTCGGTGCGCGAGAGAAGAAGCCACAGCAGCACCGTGACCAAAACGGCGGCGCCAAAGCCGATCAGGCGCGGTTTGGAGAGCAGGAGCGGCCCGAGCTCCACGACCTGGAAGCCATAGTCGGTGTTCAGGGAGCGAGTGTCCGAGCGGAAACCGGCCAGCAGCGCGTTTTCGATCGCGATGGACAGACCCAAGGTCACGAGCAGGATGTTGCTATCGCTACCATGGCTCGCGGGGCCGATTACGAAGCGCTGCACCGCATAGCCCAGTCCGAAGAAAAGTGGGGTCAGCGGCAAGATTGCGAGATAGGGATCAAGTCCGAAAGCCACGTGCACGGCCCACACGGCAAACATCGCGGCCGTGAGCAGTGCTCCATGG
Organism: Microvirga arvi; assembly: GCF_016892765.1. Lineage (GTDB taxonomy): Bacteria > Pseudomonadota > Alphaproteobacteria > Rhizobiales > Beijerinckiaceae > Microvirga > Microvirga arvi. Next base: position 75,357 of record NZ_JAFEMD010000017.1, read on the forward strand.
GCGAAATTGATGATGTGAAGGACGCCGTAGACCAGGGTGAGACCGAGCGCGATGAGCGCATAGATCGCACCCGTCATCAGTCCATTCACGACGGCTTCCGCAATGATGGCGGGTGAATACATCACATGAAACACTCCTCAGGTTTCCTGGGGTGCTCAATGCACCCCAGGACGATTCCCCAGGATCAGCCCGCCACCGGGAACTGCGGTTTCGCGTCCGCGAAAGAGTCGGGGAAAATCACCTTGATGTCGTTGCCCTGCACCTGCGTATTGACCGGCGCGGCACCCATGTTCTGTCCGTTGACGAACTTCGTCTCGCCATAGGGCATGATGTGGTCCTTGAAGGTCGAGGTGTTCAGCGCCTCGATGATCTTCGCGCGGTCGGCTGAACCGGCCCGGTTGATGGCGTCGGCAAGGAGCTTCACGCAGGAATAGTTCAAGGGCACATTGTAGGCGAACACCTTGCCCTGCGCCTCAACCTGCTTCTTGAGCTCCAGGGCTTTGGGATTGCGCGGATCGTACCAGTGATTGCAATCCATGATGCCGTTGGCCGCATCCGGGAACTCCTTCACGAAGCGGTAGTTCGAGGCCGCGCCGTTGAGGACGGCATAGACGCCCTTCGGCCGGATGCGCTGCTGCTGCATGGTGCGCGCGAGCAGCACGAACTCACCGTAATAGCTCGACGGGATCACAAGATCCGGGCTGAGCGAGCGGATGCGCAGGGCGACATTCGACATGTCGCGCGCGGGCGTCGGATGCGCGATGGTCTCAAGGATCTCGAAGCCGCGCTTCGGCAGCTCCGTCTGCATGAGTTTGGCGAGACCCGACCCGAACAGGCCGTCCTCATGTACGAGCACCACCGTCTTGGCGGGCTTGCCAGCGCCGTCGTTCAGCTTGACCAGGTTGTCGAGAGCAACTCCTGTCACAATGCCGAATCCGGGTGCGAAGCGGAACGTGTTCTTGAGGCCGCGCTGCACGATCGGGTCGCTGACGCCGACATCGACGATGTAGGGCAGGTCATAACGAGCGGCGGCCTGGGTGGCGGCAAGGCAGATGGGGCTCGCGAAGCCGCCGACGATGGCCGCAACGCCGTCGGCCTGCATCTTCTCGACCTCCTGGGTGCCGGCCTCGGGATTCGAGCGAGCGTCGCCGAAGACCATCTCCAGCTTGGCGCCGCCGAGTCCTTTGAGGCCGCCGGAATCGTTGATCTCCTTGATGGCCATCTCGGCGCCCATGCGGCCGAAGTCACCGTCCTGCGCAAGCGCACCGGTGACGGGCTGCAGGATGCCGATCTTCACGGACTGCGACTGAGCGCGCAGGTAGGCCGGCATGGCAAGCACAGCTGCCGAAGCGGCGCCTGCCCGCAATATCGAACGGCGCGTCGGACGCATCATATTCTTCATGTCGATGTTCTCCTCTGGTTGGACACCCGCACCGGGCGGGACTTTGGCTTGGGGCTCTCCGGCCCTTTGATTATCCGCTTGTGCGGTTCCGGCCCGGCGGTGGCCGGCTTTGCCACGGGATTCCATCGGCGGGCACCGACGGCACCGGTCCGCACGAGGTCCATGTGGAAGGAATAGCGATCCGGCCTATAGAGGGCATGGAGATGCTCCACGCCCTGGCCCGAGGGATCCCAGACGACGCGCGTGAGCGACAGGAGTGGCGAGCCGATCTCCAGCCCCAGTGCGTCAGCGACGTCCGGCCCGGCCAAGGTGGCGCCGATGCTCTGGCTCGCCTCCTCGACCACGACCCCCGATCGTTCGAGGAGCCCGAGAAGCGGCGTCGACGCGAGGTCGGCTTCGGAATAGGTAACGCCGATACGCTCGGGCACATGGGTCACGAGGTAGGAGAACGGCGCCCCGTCGATGAGGCGCACACGGATCGAGCGCTGTGTCCGCTCGCCGGGCTCGAGTCCCAGGGACGCGGCGACACTCTCGGGCGGGTTCACATAAGCGAAGGACAACAGCCGCACGCCGGTTCTGCGGCCCATCTCGACCAAGTGGGACAGCACGTTCGAGAGATCCGCCACGATTGGCTGAACCGAATTGCCCTCGCGCACGAATGTTCCCGAACCGGGTCGGCGGTCGATGAGACCGTCGCTCGCCAGCGTATCGAGCGCACGCCGCACCGTAACGCGTGAAATTCCGTATCCCGCCGCGATCGACAATTCACCTGGCAGCCGGGAGCCGGGCTCCAGATCGCCGTTGAGGATGCGCTCGCGCAGTAGAAGGTAGATGCGCCTCGCTTTGAGGGGTTCGACTGCGTCCGCCAAGGTTGCCCGCTCCAGGCCGCAACAATGTTGACTGCTACAGAGAACAGTTACCTGTATACCCTATAATACATTTCGCTTGCGTCAAGCCGCCCCTTTGGAAATACTGACGTCGGCTCCGACATGAACCATGAGAGCGCATTCGGGAGAGCGAGATGGCGCAGAACCCCTCCGGTCCTCGGACCCTGTTCGACAAGCTCTGGGACAGTCACGCCATCGTAACCCGCGAGGACGGGCAGACGCTGCTGTGGGTCGATCGGCACTTTGTGCACGAGGGCTCGTTTCATGCCTTCAACAAGCTGAGGGAGCGCGGCGCCAAGGTCGCCCATCCGCACCTCACCTTCGGTATCGCCGACCATTACGTGCCAACCCGCCGGACCGGACATGGCATCGATACGGCGATCCAGAACATGCTCGACCAGCTAGAGCGCAACACGTCGGAGAACGGCGTGATGCTGTTCGGCCTCAACGATCCGCGGCAAGGCATCGTCCATGTTGTCGGTCCCGAACAGGGCCTGACGCTTCCGGGCCTTCTCATCGTCTGTGGTGATAGCCATACCTCCACGCACGGCGCCTTCGGCGCATGGGGTTTCGGCATTGGTGCGTCGGAAGTCGCGCACGTACTGATGACGCAGACGCTCTGGCAGCGGAAACCCAAGCGCATGCGCATTACCGTCGACGGTACGCTGGCCCTGGGCGTCGGCGCTAAGGACATTGCGCTCTCGATCATAGCGCGCATCGGCGCAGATGGCGCACAAGGACATGCGGTGGAATATGCGGGCTCGGCCATCCGTGCACTCTCGATGGAGGGGCGGCTCACCTTGTGCAACCTCTCGATCGAAGCGGGCGCGCGTTGCGGTATGGTAGCCCCCGACGAGACGACGATTGCGTATCTGCGTAACCGGCCCTTTGCGCCTGCGCGCGACGATTTCGAGCGTGCAGCCGAGGACTGGCTGCGTCTGCGGACCGACGAGAACGCGAAGTTCGACCGTGAAATCGTACTTGATGCGTCCGAGATCGCGCCTGTTGTCACCTGGGGTGTCAGCCCCGAGGACGCGCTGCCGATCACCACAGCTGTGCCGGATCCCGAGTCGATCCCGGATTCGGGCAGGGCAACGCAGATACGTGATGCGCTAACCTATATGGATCTCAAGCCGGGACAGAAGCTTACCGATATCCGCATCGATCGCGTGTTCATCGGTTCGTGCACCAACAGCCGCATCGAGGACCTGCGTGCTGCCGCCAAGGTGCTGTCGGGTCGCAAGGCCAAGGTGCCTGGCCTCGTCTCGCCCGGTTCGTCTCTGGTGAAGCAGCAAGCGGAAGCGGAGGGACTGGATCAGATCTTCAAGGAGGCGGGCCTTGAGTGGGTCGAATCTGGATGCTCCATGTGCGTGGGCATGAATGGCGACATCGTGCAGCCAGGCGAACGTTGCGCCTCGACCACCAACCGCAACTTCAAAGGTCGCCAGGGGCCGGGCGCGCGGACCCACCTCATGTCACCCGCGATGGTCGCCGCCGCCGCCGTTTCCGGCCACCTCGCCGACGTCCGCCCCCTGATCGAGGAGCGCTCCTGATGCAACCCTTTCAGCGCCTGGCTGCCACGGCGTGCCCCCTTCCCTACGCGAACATCGATACGGACCAGCTGATCCCGGCCCGGTTCATGAAGCGCTCGCGCGCGGAAGGCTATGGCGGCTACCTGCTTCACGATATGCGCTTCTCTGGCGACAACGTAGAGATTTCCGACTTTCCACTCAACCGCCCTCGCCATCGCAATGCGCAGATTCTCGTAGCGCGGCGAAACTTCGGAGCGGGCTCGTCGCGTGAGGCCGCCGTATACGCGCTTGTAGATTATGGCATCCGCTGCGTGATTGCTCCGAGCTTCGGTGATATCTTCGCTTCCAATTCTGTCAACAACGGACTTCTTCCCGCCAGAGTGGACGAGAGGGATGCGGAGACGCTCATCAGACTTCTTGAGGCGAACGACACAATGCTGATCGTGGATCTAATGGAGCAGATGATCTCTGCCGGCGGGTTGTCAGTACCGTTCAACATCGATCCCGTTTGGCGCATGAAGCTTCTAAATGGCTGGGACGATATCGATCTCACGATCAATCAGGCAGATGCGATTACGCGATTCAGGGCGGATGATTTATCACGACGCCCGTGGGCGGTGCCGCGAACGGCATGCTGATGCCACGCGAAAGATGTCCGTTTACTGCGCAGCAATCTCATTTGGATCAGGCCCAAATCGGAGGCCCGGCAATAGGCAACCACCCGAGTGCGCATCATATGGTCGTCACTGCAATGATGAAAGAAGAAGCGCAGCATGGTGTAACCCTGTTCTAGGCCGCACCGCGTGTGGTGGCTTCCGAGGTTTCGGCATTAATCTGATTAAGTTTTCGCCCTCGAAGGAGCGGCTGTTCCCGAACGTTCTCCAGCCGCGCCAGGGAGGTTGGCAATCCGCTCGAGCAAAGGCGTATCATTGAGCTCAAATCTTGTTCAGACCTCGCACAAGGACTAGAGCATCGGATGAGCGCATCGTTCGCAGCGGACCCAGAGGGCCGCACGATGCGCTAACATCGATCTCGGCCTGCCCCGAGCTGTCGATCGGGCGTGGCGCTCATCCAGGAGTCGCTCATCCGACATTCACGATCCTCCGGGTCCCGCCCCCCGTCCTCTCAGTCTTGGCGATGAGTACTAAGGCGCAGTGATCGATGTCGCCCCATCGCGACAGATCACCTTTCCACCCTTGACTACCATTTTGCGCGGACGGCGGCTCACGATCGCTTCCGCGAGAGTTTCTCCATCAAGCAGAACGATATCTGCCTTGCAGCCTGGCTCCAGGCCATAATCATTGAGGCCCATCATCCGCGCACCACCATAGGTGCAGGTATCGAGCGCCAGTGCGACCTCATCGTCACGACGCAGGTTGTTGCGCAGACCGACGAGGACGGCACGCTCCAACATGTCCGGGTTGTTGTAAGGCCCCCAGGTGTCGCGCACCCCATCAGAGCCTGCTGCGACTACAATGCCGGCCTCCACCAAGCGCTTGACAGCAGGAGCCGGTCTGGAAGCCGGTGCTGTCGTCAGAATGTGGATCCGCGCATTAGCCAGGGCATCAATGAGAGCCGCAACGTAGTCGTGATCCGCCATGCCAAGGCAGAATGCATGGCTTATAGTCACCCTGCCCTGCAGGCCCAGAGCCCTGGTGCGCTCGATGATCAGCTCCATCGAGAACGCACCCAACTCCGCAGGCTCATGCAGATGGATATCGATCGGCACGCCGTAGCGGTCAGCGAGACCAAACACGACGTCAAGATGATTCTTCGGATCACGGTCGATAGCGGCGGGATCGAGGCCACCTACGACCTGAGCGCCAAGTTGTAGGGCCTTCTCCATGAGTTCGACAGTGCCGGGCCGGATGAGCATTCCGCTTTGCGGAAAGGCCACGAGCTCAATATCGACGATGTCTCGGTAGCGCTCCCGGGTTTCGAGCACGCCTTCGATGCCTGTGGTGCCGACCTCGGTGTCAACGTCTACATGGGTCCGGATATGTGTCACACCGAGGGAGGCTGCGAGCACGGCTTGGCGGGCAGACTGACGGGCAGGATCGATGCCGAGAATCCGTCGCTGCTTTCGCTCGTTCTCGATCTTGTCGATCAGCGCCGGCCCGACCTCGTTGTGGTACCAGCCCATACCGAGAAGGGTCTTGTCCATATGCGTATGGGCTTCGACCAGCCCAGGGATTAGGATCGCCCCGGCCCCATCTAAAGCTTGTGCAGCATTGTCGGGGGTCGAACCGTAGCCGGCTATCCGACCATCGCGGATCGACACCGAGGTTGCTTCGCCACCCATTGGGCGCACATTGCGAATGACCAAGTCATGCATCAGCTTTCTCATCCCTGACCCATTGGGCCCACACAAGACCCAGCCCCCATTGCAAAGGGCAGAAATAAGTATACATTAATGCATACAATCTTCGAGATGAATAGTTCTTTCTTAGCTTCAAATTTTGTGGAACAAAGTTCGCCCTCCATCTGTACTGTAACCATTGATGAACGTGCCGATCAGAAAGCCAAAGACAACCTCAGGCACCCGCAGCGAATCCGTCTACGCAGGACTGCGTCGCGCCATTATCGAGCAGGCCCTGATGCCAGGCGACAAGCTGCCTGAGGACATCATCGGAGACCGTTTCGGTGTCAGCCGCACTATTGTCAGAGCGGCCCTCGCGCGCCTCCATGCCGAGGGACTCATCGACCTGCAACCCAATAAGGGCGCCACTATCGCCCAGCCGAGCCTGTCGGAAGCTCAGGATATTTTCGAGACCCGGATGTGTCTGGAGCGACAAGTTATTGCCAGGCTTATAGAGAAGGTGACGGATCGGGACATTGAGCGCTTAGAGCAGCACGTGGCGCTCGAGATGAAAGCCAACGCACATGACGGGCCCGCTGCAATCCGCTTGGCAGGCGAGTTCCATATTCTCCTGGCTGCCCTCTCCGGAAACGGTGTTCTTGCACGCTACGTAAATGAAGTGGTGTCCCGCTGCTCGTTGATCTTAGCTCTCTACAGCCGGCCACACTCCTCGGACTGCTCCATCAATGAGCACCAGCAAATCATTGATGCTTTGAGAGCCAGGGATGGCCGGACCGCTATCGACGCAATGGATCATCACCTCCAAGCCGTCACCGACAGGGCCCTGCTGTCGTCAAATTCCGAAAAGCATCGTGACATCAGGTCTATCCTCGATCGTTACGCCTCCTAACGGCGTGGCATAGGACCTACGGTCGACTTCTTATCGATCACCAGCAAGAACCAGCGCCAGCATGTCGTTGGTCTTTGGCCGCATTCCCCTATCCGCTTTTTGGGCGCCAAGCTCGAAATTACTCAAAGAGCGGAATTGACGCCTCACATTTCGTATGCAATTTTTACTAAAATTGTATCCAAAAATGAAATACATCCAGAGGCTCTGAGGAGGCCGAGACATGAAAGCCAGACTTGCTGCCAGCCTGACCGTCGCCGCCAGCGCTCTCATGGGAGCACCTGCAGAGGCCAAGACCCTCAGGTGGGCCTCGCCGACGGACATCACGACGCTAGACCCGTATGCCCATACGGAGAGCTTCACCACGAGTATGCTGCACCACGTCTTCGACCCCCTGGTGCGCCGCAGCCGCACCCTAGAGCTTGAGCCAGCGCTGGCAGTGAGTTGGAATACGGTGAAGCCCGACACTTGGCGCTTCGAACTGCGCCGGAACGTGAAATTCCACAACGGCAATCCTTTTACCGCTGACGACGTCGTCGCTTCGATCAACCGCATCCTCGATCCCGGTGCCCGCGCCCGCGGCAATCTCGCGACAGTGGCCAAGGCGGAGAAAGTGGACGACTTCACGGTCGATATCGTCACAAAGGGCCCTTACCCGCTCCTCCTCAATGACCTTGCCGGCATCTACATCATGGATAAGGAATGGATGGAGGCGAACGACGCCTTAAAACCCGGCAACATCGCCACGGGCGTCACCACGGCCGCCTCCACGACAGCCGTGGGAACGGGTCCCTTCAAGATCGAGTCCTACAAGCCCGACGCTGGCACCAGCTTCGTCGTAAATCGAGACTGGTGGGACAAGGCCCAGCACAATCTCACCCGGATCGAGTTCAAGCCGGTGAAGTCGGACGCCACGCGCGTGGCGGCACTGCTGTCGGGGGAACTCGACCTGATCGCGCCGGCGCCGCTTCAAGACCTTCAACGGATTTCCTCGTCGCAGGGGTTCAAGGTCATTGAGGAGCCATCGCTGCGCCTCATCATGCTGTCGCTCAACTTCCGTCCCGAGCTTAAGGCCATGCCGGGGCAGAAGAACCCGCTGCTCGACCTCAAGGTGCGTCAGGCCATGTGGCAGGCCATCGACCTGGACACGATCAAGAAGCGTGTCATGCGCGACAAGTCGCGCAAAACAGGCACGCTCGTGGCGCCCCCCGTTCCTGGCTATGCAAAGGAGAATGACGAGCCCCTAGCCTATGACCCGAACAAGGCCAAGCAGCTCCTGACGGAGGCCGGTTATCCGAATGGCTTCAAAACCAAACTGAACTGCCCGAACGACCGCTATATCAATGATGAGCAGACCTGCGTGGCCATTGCCTCCATGTGGGCCAAGGCCGGCATCCAAGCCGAACTCCAGACGGAGTCCCGTGCAACTTACTTCCCGCGCCAGGACCGTGGCGAATTCGACGTGTCGATGGTTGGCTGGGCAACCCTGCCGCCCATGGACGGCTTCAGCGTGCTCTCGTCGCTTCTCACTGAGCAGAGGGAGGGTTATGGCGGTTCCAACGCGGGCACCTACAGCAATCCGCAGATTGAGGAACTGACCCGTAAGGCTGCCGTCGAGCTCGACGAGGGCAAGCGCCGCGCCATGCTCGTGGAGGCCCTGAAGGTGGCCCACGATACGGTGGCGTACATACCGCTCCACCAGCAGCCCGTGGCCTGGGCCGTCCGCGACGGCGTCGACGTACCGCAGTTCTCGGACGAGTATGTCCGCCTGTGGTTCGCCACCGTCAAGTGATCCCGTAGCAGGAGACGGGCGGGCTGCCTCTGCGCGGCAGCCGCCTGGATGAGCCATGTTGAAAGTTCTTCTCTCCCGGCTGGGGCAAGCCGCCCTCGTCATGCTTGTCGTCTCGGCGGTATCCTTCGTCATGTTCCGCTATGTAGGCGATCCCGTTGCGACGATGTCGCGTGAGAACGCGTCCGTGGAGGAAAAAGCGGAACTCCGCCGCTCGCTCGGCCTCGATCAGCCGCTGCTCGTCCAGTACGGGCGTTTCCTGACCCGAACCTTGAGGGGCGATCTGGGCATCAGCTACCGAAACCAACGCCCGGTCACGCAGCTCATCGCCGAGCGCCTCCCCGCGACGCTGGAACTCGTGATCGTCGCGACCGTTTTGTCGCTAGCCCTGGGCATTCCGCTTGGCGTTCTCTGCGCATTGAAGCCGAACGGCATGGCGGCGCGACTGGTTCAAGCCCTCTCCCTGGTGGGCATCTCGACGCCCACCTTCGTCACGGGCATTGTGCTCATTCTGGTCTTCGCCGTGACCCTCGGCTGGCTGCCCTCCTTCGGGCGCGGCCAGATCGTCAGCATCGGCTGGTGGTCGACGGGCTTTCTCACGGCGAGCGGACTGAAGTCGCTTCTCCTGCCCGGCATCACCCTGGCACTGTACCAGCTCACCCTCATCATGCGTCTGGTGCGCGCCGAGATGATCGACGTTCTTTCCAGCGACTACATCCGCTTCGCAAGGGCGCGCGGTCTTCCGAGCCGTTACATCCACTTCAGGCTTGCACTGCGCAACGCGTTGATGCCCGTCATCACCGTCACCGGCCTTCAAATCGGCTCTCTCATCGCCTTTGCCATCGTGACGGAAACCGTTTTCCAGTGGCCAGGCATGGGTCTTCTCTTCATACAGGCGGTCAGCTTCGTCGATATTCCTGTGATGGCCGCCTACCTGCTCTTCGTCGGCCTTCTCTTCGTTCTCATCAACACCGTGGTCGACATCCTTTACGCTGTGGTTGATCCCCGCCTGCGTGCGAGGTCCGCATGAAAACGCTCGCATCTTCCCCCGGCCTGTTATTTCGCCTGGGCGCGCCGGTCTCGGTAATCCTGGCCGCCATTCTGGTCATGATCCTCGTCACCTGCGCCCTCATGGCCTCATGGATCGCCCCTTATGATCCGACTGATCTCGCCTCCTTCGAGCTGATGAATGCTGAGCTGCCGCCCGCCTTTACGGCCGAAGGCGACACGCGCTTCCTCCTCGGCACTGACAATCAGGGCCGCGATCTCCTCTCGGCTATGCTCTATGGCGCGCGCGTATCCATCGCCATCGGCGGCGGAGCGGTTCTTCTAGCGGCCACGCTCGGCGTGACGCTGGGTCTTCTTGCCGGCTATTTCGGTGGACGCGTCGACGCCCTGATCATGCGCATCGCCGACGTGATCCTAAGCTTTCCCACCATCCTGCTTGCGCTTCTGGTGAGCGGCATCGCACGGGCAATCTTTCCTGGCGCGGCAACGGCGGAGTGGGCACCGATCATCCTGATCTGCGCCATCGCCATTCACGAATGGGTTCAATATGCCCGGACAGTGCGCGCGGCCGCGATGGTCGAGGCCGCGAAGGACTATGTCCGGGCCGCGAAGGTCATCGGCCTGCCGCCGTGGCGGATCATGCTGCGGCACATCTTGCCGAACGTGATGAGTCCCGTTCTCGTCATCTCCACCATAAACCTCGCGGCGGCTGTGCTCACCGAGGCGACCCTGTCCTTCCTCGGGGTGGGGATGCCGCCGACCTATCCCTCCCTCGGTACGCTCATCCGCATCGGCAATGAGTTCGTCTTTTCGGGTATCTGGTGGATCGCCCTCTTCCCGGCCCTGGCCCTCGTGATCCTCGTGCTGGCCGTTAATGTGGTCGGCGACTGGCTGCGCGACCGCTTCAACCCCAAACTGCGGGTGAAACGATGAAGGCGATTTCAACCCCTGTTCTTGCCGTCGACGGCCTGCGGGTCGAATATCCGCTCGCGAACGGCACGGTTTTCACTGCCGTCGAGAACGCGTCCCTTGTCATTCGCCCCGGCGAAATCCACGCACTCGTGGGCGAGTCGGGCGCAGGCAAGACCACCATCGGCAACACGGTGATGGGCCTTCTTGAGAGGCCCGGCCGCATTGCTGCGGGCAGCATCCACATCGAAGGCAAGCGGTTCGATCCGACCAAAGGCTCTGCAAAAGACGTGGTGCTCGGCCGCGATGTGGGAGCGGTTTTCCAGGACCCGATGACGAGCTTGAATCCGCTCTTTACCATTGAGAGCCAGCTCACCGAGGCAATGCGGTATCACCTGAGGCTGGATAAGGCCGCAGCCCGCACCCGCGCACTCGAACTGCTCCGGGCCGTCGGGATCCCGGAACCGGAACGGCGGCTCAAGGCCTATCCTCACCAGCTGTCCGGTGGCCAGAGGCAGCGCGTCGTCATCGCGGCGGCCCTGTCGTGCAATCCCCGCCTCATCGTCGCCGATGAGCCCACCACGGCCCTCGACGTGTCGGTTCAGGCGCAGATTCTTAAGCTCTTACGGAACCTGGCGGACGAGCGCGGTATCGGCATTCTGCTCGTCACCCACAACATGGGCGTCGTAGCGCAGATCGCCGATCGCGTGACGATCATGCATCGCGGCAAGGTGGTTGAAACTGGAACGACGGAAGAGGTTTTGCGCCGTCCTAAAGCGGATTACGCCAAGGCTCTGATCGGCGCTGTGCCGCGCATCGACCAGCGGCTCGACCGCTTTCCGGTTCTGGGCGAGGAAGGCAAGGGTCGCGCGGATGAGGCTCGCACGGAGCTGCGCGCAAGGGCGGAAGGCATGGATGAGGCACCAAGCGACGCGCCCATCCTGTCGGTCGAGAACCTATGCGTCGACTACATCACCAGCGGATGGCTGCCTGGTTCACGCGGCCATAGCTTCCGTGCGGTGGACAACGTCTCCTTCTCCGTGCACAGCGGCGAAGTGTTCGGCCTCGTAGGAGAGTCCGGCTGCGGCAAGACCACTATCGCCAATGTCGTGTCGGGTCTCGTGCGCCCCACTGCAGGCCGCGTGCTCTATCGCGGCCAGAGCATTGCCGGCGAAGGCGCGACCCGCCGGGTCGGGCCACTGCGACAGGCGATCCAGATGATCTTTCAGGACCCTTACTCCTCACTCAACAGCCGCATGCGCATCGGCTCGATCCTGTCCGAGCCTATTCTCTTCTACCGGCTCGCGAGCAGCCGCACAGAAGCGGAACGCGACGTTGCCCGCCTCATTGAAGCGGTGGGACTGGATGCAGATGCCGCCCAGCGCTTCCCTCATGCCTTCTCCGGCGGGCAGAAGCAGCGCCTTTCCATCGCTCGGGCGCTAGGTGCCAGACCCAGGCTCATCGTCTGCGATGAGCCGACATCCTCCCTCGACGTGTCGGTGCAGGCGCAGATCCTGAACTTGCTGAAGGACCTGCGCGACGCCACTGGCCTGACCCTCCTTCTGATCAGCCACGACCTCGCGGTGGTCCGCCAGATGTGCGACCGCGTGGCCGTGATGCGTCAGGGCATGCTCCTGGAGCAGGCGGACTCCGAAACCCTCTTCGATGCGCCGCAGCATGCGTATACGCAGGAGCTGCTATCGCTCGTTCCCACGCTCGACCGCATCCGCGGCGAAACCAAAGCCGCCTGACCGATTGGAGCTTATCCCATGGCTGACATCATCATCACCAACGGCATCGTCGTCACGATGAACCCGGAACGGCAGGTGATCGAGAACGGCGCGATCGTTATCGAGAAGGACAGGATCGTCGCCGTGGGCATCACCTCCGAAGTGATGGCGGCCCACCAAGCTCCCACTGTCATCGACGCCAGCCGCAAGATCGTCTTGCCGGGCCTTATCGACGGACATGCCCATGCAGGCCATGGCCTGATCAAAACCATGGGGGGCGGCGACAGCAACGCATGGTACGAGGCGTGCCACAAGGCCTATACGGTGGCCTCGACACCCGAATTCTGGCGCGCCGAGGCGCGGCTCGCGGCGCTTGAGCGTCTGCGCTTCGGCGTGACAACCGGTGTTTCCCTGCTAGGCGGCGGCGACACGATCCTGCGCACCGACGAGCCAATCTATGGCGACGCCCACTGCGAGGGCGTGCGCGAGGTCGGCACCCGCTCCGTGGTGGCGGTCGGCCCGACCCGCCCGCCGCACCCGCGTATCTATGCGCGCATCATCGACGGCAAAGCCGTGGAGCGCCCCGTCAGCTTCGAGGAGCAGTTCGAAACCTGCAAGTCGCTCATCCACACTTGGCACGGCAAGCATGGCGGGCGCCTCAACATTGCGCTCATCACGCCGACCCTGCGTGATGAACACCTCGCGGAGCTTGGGGCGGACAATCTTGAGGAGGCAAAGCGCCAGGCCCGGCTGACGGCGGCTCTCGCCCGCGAGGCCGGCCTCATCTTTACCCAGGACGGGCACACGAAGGGCAGCGTCGCCTATGCCAAGGAACTCGGGATTCTGGGGCCGAACGCTCTTCTATCGCACTCCACCGATCTCACCGAGGACGAAATCCGGATTGTGGCCGACACAGGTACCAGCATCGTCCACAATCCGAGCGCCATCGCATCGATCCTCGGGCGCTGTCCGGTGCCCGAGTTGCTGGAGGCGGGGGCCAATGTCTGCCTCGGATCGGACGCTACGGCGCCGGACCGCTCCGGCGACATGTTCAGACACATGCAGCAATGCATGCATTACCACCGGACCCACTTCAAGGATCCTACCTGGCTGCCGCCGGGTCGCGTACTGGAGATGTGCACCATCGACGGCGCCAAGGCGCTCGGGATGGAAAAGGACATCGGATCTCTGGAAGTCGGCAAGAAGGCGGACGTGGTGCTGCTCGACCTACGCCGTCCGCACCTCTACCCGCTCAACATGCCGGTTTTCCGGCTCATCTACTTCGCCAACGGCAACGACGTGGATACCGTGATCGTCGATGGCCGCATCGCCCTGCAGGGCCGCAAAGCCATGTTCGTCGATGAGGACGAGGTGCTCGATGACGCGCAACGCGAGACGGACGCGATGCTCGACCGAACCGGCTTCCGGTCCATGCTGGAGACGCCGAAAATGTTCTGGCGCCATGTGAGAGCAACTGACCAGATCGAAGCTTGATGGACCGGGGACGGCGGGCCCCATCCCGACCTCACGACCAACCACGCCAGCCGCCTCCACGCGGTTGGAAGGACAGGGTATGCTGACTGTACGCGACCGGAAGACGAATGAGGCGCAGGCGTTGCGCGCCAGCACGCAGGTCGGATCACTCCTCGCCGGCTTTGTCGTGGTCTGCGTCGTGGTAGCCGCGGTCAACCTGCGCCCTGCCCTAACCTCCACCGCGACCATGGTGGCCGAAATCCAGACGAGCCTGGGCCTCAGCGGCGTGTGGATCGGCGTTCTGACCACCATGCCTGTGCTCTGCTTCGGCGCGTTCGGGCCGCTCGCTCCCTTCCTGTCCGCCAAGCTGGGCCTCGAACGGGCCATCGCGGTTCTTCTCATGGGTCTTGCGGCGGGGCTTGCCCTCCGCGCCCTTCCGATGAGTCTCGCGCTGTTCACCGGCACCCTCGTTGCAGGAGCGGCCATCGGCATGGCAGGAGTGCTTCTGCCGGTGGTGATCCGCCGCCGCTTTCCCACGCGGCTCGGCCCGATGACGGGCCTATACACGATGATCCTGAGTGTCGGTGGGGCCAGTGCCGCGGGACTGACGCCCATTCTCGAACAGGCGTGGCGCTCCTGGACGCTCGCCCTTGCGAGTTGGAGTGCCCTCGCCTTCGCCGGCAGCATCATGTGGGCCACCCTTGCTTCAGTCGAGACTCCCTCCGCAGGCACAGCACGCCTGCCACGCTTCTCTCTTCTGATGCGCGACCGCTTGGCCTGGTCGGTCACGGCCTTCATGGGACTTCAAGCAGGTCTGGCGTTCATCGTTCTCGGCTGGCTGCCGACGCTGCTGCGCGACCGCGGGCTCGACGTGCTGGATGCGGGCGTCGTTACCTCCCTCTCGATCCTGTCGCAGACCGGGACCGCGCTGCTGGTGCCCTCGCTCGCGACACGGCGGGTATCACCGCGATTGCTGATCCTGGTGGTTCTGTTTGCCACCTGCACAGGCTTTCTCGGCCTGATCTATGCACCCCTCACGACGCGCCTCATGTGGGCGCTCGTCCTTGGCCTCGGCCAAGGCGGCCTGTTCGGCCTTGCACTTCTTTTCGTTTCGCTGCGCTCTCCGACACCTGAAGTGACGGCGATGCTGTCCGGAATGTCCCAAAGCTTCGGTTATCTCGGCGCGTCTCTATGCCCCTTTGCCGTCAGCGTGTTGCGCAGCAGCAACGACCCTTTCCTCGGGCCCGCCATAATGGTGGTCTCGATCACGGTGGGCTGCATCTGGTCCGGCCTCCGGGCGGCGGCTCCCGCATATGTGCTTCCCCATCTCAGGGAGGGCTGACGGAGGTGCCGCTTTCAGGTGTGGGCGGGTGCTGCATAGGCCGACACGTCCCTGGCCAGGATGCGACCAGCTCCCTTGGCGCCGACGATACGTCCGCCCTCGGCCACGACCTGACCGCGCAGCAGCGTCGTCACTGGCCAACCAGTGACCTCGAACCCTTCCCAGGGCGTATAGTCGGCTCCATGGTGGAGGATCTCCTGGCGAATGACCTCACGGCGGTTCGGGTCCCAGAGCACGATGTCTGCGTCGAAGCCGACGCCGATGGAGCCTTTGCGCGGATAGAGGCCATAGATCTTAGCGTGGTTGGTCGCAGTCAGTTCCACGAACCGGTTCAGGGAGATCCGCCCCTTGGAGACGCCCTCCGAGAAAAGTATGGGCAGACGTGTCTCGACGCCGGGAATGCCATTCGGCACCCAGCGGAAGGAAGTCTTGCCGTTCGGGTGGAGCTTTCCGGACGGACTGTCGTAGCGGAACGGGCAATGGTCTGACGAAAACGTCTGGAACACACCGCTGCGCAGCCCCTCCCAGATGGCCGCCTGACTCTCGGTATCCCGCGGCGGAGGCGAGCAGACGTATTTCGCGCCGCTCATGTCCATGTTCGGACCTTGCAGGTCCTCTGCGGTAAGCGTGATGTATTGCGGGCAGGTCTCGGCATAGACCTTGAGACCACGGGACTGCGCCCAGCGGATCTGCTCCATGGCCTCGCGGCCCGACACATGCACGATCATAATCGGCACGTCGACAAGTTCCGCATGGCTGATCGCCCGGTGCGTGGCTTCGCGCTCCACGCTCTCGGGGCGAGAAACCGCATGATAATAAGGGGCGGTCCGGCCCTCGCGTTCGAGACGCTCGGTCATGTAGCGGATGGCATCATATCCTTCCGCATGAACCATCACGAGGGCGCGCTCCCGACGCGCCACCTCGAACACATCGAGAAGCTCGCGGTCCTTCAGCACGAGATCATCGTAGGTCATGAAGACCTTGAACGACGTGTAGCCATCCTTGAGCAGCGCGGGGAGCTCCTGACCCAGAACCTCAGGCGTCGGATCGGACACGATCAGGTGGAACGCCGTGTCGACATAGCACTCGTTCTCGGCCTTCTGCCGATACTCCTCGACGCAGGCCCGCAAGGACGTGCCTCGCTGCTGCAGCGCGAAGGGAAGGATTGTGGTGTTGCCGCCGGCCGCAGCGGAGGCCGTGGCGGAGGCGAAATCGTCCGCCATCACCACTCCGGGAC
The DNA here is from genome assembly GCF_016892765.1 of Microvirga arvi. Taxonomy (GTDB): domain Bacteria; phylum Pseudomonadota; class Alphaproteobacteria; order Rhizobiales; family Beijerinckiaceae; genus Microvirga; species Microvirga arvi. The sequence continues at coordinate 91,872 of NZ_JAFEMD010000017.1, forward strand.
CGGAGGGCTGTGCAATGTGAACATGGCTGTCGATGCCGCCAGGGAGCACGAGAAGCCCAGCGGCGTTGATCTCGCGCCGGGCGCGTAGGTTCTCACCCAACGCGACGATGCGCTCGCCCCTGACGCCAACGTCACAGCGGAACGTGTCGGAGGCGGTGACAACGGTGCCACCCCGGATCGCGAGATCGAACTCCATCTTCGTCCTCCTCAGGCAAGCGCTCGGTCGAGGCTTCCGATCAGCCGGTCGACCTCCTCGGGTGTATTGTAGTGCACCATGGAGACACGCACCACGCCATTGCCGTCAGCAAGGCCCAAATGCTCAATCAAACGTCGGGAGTGGAAGTCGCCGAAGCGGATGCCGATCCGGTCGGCCTCGGTCGAGCGCACGATCTCGGCCGAGTCGCGTCCGTCAACCTTGAAGGCGATAGTCGGCACGCGACGATCCGTTGCGCTGTCGCGGCGCCCGATGATGCGCACATCGTTGCGGTCCCTCAGATAGCTGAGGAGCTTTTCTCCCAAGAGCGTCTCGTGCGCCGCGATCTTGTCGAAGGCACGGCCGATGGCGGCGCGGTCCCCGGTGACGCCACCGAGGGCATCAATGTAGTCCACGATGCCAGCCGAGCCCCAAGCGAGCTCATAGTTGGTGTTGCCTGGCTCAAGCTTCATCGGCACCTTATCGCGACCATAGAAGTAGTGATAGAGCCCATCGAGCTCGATCAGCTTCTCGTACTTGCCGTACATCACGGCGAAGTGCGGACCGTAGGTTTTGTAGAAGCTGAAGATATAATAGTCGACGTCGAGATCGCTCACGTCTACGGCCCGGTGAGGAGCATAGGCGACGGCGTCGACGACGATTTCTGCACCTCGCTCATGCACGCGGCGCGCGATCTCCTTGACCGGGTTGATGGTGCCCAGGATGTTTGAGGCGTGCGTCACCGCCACGAGCCGGGTCCGCTCGGTCATCAGGCGGTCGAGGTCATCCAGGTCGATCTCGTAGCTGTCGCGATCAATCGACCACTCCTTGATAACGATGCCGCGCTTCTCCAGGGAGCGCCACGGGCCAATATTCGACTCATGGTCAAAATTCGTGACGACGATCTCGTCACCGGGCTTGAGTCGGCTTTCCATGGCACGGGATAGGAACTGGGCGAGGACGGTGGTGGAGGGTCCCAAAACGATCTCCTCCGGCCGTCCTGCGCCGAGCAGCCGCGCGATCTTGGCGCGAGCCTCCATCAGTCGGCTTGTGGCCCGTTGCGAGTGCTCGTAGCTGGCGCCGGTCTGCACACTCGTGGTCAGGAGATAATCCGAAATTCGCTCAGCGACATTGCGCAGGACCAGGGAGCCTCCCGCATTATCAAAATAGGCGAACCCGTCCGCCAGAGCGGGAAACTGAGAGCGAACGAAGCCGAGATCGAGAGACATGGATACACCTATTCTGCGGGAGGTTGGGACGTGCCGACGACGAGCGGCTCGTGAAGGTGATGGAGAATGCAATCCCCGGAGGAGCCGCTTTCCCACATGAACATGAGAAAATCGCCGTCGGGGCCGATCGCCGCAATCGGAGCGTGCCAGAGGTTGCGGGCGTAGTTGACGCCCTCGCCCCGATGGCCGACGAACGCTTCGGCACGGTCGAGATCCGGCAGCCCCGCCCGGTCCTGCGGCGCGACGACAATCAGGAAGCACTCAGCCGACAGGGCCATGAACGCCTGCGATGACAGAGGATGCCGTTCGAAGGTCACGAGCCGCATCGGCAGCGGCCCACCGCGGGCCCGGTAAACCGCAAGCACGGGCTCGCCATCGGGTGATGTGTGATCGAAGCGGGTGTCGGTGTCGAAGCGCAGCGCCCGCCCATCATTAACCAGGCGGCTGCGGTTCGGGTCGAAGAACAGCACCTCGCCGAACGGGCTGAAGGCTGACGGCGTCAAGCGTTTGGGGAACAGGGTCTGCACGGATTCGTAAGCCTAGTGGGACAGGACGGCCTGAAGGAAGCTTCTGAGGCGCGGGTCACGCGGCGTGTTGAAGATTTCGTCGGGAGGCCCCTCCTCAACGATGCGTCCGCCGTCCATGAACACCACACGGTCGGCGACTTTGCGGGCGAACCCCATCTCGTGTGTCACGACGACCATGGTGACGCCGGTCTTGGCAAGTTGCTGCATGACATCCAGGACCTCGCCCACCATCTCCGGATCCAGCGCGGAGGTCGGCTCGTCGAAGAGCAGCACCTTCGGCTCCATGGCAAGCGCCCTCGCAATTCCGACACGCTGCTGCTGCCCGCCAGAGAGCTGCGCGGGGTATTTCGCCGCCTGATCCGCGAGCCCGACGCGGGCCAGAAGCCGCTCGGCGCGCTCCTCCGCTGCCACCCAGGACAGGCCGCGCACGCGGACGGGACCAAGCGCAACGTTGCGGAGCACGGTCATATGCGGAAAGAGGTTGAAGCTCTGGAACACCATGCCCACCTCGGTCAGCACGGCGCGCTTTCGGCCGCGGCCGACTTCCATCCCGTCAACGATGATCGTGCCGCCGTTGTGCTCCTCGAGTTGGTTGATGCAGCGGATCAGAGTGGACTTACCCGAGCCGGACGGACCGATGATGACGACGATCTCCCCCTCTCTTACGCTAAGATCGATGCTGTGCAGCGCCTGAAAAAGTCCGAACGACTTGGCGACATTCTTCATCTCGATAATCGGGCGCGTCATCGTCCCCTCACCGCAAGTCGTTTTTCGAAGACCCCGACAAGGCGAACGAGCGGCATCAGGATCAGGATGTAGATAATGGCCGCGCTGATGAGTGGGGTCGGATTCGCCGCCAGCGCCTGCGCCTGCGTCGCCTGCTTGAGCAGGTCCGGCATCGCCACTACGGACGCAAGAGCGGTATCCTTCATCACGTTGATGGAATTCGACGTGATCGGTGGAATGACGATCCGCAGCGCCTGCGGCAGTACCACGTCGCTCATGAGTCTCCAAGGGCTCAGGCCCAGGGCGTGAGCAGCCTCGAACTGGCCCTTCGGCACAGCCTCGATTCCGGCACGGAAGATCTCGGCGGAATAGGCGGCGGAGACAAGGCTCAGTGCCGATGCGGCCGCTCCGAAGGAGGAAAGCCGCAGCCCGACAAAGGGCAACGCGTAGTAGATGACGACGAGCAAGACCAGAATTGGGATAGAGCGGAAGACATCGATATAGGCGACGGCCACCTGCCGCAGGGGGGTCTTGGCGTAGAGCCGGACTAGGGCGAGAACCAGCCCGCCGATAAAGCCCAGGACGATGGCTGTGACTCCCAGAGTCAGCGTGGTGGTCAGGCCTGACAGGAGCAGGGGGAGAGTTTGGACGAAAACCTTCCAGTTCAGGAAGGTGTCGAAGATGGACATGACGGACAGCGCCTCGGCATTCGTGACCATGCCGAGCGCCTGGAACGCAAGTGCCAGACGCTCGGGCAGAGTTGCTCATCAGAGCTTGGGCATCTCCATGACCTTAACGGTCGTCGAATTCGGCTCCGCCTTGGCGCCGAACCACTTCTCGTGAATCTTCGCCAGGGTCCCGTCCTGCTTCATCTTCGAGATCTCGGCATTGACCTTTTCCGCCAACGGGCTGTTTTTCGCAAACATCATCGAATACTGCTCGCCAGTCGGGATGCGCTCCACCACCTGATACATCGGCTTGTCCTTGATGTAGTACTGGACGGCCGGGATGTCGCTGATGTAGCCATCGATGCGGCCCGCAGCGAGGTCGAGCATCGCCGGCGCCAAACCTTCGTAGCGGCGGATGTCGGAGAACTTGTATTTTTGTTGGTTCTGCGTCGACCACATATCACCGGTCGAGCCTGTGTCGACCGCGGCCACCTTGCCTGCCATGCTCTCCAGGTTCTTGACGCCCGCGTTAGCCCGCACCGCCAGCGACTGGTCGCTATCATAGTAAGGCTGGGCGAAGGACACCGACTCCAGGCGCTTCTTCGTGATGGTGATCGACGACACGGCGGCATCGACCTGACCTGACTGCACGGCAGCAAACAGCCCGTTGAACGGAATGTTCACAAAGGACACGTTCATGTTCAGGCGCTTGCCGACTTCCTTGGCGAGGTCGATCTCAAAGCCGACGATCTCGCCCTTTTCGTCCTGGAACTCCCAAGGAACGTTACCGACATTCGCTCCGACCTTCATGTCGGCGGCGGAGGCCGTGACCCCAGCCGACAGAGCCATCAGAGCGGTTAAGGTTGCGGCGAATGCGCCGCGTCGGATGAATTTCGCTGACATCTAATCCTCCATCTTGCGCGCCGGATCCATCGCCGGCGATCGATTCTCTGCTGCCGTCTGGTAGCCGGCTCCTTGAAAGCATGCACAGGCCGGCTGTAGGTTATATTGGCCAAACTGGTCTTACCAATCTGACCAGTTGATCGTGCAGACATCTTGGAGCATGGTCAAGGCAAATCGTGCAGTTTGGGGTAGTTCAAGCCAATGGGCCACAGAAGCGCGACCTGATACGTTATGAGCTTTCGACGTGTGGATAGGTGGGACAGCAGATGACAGGCGATCCAGTGAACCTGCCAGGATTGGAACTCGCCGACCGCACCCCTGTGCCGCGCGGCATCGTCGAGCATATCCAGCGCCTGATCCTGAAGGGTGGCCTCAAGGCCGGCCAGCGTCTTCCTTCCCAGCGAGAACTGGCGGAGCAACTCGGGGTCAGCCGGCCGTCGGTGCGTGAAGCGCTGACCGTGCTCGAGACCATGGGTCTCCTTACGGTGCGGGCAGGCAGCGGGGTGTTCGTTGCAAAAACCAATGCACGCCGGCCGCTCTGGCGCTACTCTGACCGATGCACGCCCGCCGATGTCTACGAGGCGCGCCTGGGACTGGAGGGTTACGCCGCCAGGCTCGCAGCCGCTCGCATCGACGAGCCCGCCAAGGAGCGCCTGAGACGCTGCACCGACGCCATGCACGAGGCGCTGAGGGCGGGCGACGTGATCAGCCTCGCCGTCAAGGACACGGAATTCCACGATCTCATCTTCGAGCTGTCCGGGAACCCTGTTCTTGCCGCTATGTATCGACCAGTCCGCGAGATGCTGGTCGAGAGCCAGCGGCTGCCCATGGCGCAGCTCGATCGCCTGAGTGAAACTGTGCGGGAGCATGAGGCCATTCTGAAGGGCATCACCAGCCAGGACCCCGACATGGCCGAAGACGCCATGCAAGGCCATATCCGCTCGGCGGCGGGCCGGTACGGCATCTCGCTCTGAGGAGTGCGCCGTCGTCGGCGTCGGAAGCGACCTTATCCTCGGCCCTAGCGCCCGTGACTGCACGGGTTAGCATCGAGTTTCTCAGGTGCTCACAAGGCGGTTTCAGTCGCTATGCCCGATGCAGCGGCCCAACCACTGACAATTCCGCCCGTTGTGATCAGGTGAATCATTGCCTTCGGCCCAGGAGCATGCTCCCGAAGGTCGCCTTCGGGTCAACAGCAAAGGGTCGCGACGTTGAACGCCGAAATGCTGGAATGGGCGGGCGGGGCAGAGACATCGAAAAACTTGCACGGCAATGGATCGATCGCCTGGGTCTGCGTCGCCTTCGAGACGGACGAGGATTCGCCCTATCATGAGAAGCGTCGGGACACAGATCTTCTACAGCCGGTACATCAAGACGATAATCTTCACTGTCGGCAAACGGCGCGTCTCAGAAATCACTGGCACGGATCTTCGACGCTGGCACAAGAACTGGACGGCCGCCCACGGCGAGCGCAGCGCCTATGCCTGCATCCAGACATTCCGCAGCGTGATCAGCTACGGGTGCGAGCTGGATGATGACTGCCTGAAACTGGCCCAGGTGTTGGAGCGAATGGAGTTCAAATCGCCCAAGCCCCGTAAGAAGCGGCCGACCTATGACCAGATCATCGCCTTCCGCGAAGCTGCCCATGAGGCCGGGCGCCCTTCCCTTGCTCTTGCTGTGACCCTCCAGTTCGATCTGGGGCTCCGTCAGAAGGACGTCATCGGGGAATGGGTTAAGCCCTCCCCTGACGCTCGCGAGAAGATCCAGGGGGCTATCACCGACGGAGCTTGGATCTGGGAATGGGGACTTACCTGGGGCCAGGTCGACAACGCCATGGTCATTAGGAAGCCGACCTCAAAGTCAAATGGGTCGGAGACGGCAGAGCACGATCTGAAGCTATATCCTGATCTGATTAACGAGCTCGCTAGCGTTCCGGCTGAGCGGCGGGTAGGCCCCGTCATCTTGGATGAGGGCTCAGGCAAACCCTGGAAGAAGTCCCACTTCAGCCGGACGTTCAGGAAGATCGCCCGCAAAGCAGGATGGCCGGACGACGTCTGGAACATGGACAGCCGCGCGGGAGCCGTCTCAGAGGCCTTTGAAGCCGGTGCACAGGCAGAAGATGTCATGAAAGCCGCCTCCCATACCCAACTCAGCACGACCATGCGATACAACCGAGGTAAGATCGTTCAGACCAGCCGAGTAGCTGAGCTGCGGGTCGTGAGGCGTAATAAAAGGACTGATGAAGCATGACCGAAACGGCAAATGATCACACTCAGGTGCAAGCGATTGAGGACGCACTGCACACTCTTCTCACCGCTATCGAAAAAGCAAAGGATCGTTTCCCTCCTGCTCCTGGAAAGTCGATGACGATGGCCGAAATTGTAGATCTCGGTTGGGAGGGGAATGAGCTTAACAGCCTCCTTAGGGATCCGGTAGGGCGAGGCCTTCGCTCCTCAATCTCCGATCTTGGGCAGCACCTATTCCGGCTCTTGGGCAACACTGAACGGATGCGCGTTGTGCTCGACCGGGTAGCTGGGCGCAACCCTGAAAACTTCTCTCACCGAGTCTCAATCATGGACCATTGTTGGGATGGTGTGGGCAGCGAGCATGATACGTGGCTCGCGTGACAGGAAACCGTTCTCGAACAGCTCTGGCAAAACCAAAAGCGGCGCCAAAGCGCCGCTGATCAACCTTCATCCTGCTGTGTCAGCGGGGTGGTGGACGCATCATCGATCTTTCCACCTGCTTGCTGAAAGTAGCTGGTCAGCTGCTTGGCCAGCAGATTTTCCAGCAACTCCTCCATCACTGAAAGATCGATACGATCCTGCGACCACGCTTCATCAGCGGCGTCGAGCGCACTAAAATAAGGCTGCCGATTTTCGACGATCAGATCTGGGATTGTTGGGGTTCCAGGCGGAATCCCACCTGCCCTGATTGAGAGCACCACGTATGACAAGATCCGGGAGGTTCGCCCGTTTCCATCCGCAAACGGATGGATCCAGTTCAGGCGCCACATAATGTATGCGGCCAGATGAAGTGGCGTCGACCGTTCCCAGTTCTCATTAACATAATCGCACATCCCCTCGACCAGCTCGGGCACGAGGTGCGCATCCGTTGGGGGTGCTTACTGCCGGTGATCTCAACACCGCCCGGACGAAAGTTACCAGCATACTGGCTGATGCCGCGTAGTGCTTCGCGCTGCAATGCCAACACTAATGAAAGACGAAGCTTGAAACCACCGCGTTCCAGCGCCGTGAGAACGGTTTGGACACCGTAGTCGTACTGCTGAAGCCCATTCCGGGCCTCAGCTTGTGCCTTTTCTATCGGATCTTTGATAAGCTCGGGTTCGTGCGCGAAACTATCCCGTTTCTCAATCCCGCCGCTCATTCTTTTCCCTCGCAAGCTTCTCGGCTTGTTCGTCTACCATCTCGCGAGTGATCCGGTTGTTCTCGAAATGAGTGTTGCCGTATGCAAAGCTGCGCCGCTGTTCTTCGCGGTGCTCCGGAGAAGGCTGCACTTTCCTGGCCTTCTCAAGAAGAGCTTCTAGCGCATTGGTCATCCTACCCTCCTGGAGCATCGAAAAACTAAACTTATAGGTCTCACCAATCGAGGAAAGTGAGACTCTTGGAGAACCCCTACCGAGCTAAGCTGTTCCGTGGCTCTCATCCGGGTTGTTAGGCTTGGCCGTAAGAGGCCGCAATGATTCTTTATCACCGCGATCGTGCCAATCTAGATTTAAGGTAACCGAACGGGCCGAGCACTCCGGCTTCAGAAACAGCACCAGGACAAGCACGGTAACATCAGAGACATTGCCCTAAAGTCATCGAACCTCAACCCTTTGATATATAAGGAAAATAAGTGGTGCCCAGGGGCGGAATCGAACCACCGACACTGCGATTTTCAGTCGCATGCTCTACCAACTGAGCTACCTGGGCATCCGATGCGCGGCGAAGCCGTGCGCGTCGTGGAGGGGTGTATAGTCAGACAGAGACCCTATGTCCAGCGGGTCGGACGAGAAAAATTGCACCCGGGTTTTCAGGATCACGCCTCCCGGTCGCCCTCGTCCGGATCGTCCGGCTCGCTCTCGACGACAGGAATGGCGTAGGTGCCGGAGAGCCAGCGGTTCAAGTCCACGTCGGAGCAGCGTCGGGAGCAGAACGGCCGGTACTGGGTTTCAGCGGGCTTGCCGCAGATCGGGCACTTGCCGGACGAAGCCATGGGCTTGTTCTCGTTGGCAGCATTCATCCCTCGACTCCTTTCTCTCACAAGGGGCAACATGGTTTCTGACCTGCCTCAGCACAAGGCGGCGACAGGGTGATGGGGAGATAGCTTCAGGCTGCCTCGAGCCAGGAGAGGCGGACGGGATAGCCCTCCCCGTCCAGAAGGGCGGCCGCCTCGTAGAGGGGCAACCCGACCACGTTCGTATAGGAGCCGACGAGCTTGACCACGAAAGTGCCGGCGAGCCCCTGAATGGCATAGCCGCCGGCCTTGCCGCGCCATTCGCCCGAGGCGAGATAGCGCTCGAACTCGTCCCGGGACAGGCGCTTGAAGCGCACCCGGGTCTCCACGAGGCGCTCGCGGATCCCATCCTTGGGCGTGATCAGGCAGAGCGAGGTGTATACTCTATGGGCGCGGCCGGAGAGCAGGCGCAGGCAGGCCGCCGCCTCGTCCACCAGCTCGGCCTTCGGGAGCACACGCCGGCCTACGACAACCACCGTGTCTGCGGAGAGGATATAGGAATCCCTCAAATCCTCCCGCGTGCGGGCCACCTTCCGCGCCACCTCCGCCTTGGAGCGGGCCAGGCGCTTGGCGAGTTCCTTCGCACCCTCGTTCTTCAGGGGCGCCTCGTCGACGTCGGCCGGCAGGAGGGCGTCGGGCTCGATGCCCGCCTGCTGCAGGAGAGCGAGCCTGCGGGGCGAGGCGGACGCGAGAATGAGCTTCGAACGGGCGCTGGAATTCGACACCTCGGAAGACGACGCCACTTTTCTCTCCACGCTCTGGGGTCGTGCAGACCCCTCAAGAACACTCACAAGGGCATAAGGCTGCGCCTGGTGACAACATGGCACCAGAAGGGTTTGGATCAAGCGGCAGGCGGCTCCGGCTCCGAGACGGCCGGCTGAGGCTGTACCGGCTGGGGCTGCGCCGCCGCCTGTGCGGCATGGGCGCGGTCGAGCTGGCGATAGCGCATGACGCTCAAGGGGATGGAGCCGAGGAACAGCACCGTGAGGACGGTGAGCATCTCCCAGGGGAAGTTAGCCAACAGCCCGAAGACCGCAGCCGACAGGACGAAGATCGGCAGAACCCAATGGCGGGGCACCTTCAGGCCGATGGTCTTGCCGGAATAGACCGGAATGGTGGACACCATCAGGAAGGCGAGCCCCAGCAGATAAACGAGCGCGATCGAAGCGGCGGCGGGGCCCATCGAGACGCCCAGGAACGAGAGATAGAGGGGCAGCATCGAGGTCAGCGCGCCGGCGGGAGCGGGCATGCCGGTGAAGAAGTTCTTCTTCCACTCGGGCCTGTGGGGATCGTCGAGCATCACGTTGAAGCGGGCAAGACGCAGGACCATCGCAATGGCGAAGACCAGCACCGCGATCCACCCGACCGCCTTCAAGTCCTTCAGCAGGAAGCTGTAGAGCATGAGAGCCGGCGTCACGCCGAAATTGACGAAATCGGCCAGGGAGTCGAGCTCCGCGCCGAAGCGCGACGTGCCCTTCAGCAGACGGGCCACCCTCCCATCGACCCCATCCAGCAGCGCGGCCACCACGATGGCGACGACAGCAGGTTCGTAACGTCCCTCGAACGCCAGCCGGATCGCCGTCAATCCGAGGCACAGGGCGATCAGGGTGATGATGTTGGGGACGATGACCCGAACCGGAACCGGCTTGAAGAGCCGCTTGCGCGGCTCGTTCGGGTCGGGGGCGAAGGGGGGGAAAAGATCGCTCATGCCATGACATCTAGGGGGTGCCGGCGTCACCGGCAACCTGAACTATCCGACCCGGTACTGACGGGCAGGCTCGTTCGCCGTCAGGTCCGCGAGCACGGTCTCGCCCGCGACCGCCGTCTGGCCGAGGCCGACGAGGACCTGGGCGTCGAGCGGCACGAAGATGTCGAGGCGCGAGCCGAACCGGATCAGGCCGAAGCGCTCGCCGGTGCTCAAATGGTCGCCGATCTTCACGAAGGAAACGATGCGGCGCGCCACGAGGCCCGCGATCTGGACGACGCCGATCTTCGTGTTCGCCGTCTCGATGACGAGGGCGTTGCGCTCGTTGTCCTCGCTGGCCTTGTCGAGCTCGGCATTGAGGAAGAGGCCTGGCGTGTAGAGGATCTGGGTGATCCGCCCCGTGACCGGCGCGCGGTTCACGTGGCAGTCGAACACATTCATGAACACCGAGATGCGGGTCATGGGCTCGGGCGGCAGGTCGAGCTCGGCCGGGGGTACGGCGGTGGTGATCAGGTTCACGCGTCCGTCGGCGGGGGAGACGACGAGGCCCTCCCGGAGGGGCGTGACCCGCGGCGGGTCGCGGAAGAAGTAGCAGACCCAGACGGTCAGGATCGCGCCGATCCAGCCGAGCGGCGACCAGAGCCACGCCAGCACGATCGTCGCAAACAGCGCGATCAGGATGAAGGGATAGCCCTCCTTGTGGATCGGCACGAAGATGCGGCGCATCGATTCCAGGATATCGGTCATATTTTCTCAAGCCTTAAGAGCGCCAGCGCATCGTGCGGACCCAGCGGGCCACGTCAGTGAAAAGTGGTCCCGGTTTTCCGCGCTCAACGATGCGCTAGTTAGAAAATGAGCATCGGATGAGTCCCAAAAGTGCAAATCCACTTTTGGGTCCGATGCTTTAGTGGGGATGGCAGGCGGAAGGGCTCCCGTCAACCTGCCACGCTCTCGGGGCTGCGCTCTTCCTCCTCGGCCCGCTTGAGGGTCTCCCTCGCCTGGTCCGCCTCGCGCTGGCGGTTCCACATGGCGGCATAGACCCCGCCATGGGCGAGGAGGCTCGCATGGTCGCCGCGCTCGACGATCCGCCCGTGATCGAGAACGATGATCTCGTCGGCGCCGATGACTGTGGACAACCGATGGGCGATCACGAGAGTGGTCCGACCGCGGCTGACCCGGTCGAGGGCGTCCTGGATCTCCTTCTCGGTGAAGGTGTCCAGCGCCGAGGTCGCCTCGTCGAGCACCAGGATCGGAGGGCTTTTGAGGATCGTGCGGGCGATGGCCACGCGCTGCTTCTCGCCGCCGGACAGCTTCAGGCCGCGCTCGCCGACCGGTGTGTCATATCCCTCCGGCAGGAGGCCGATGAAGCGGTCGATCTGGGCGAGGTTCGCTGCTTCCCTCACCTCGTCCGGAGACGCATCCCAGCGGCCGTACTGGATGTTGTAGCCGATGGTGTCGTTGAACAGCACCGTGTCCTGCGGGACCATGCCGATCACCTTGCGTAAGGACGCCTGCTGCACGTCGGCGATGTTCTGCCCGTCGATGAGGATGCGGCCGCCGCTGGGCTCATAGAAGCGGAACAGCAGGCGGGAGATGGTCGACTTGCCGGCGCCCGACGGGCCGACGATGGCGACCGTGTGGCCGGCCGGCACCTCGAAGGTCACACCTTTCAGGATGGGACGCTCAGGGATATAGGCGAAATGCACGTCCTCGAAACGCACGACGCCCTCGTTGGTCACGAGCGGCCTAGCGCCGGGCTTGTCCTGGATTTCCGGGTTGCGGTCGATGATCATGAACATGTCGTCGATGTCGATCAGCGCCTGCTTGATCTCGCGGTAGAGCATGCCCATGAAGTTCAGCGGGATGTAGAGCTGCACCAGCATGGCGTTGACGAGAACGAAGCTGCCGATGGACGCCCGTCCGGCGATGATGTCCTGCGCGGCCAGCACCATCACGATGGCCATGCCGATGGAGAAGATCACTGCCTGGCCGGCGTTCAGAACGGCGAGCGAGGTATAGGTCTGGGTCGAGGCTTTCTCGTACTTCTCCATGGAGCGGTCGTAGCGGGCGGTCTCCCGCTGCTCGGCGCCGAAATATTTGACCGTCTCGTAGTTCAGGAGCGAGTCGACCGCCTTGGTGTTGGCGTCCGTGTCGGAGTCGTTCATCTGCTTGCGGATCGAGATCCGCCACTGGGTCGCCTTGTAGGTATAGGCGAGATAGACCACCACCATCACGAACACGACGGCGGAATAGACCCAGTTGAACTCCCAGGCGAGCAGTCCCAGAACGAGAACGAACTCGAGAATCGTGGGCAGGAGCGTGAGCACCACGAGGCGCGACAGCTCCTCGATGCCTTCGCGGCCGCGCTCGAGCACGCGGGTCAGGCCGCCGGTCTTACGCTCCAGATGGAACCGCAGCGACAGGCGGTGCATGTGCTCGAAGGTCTGGAGGGCGAGCTGCCTCACCGCATGCATGGCGACCTTGGCGAAGATGCCGTCGCGGACCTGCGTGAGCACCGCCATGAGGATGCGGGTGAGGCCGTAGATCGCCGTCAGCAGGATCGGCGCCTTCCAGATCCAGGACCCGGCAGTCGCGGCAACTTCCGTCGCCTGATTGCCGCTGCTCGTGACGGCGACGAGCGCGTCCGTCGCCCATTTGAAGGCGAAGGGGGTCACCATGGTCACGCCCTTGGCGACCAGAAGCAGCCCGAAGGCTAGGAACACCCGCCGCTGGAGGTCCGGGCGGCCGTGGGGCCAGATATACGGCCAGAGCTTTGTCCAGGTAGCGGCCAAGCCGCTCGGCTTGGGCCGGGCTGCGCCTGTCGTGGGGACGGCGGTGGAGGGAGGCATACGCTTAAGAATCCAATCGAGACGCTGGACCCCCGATATAGGCGAAAGGCGGGGTGAATTCACCCCGCCTTTGTAATTGTTCCAAATTAAGCTTGATCCGGCTTGGCTCCTCTTGCGCGCAGAGCGGATCAGTTGCTCTTGAGCTCCTGCTCGCCCGGCAGCACGAAAACCTGGCCCGGATAGATCAGGTCCGGATTGCGGATCTGCTCCTGGTTCGCACCGTAGATCACCGTATAGCGAAGGCCTTTGCCATAAATGCGCTGGCTGATGCGCCAGAGATTGTCGCCTCGCGATACGATGGCCGTATTGATGTTGGGGATCACCACCGTGCCGGCGTCAGCCACCTGCGTCTGCGGTACGGCCGAGGCCACTTCGCGGGAGCCCGGTGGCTGGGCTACCGCCGGCACTGCGGCAGCCGGAGCTTGCGGCGGTGCAGGAGCCTTGGGCTGGGTCGAGGCCACTTGGACGGGCACGTTGAAGCCCACCTCGGCGCGGGACCTGACCTGGCCGGAGACGGGATCCACATCGTCGAGACGGATCCGGTAGTCGCCCGGCTTCACGCCGCTGCCGATGGAGAACGACACCTTGCCGTCGCCGCCGGATCCGCCGGGGGCGATGAAGCTCTCGTTGAGGTACAGCCGCACGGTGGCTCCCGGCGCGGAGAGGCCGGACACGAAGAGCTTTCCCTCCTCCGCTTCGACCGTCACGATCTTGATTTCGGGACGGGACGCAGGAGCTGGGGCAGGCGGGGAGACGGTCGGGGCCGCTCCGGCCTGCTGCTGAGGCGCGGGAGACGGCTCGGCCGGCTTGGCATCAGGCTTTGGCGCCTCGGCCACCTTGGGCTCCGGCGGCTCGGGATTGGACAGGACCACCGTGGGCTTGTCGGGAGACGTCAGGGTCACGAGCGGCCGCGTCTTGCCGTCCGTGATGACGACCGTCACGCTCTGGGCGGAGCGCTGGCGGGTCCCATCCGGTGCGATGGATTGCAGCACCACCTGATGGGAGCCGGGCGGCAGAGGGGGTGGCACGATGGCAAAGAGACCCGAGGCATCGGCCGCCGCGCGGGCATGAACCTGATCGCCCCTCAAAAGCTCGATGGTCGCCCCGGGGGCCGCCCGGCCCGCGATGACGCTCTCGCCGTCCGGCTCGACGCGGACCACGTCGAAGGACGGAACGATGGGGGCATCCTTGGCCGGTGCCGGTGGCGGCGCCTCGGCCGGCGGCTTGGCGGCTGCCTGCTGCTGGCTCGGGACGGATTGCTGCGGTGGGGCGGACGGCTGTGCCGACTGGACGGGGGCCGCATTCTGCGGGGTCTCGGGAATTCTAGACCAGGACCAGTAAAGCACGCCGAGGAGAACCGCGACGACGGCCGCCGCGGCAGCGCCGAGAAGCGCAATCGTGCCCTTTAACTCTTTCGGATGCGCCATGATGCTTTTTCTCAAACGCGGCACTTTCAGCCATTTAAACCGTTTATCTTTCAAAAGGCTACGGCCATAAAGGACAAAATAATGCTCTACGACTCAGCGCGGGAGGCTCCCCGCCTCTCCGAAATGCCCATGTCATCCATCAAAACAATCAAATCCATTTGCGTTTATTGCGGCTCCGGTTTCGGAGACGATCCCGTTTTTGCCGAGAATGCGGCGGCTTTGGGCCGTTTCATGGCCGAGCAGGGGATCAATCTGGTCTATGGCGGCGGCAATGTGGGCCTGATGGGCACGGTCGCCCAGTCCGTCCTCGACCACGGCGGCTATGTCACAGGGATCATCCCGGACTTCCTGAAATCCCGCGAGAAGCTCCTCGACGACGTGCAGGAGACCATAGTCGTGCCGGACATGCACACCCGCAAGCGGCTGATGTTCGAGAAGGCCGACGCCTTCGTGGCCATGCCCGGCGGCATCGGGACCCTCGAGGAACTCGTCGAGCAGATGACCTGGTCCCAGCTCGGCCGCCACACCAAGCCGATCCTCATGCTGAGCACCAAGGGATTCTGGAAGCCCCTGCTCACCCTGATCGCCCATATGCGCGAACAGGGCTTCATCCGCCATGGCTTGGAACTCAACTATCTCGTGGCCGAGCGTGTGGAGGACGTCATCCCGATGCTTGAGAACGCCGCCCGGCGGGTTGGGATCGTCAGTAACGAAGAGGCTATCGAACGCCGGTTCTGAGAAGGCATTTTCATCCTGCGCGGGACGGAACGAGCCCACCCAGGATTGGCAGCAGGATCGAGATGTTCATGGGGCGCCCAAGGACAGAGGAAGACGCAAGGCCTTGATCTACAGCACCGCCCCGCCCTTCAGCAGCTTGTAGACCATCGAATCCGTGAGCGCCTGGAACGAGGCGTCGATGATGTTGGGGGAGACGCCGATGGTGGTCCAGCGCTCGCCCGTTCCGTCGGCGAACTCGATCAGGACGCGCGTGACCGCATCCGAACCGCCTTGATAGATGCGCACCTTATAGTCGACGAGTTCCAGATCCTGGATCAGGTGCTGGTACTTGCCGAGATCCTTGCGCAGGGCGACATCGAGCGCGTTGACCGGGCCGTTGCCCTCGGCTGCGGAGATCAGAACCTCGTCGCCGACGCGCACCTTCACGATGGCCTCGGACGCCGTCACCAGTTCGCCGACCGCGTTGTAGCGGCGCTCCACATTGACGGAGAAGCGCTCCACGTCGAAGAAGGCCGGCACCTCGCCGAGCATGCGCTTGACGAGCACGTAGAAGGACGCGTCGGCGCCCTCGAAGGCAAAGCCCTCGGATTCCTTGCGCTTCACCTCATCGAGCACGCGAGCGATGCGCGGATCGCCCTTTTCGAGCTCGAAGCCGCAGCGCTTCAGCTCGGCCAGGATGTTGGACTGCCCGCCCTGATCCGAGACAAGAACCCTGCGTGCATTGCCGACGACTTCCGGCTCCACATGCTCGTAGGTGCGCGGGTCCTTGAGCACGGCGGAGGCATGAATGCCGGCCTTCGTGGCGAAGGCGCTGGAGCCCACGAAGGGCGCGTGACGGTTCGGCTGGCGGTTGAGGATTTCGTCCACCTGCCGCGACACATGGGTGAGCTGTCCGAGCGTCTCGTCGGTGACGCCGAGATCGAAGCGGGCGGCATAGCCGTCCTTCAGCTTCAGCGCGCCGATGAGCGTGATGAGATTGGCGTTGCCGCAGCGCTCGCCGAGACCGTTGAGCGTGCCCTGGATGTGGCGCGCGCCTGCCTCGACCGCCGCGAGCGAGTTTGCGACCGCGCAGCCACAATCGTCATGGGCGTGGATGCCGAGATGCGTGCCTGGCACAACCTTCGTGACGGTGGAGACGATCTCCGCCACCTCGTGAGGCAGCGTGCCGCCGTTGGTGTCGCAGAGCACGACCCATCGCGCGCCGGCCTCATAGGCCGTCTTCACGCAGGAGAGCGCATAATCGGGATTGGCCTTGTAGCCGTCGAAGAAATGCTCGCAATCGACGAGCACCTCGCGGCCCTTCGCGCGGGCGGCCTCGACGCTTTCATGAATGCCGGCGAGGTTCTCCTCGGGCGTGATCTCGAGCGCCACGCGCACATGGTAATCCCATGATTTCGCGACGAAGCAGATCGCGTCGGCTTGCGCTTCCAGCAAGGCCGCGACGCCGGGATCGTTCGACACCGAGCGCCCCGCCCGCTTTGTCATGCCGAAGGCCGTGAACTTGGCGTTCTTGGTGCGCTTCTCAGCAAAAAAGGCGGTATCCAGCGGGTTTGCCCCCGGATAGCCGCCTTCCACGTAGTCGATCCCAAGCCGGTCGAGGAGCGTGGCGATCGCCTTCTTGTCCTCGAGCGAGAAGTCGACCCCCGTCGTCTGCGCTCCATCGCGCAGGGTGGTGTCGAAGAGGTAGACGCGGTCTCGGCTCATGATGACAACTTCCTGTCTTCGGGCGGCGTCAGGCGCTTTTCCATGGTGGTGGTGCCGAGCCATTCGTCGCCTAATGGCACCGTGTTGCGGCGCTGCGGCTGAAACCCGTTCTTCTGGAAGAAGGGCAGCGCATTGTCAGGTACTTCCGCTATCAGACGCGCCGCACCGCGCGCGCCGGCGAGCTTCTCGACAGCGTCGTAGAGCATCGTGCCGATCCCCTGCCCCGCCACGGCCGGATGCACGTAGAACAGCTCGATCACCTCGTTGTCCTTCAACGCGATGAAACCGGCGGGTGAGCCCTCGACGGTGGCTACCAGCGTGAGACCCTGTGTGAGTTTTTCGGCAAAGGATTCATCCTCCGCAAGCGCAATCCAGGCTTCCTGCTGGCTCTCACTGTAATCCTCGCCCGTCAGCTCCGCGATGCTCTCCTCGTAGATATCGACGAGAACCGGGAGGTCCGCCGGCAGGAAGGGACGAAGCCCCGGTTTCGGCAAGGCCTGTCCCATCAGCGCGCGACCTCCCAGGTGGTGCCGTCTCTGTTGTCCTTCACGACGACGTTCATCGCCGCAAGCTCGTCGCGGATGCGGTCGGACTCGGCCCAGTTCTTGGCGGCGCGCGCGTCCTTGCGGGCCGCGATCAGCGCTTCGACCTTCGCAGGATCGACGCTGAGCGCTGCCTGCTTGCGCGCCTTCCAGGCCTCTGCTCCTTCGAGAAGAAAACCGAGCGTGCGAAG
The DNA here is from genome assembly GCF_016892765.1 of Microvirga arvi. Lineage (GTDB taxonomy): Bacteria > Pseudomonadota > Alphaproteobacteria > Rhizobiales > Beijerinckiaceae > Microvirga > Microvirga arvi. The sequence goes on from NZ_JAFEMD010000017.1 coordinate 109,510, forward strand.
GTTCGCGCCGAGTTCCTCATGAGCGCCCTGCCCGTCGAGAGCATGCAGCTCCGCCAGCATCTTCGGCGTATTGAGGTCGTCGGCGAGAGCATCGACGATCTGGTCCGAGACGAAAGCAGTCTCTCCCCTGCCCGCAAGCTCATACCAGCGGTCAAGGGTTTTCTCGCTTTCCTCGAGCCCTTTCGTCGTCCAGTCGATGGGCTGGCGGTAGTGGGTGCGCAGCATGTTGAAGCGCAGCACCTCGCCCGGCCAATCCTGCAGCAGTTCGTTGATGGTGAAGAAGTTGCCGAGGGACTTCGACATCTTCTCCCCTTCCACCTGCAGGAAGCCGTTGTGCATCCACACATTGGCCATGCGCGGCGTCTCAAAAGCGCAGCAGGACTGCGCGATCTCGTTCTCGTGGTGCGGGAAGACGAGGTCGATGCCGCCGCCGTGGATGTCGAAGATCTCGCGGGCTGTCGGGTCGGCGCAGATGAGCCGCGTCTCGAAGGCCTGGACCAGGTGCCGCCATGCCATGGCCGAGCACTCGATATGCCAGCCGGGACGGCCCGGCGTCGCGATGCCGGCCGGCGAGGCCCAGGCCGGGTCCTGCGGGCCTGAGGGCTTCCAGAGCACGAAATCCATCGGGTCGCGCTTGTAAGGCGCCACGTCCACGCGGGCGCCGGAGAGCAGTTCGTCGAGGGAGCGCTTCGAGAAGGCGCCGTATTTCGGGACGTTGGGGAGGTTCTGCATCGCCGCAACCGAGAAGAGCACGTGCTCCTCGGCCACATAGGCCGCCCCGCGCGCGATCAGGCGCTCGATGATCATGCGCATCTCGTCGATATGCTCGGTCGCCCGGGGCTCGACGAAGCGCGGGGGCTTGTCCTCCTCGTTCACGTCCTCCGGCATGAGCACGCCCAGCGCCCGGATGTCGGCGTGGAACTGCTCCTCGGTTTTCCGGGTGACCTCGCGGATGGCCTCGTTATGGGGCAGATCCGGGTAATCTCGGGCGGCGCGGGCGTTAATCTTGTCGTCGACATCCGTGATATTGCGCACATACGTCACAGCTTCCGTACCGTAAACATGTCTCAGCAGACGGAAGAGAAGGTCGAAGACGATGATCGGGCGGGCGTTGCCGATGTGGGCGTAGTCGTAAACGGTGGGTCCGCAGACGTAGAGGCGCACGTTCCGAGGGTCGATCGGGCGAAAAACGTCCTTCGACCGGGTCAGCGTGTTGTAGAGCCGAAGCTGGACCGCCATGAAACCAAACCCCTGTCAGGCCGCAGGCCGGAGGATGGTTTCGATCTTTGGATTGAGAACGAGACGGCTCCAGCCAGCGAAGTGCGCTAGCCGCAAATAATCCCGGAAATGAGGATCGTTGCCGTGTTCATGAAGCCATCAATGCCGATTCAGGCCTCGGACGTCAAGGTTTCCGATTTGGTAAGCATGTTTTATTTGCACGGACGCATGAAACGCCTTCCGGCCAAGCGCGTTAGAGCTTTGTTCACGCACACTCGTGGCATAATCGCACGAGTTCAAACAAAGAGGTCTACGATGCGCCGCGCATTTGCCATGCTCGGAATGGGTACTGCCGTGTTTTTCGCAGCCGCGTCCCTGACGCTGCTTCCCAATGGTACCCAGGCCTCTTCGACCGAAGCGACCTTCATGGTGCCTTCCACCGACGGCTATGGCGTCGCGGAATGCCTCATAGGAAACCAGGCTTGTGGCCAAGTTGTGGCAAACGCCTGGTGCGAGGCTCACGGCTACACCAAGGCCGTTTCCTTCCGGCAGGTCGCGCCGGACGAGGTCACGGGGAACATCCAGAAGGCCTCCTTCGGTCCCAAGGATCCGCCGGTCTCGGTGACCTGCTCGAACTGAGCTCTAGACCGTGCCGAGCGGCATCAACAGGGTCCGGGCCGTCTTCAACACGGCCTGGGTCACCTCCCCCAGCAGCAGGCTGACGATTCGGCTTTGCTGCCAGAACAGGGGCACTTCCAGAACCTGACCCGGCTTCAAGGCCACCAGCCTCCCGGCCTGAAGATGATCCAGGACCAGCATCTCCGGATTCATGCCCCAGCCCAATCCTGCCAATGCGCCATCCACGAAAGCCTGGGATGACGGCAGCCAATGGACCGGCGGCCGCCCGTCCGTTCCGAAAGCCTGACGCAGCCACAGGCTCTGCAGCCTGTCCTTCTGGTTGAAGACCAGGCATGGTGCGCGGGCAATCGAATGCTCGTCCAGCCCCTCGGCGAACCATCGCGCCATATAGTCGGGACTTGCCGTCGCAACGTACCGCAGGACGCCCAAGGGTTGGCAGTTGCACCCCTGGATAGGCTTTCCATGGGAGGTCACGGCGGCTATCACCTCCCCACGCCGCAGCCAGTCGGCGCTGTAATCCTGATCGTCCAGAACAAGATCGAAGAGAAACCCATTCGTCTCGGCCATGGCCGGAATGAACCAGGTGGCGAGGCTGTCCGCGTTCACGGCAATGCGGAGGGTGACTGGACGGCCCTCTGGCTCCAGACCTGGAAGCGACTGGCGCAGGGAATTCTCCAGGAGCGCCACCTGCTCCACATGCTGGCACAGGCGCTGCCCGGCCTCCGTCGCCAGGCAGGGCTGGCCCCGGATGACGAGAACTGCCCCGATCCGCTCTTCCAGCAGCTTCACCCTCTGAGAAATTGCCGAGGGGGTCACATTGAGGTGCTGCGCAGCGCGCTCGAAGCTTCCGGTCCGGATGACGGCCGCAAGAGCCGAGAGGAGGTCGTAATCCAGCATTGGATTAGCGTTTCTTAATCAGCATCAGAGAGTTTAACTGTCCTAATTCTAATCAAGGATCTAGCAAGCGTCGAATCCTCATTGGACAATCGACATGACAGCCCCGCTCCTTGCCGGCTTCCTGCTCGGCCTCAGCCTCATTCTTCCCATCGGGGCCCAGAACGCCTTCGTGCTGCGCATCGGCCTGCGCGGGGAGCATGTGCTTGCCGTGTGTCTCACCTGCGCGGTCTCGGATGCGGTGCTCATCCTGACCGGCGTATCCGGCTTCGCGCGGCTCAGCGCGGAGGTACCCTGGGCCGAGACGGTTCTGCGCTACGGAGGCGCCGCGTTTCTCCTTGCCTATGGCGCACGCAGCTTCATGGCGGCCTTCGGATCGGCCTCCTTAAGACCGTCCGACGCGGCACCGTCGGGCCTTGGCAGGGCGGTGTTCACGTGCCTCGCTCTCACCTGGCTGAACCCGCATGTGTATCTCGACACGGTGGTCCTGATCGGCTCGATCTCGACTCAGTTTGATAAGGGAAAGGGGTTGTTCACTACCGGCGCCATGCTGGCCTCCTTCGTGTTCTTCTTTTCCCTCGGGTTCGGCGCCCGCTTTCTGAAGCCCCTGTTTGCCCGACCCGTCACATGGCGCATTCTCGATACCGCCATCGGACTGATCATGTGGGCCACGGCCGCAAGATTGCTGCTGAACGAAAGCGCAGGCTGATGCGCTTTAGGAATTCACCCAGTCCCCGCATTTCGCAGGCACTTCGGTACCCCAGGGCATCAGGGGCACGGTCGAGGTGGAATTCTTGGGCGAGCCCTCGATCGGCCGGTCCGAGTAGACCATGTAGACCAGGGTGTTGCGCTTCACATCGCAGCCGCGGACAATCTGCATCTTCTTGAAGATGAGGGAGCGGCGCTCGCTGAACACCACGTCGCCCTGGCCGAATTTCTGCTTGAACTTCACCGGTCCGACCTGGCGGCAGGAGAGCGAGATGTCGGACACCTCCTCGGCCACGCCGAAGGTGCCGGCGATGCCGCCGCGCTCAGGCGTCGTGTAGTGGCAAGCCACGCCCTCCACCACCGGATCGTCGATCCCATAGACCGCAAGCTTGTCGTCAGGCGTCAGCGCCCGCCAGACCGTCGACTTCTTGAAGATCAGGTCAGGCTCCTGGGCCGTAGCACCGGTGGCGGCAGCCAGGGCGAGGGTCAGGGCCAAGGCGATTCGTGCAAGCATTGTCGGATTCATCTCCCACCGTTACGCTCTCATGTGGGGATAGCTCTGGCCTTTGACGAGGGTCTTGAGCATCGGACGTGAAAAGTGGATTTGCACTTTTGGGATCCATCCGATGCTCCAGCCTAGATGCGCGCATCGTTGAGCGCGGACCCAGCGGGCCGCACGATGCGCTATTCAGGCTGATGGCAGACGATGCAGATCTTGTTGCCGTCGGGATCGCGGAAATAGGCGCCGTAGTAGTTCGGATGGTAGTGGGGGCGCAGGCTCGGCTTGCCCTCGTCCGTCCCGCCCTGTTCCAGGGCCGCTGCATGGCAGGCATCGACCACGCTGCGCTTGCGTGCGACGAGGGCGATCATGGCTCCGTTGCCGACGCTCGGCGCCTCCCCGTTGAAGGGCCGCGCGATGAGGAATTGCGGCGGTCCGCCCGGCACTCCCCAGCCGACGAAGGTCTCGTCCGAGTACCGCACCTCGTGCCCGAGCGGCGCGAAGACCGCCTCGTAGAAGGCGCGCGCCCGGGGAAGGTCATTTGCTCCAACCGTCGTATGGGAGTACATGCAAGGCCTCTTTCCAAAGTCGCTGTTACACTGAAGCTAGACAGTGACCCCTGGAGCGGGCAAGGCGTTAATCACAATAGGGTCAAATTCGGGCGTCACATGACAGGCTAGCCTGGCATAGAATGCCCAACGGACCGGTTCTGCGATCAGCTTTATGACAAAGACATCTTTTCTCCGCTCCCTCATCGCCATAACGGCCTTCCTGGCCGCAGGACAGGCCGCGCTCGCCCAGTCCGCGCAATGCCAGCGCTTCCAGGCGGAGCTGGCCTCCCTGGAGCGGAGCGGCGGCAGCGCGCCGACTGGCCAGATGCGCGCCCAGCGGGCGGAGATCAACCGGCTCGTCGCCTATTACCGCAACATCGGATGCGAACGCGGACCCCTCGGCTTCCTAGCGGGCCCCGCCCCTGCGGAATGCGGCTCCATCGCCCAGCAGATCCGCCAGTTGGAGGCAGGCTATGCCCGTCTTGCCGCACAGGGCGCCGATCAGGATGAGATCGAGGCTCGCCGCCGTCAGCTGCAGGTCGCCGTGCAGCAGACCTGCTCCACCGGGCCTCGCGGCTTCTTCGAATCCCTCTTCGGCGCCCCGCGCCAGCAACAGCCGCAGCAGCAGATCATGCCCGAGGGGCAGCCGATCATCGCGGACGATGCGCCCCGCGCTCTAGGTGGCGGGCGCCTGATCTGCGTGAAGACCTGCGACGGATCGTTCTTCCCGCTGACCACTCCCCCAGGCGGCGGCCAGAGCGCCAACGAGATGTGCCAGTCACTCTGCCCCGGCACGGAGACCACGGCCTTCGCCTATCCGGGCGGCGACAACGGCCTCAACCGGGCCGTTTCGCTCTCCTCGAACCAGCCCTACACGTCGCTGGCGAACGCCTTCAAGTTCCGCAAGAGCTTCGACGAGAGCTGCGCCTGCAAGAAGCCCAACGAGAGCTGGGCCGTCGTCCTGCGCAAGGCCGAGAGCATGCTCGAGCAGCGCAAGGGCGACCTGATCGTGACCGCCGAGAAGGCGGAGGAGCTGTCGCGTCCCAAGGTTCAGGCCGCCCGCAAGGCCGCCGACAAGAAGGCCGACGACGAGAGCAAGGAGGCTGCCGAGATCGCCGCCTCCGCTCCGACCGCGAGCAAGGAATCGGCCGGTATCGGACCCCAGTCCATCGAGACCAATACGGTGGTCGGCAAGGGCGAAGGCTCGACCCGCGAGGTGGCCTCCGGCAACGGCCAGAAGAAGACCGTCCGCGTGATCGCACCCGACGTGATCCCGGTTCCGAACGTTCAGAATTGATCTTCATTAATGTCATGGCCGGGCTTGTCCCGGCCATCCACGTCTTTAAGGGCAGCAAAGACGTGGATCCCGGAACAAGTCCGGGGATGACGACCAAGAGTGCGAGCATCATAAGCGCGTCCATTCCGCACCGCTTCCCGTCATGCTATCACCCCGGCATGAAACCGCTCGATTCCCTTGAGATGCCCCGGCCCGCTGGAGCATCGGACCCGATCATCGCCGTCTCCGGTCTCACCAAGACCTATGCTTCCGGCTTCCAGGCCCTGAAGAAGGTCGACCTGGAGATCCGGCGGGGCGAGATCTTCGCCCTTCTGGGACCGAACGGAGCCGGCAAGACGACGCTCATCAGCATCATCTGCGGGATCGTCAATCCGAGCACGGGCAGGATCAGCGCCGATGGCCACGACATCGTCCGGGACTTCCGGGCGGCCCGCACGAAGATCGGCCTCGTGCCGCAGGAACTCACCACGGACGCCTTCGAGAGCGTCTGGGCGACGGTGACGTTCAGCCGGGGCCTCTTCGGCAAACCGCCGAACCCCGCCTATCTCGAAAAGATCCTGAAGGACCTCTCCCTATGGGAGAAACGCGACAGCAAGATCATGACGCTCTCCGGCGGCATGAAGCGCCGGGTGATGATCGCCAAGGCCTTGTCGCACGAGCCCAACATTCTCTTCCTCGACGAGCCCACCGCAGGGGTCGACGTGGAGCTGCGGCGGGACATGTGGAACATGGTCCGTCGTCTCAGGGAGAGCGGCGTCACCATCATCCTCACCACCCACTATATCGAGGAGGCCGAGGAGATGGCCGACCGGATCGGGGTGATCAGCAAGGGAGAGATCATCCTGGTCGAGGACAAGGCCATCCTGATGCAGAAATTGGGCAAGAAGCAGCTGACTGTGCACCTGCAGAGCCCCCTCTCGAGCCTGCCTCCTGAGCTGCAATCCGACAGCCTTCATCTCTCCGGGGATGGGAGCGAGCTCGTCTACACCTTCGACACGCAAAGCGAGGAGACGGGCATCGCAGGCCTCCTGCGGCGCCTGAACGAGCACGGCATCGACTTCAAGGACCTGCAGACCTCCGAGTCCTCGCTCGAGGAGATCTTCGTCAGCCTGGTGCGGGGGCGGTCATGAACTTTTACGGAATCAAGGCGATCTATCTCTTCGAGATGGCGCGCACCTGGCGCACGATCATGCAGAGCATTGCCTCGCCGGTGCTCTCGACCTCGCTCTACTTCATCGTGTTCGGCTCGGCCATCGGCTCGCGCATGGCCAGCATCGAAGGCGTGAGCTACGGCGCCTTCATCGTGCCCGGCCTGATCATGCTCTCGATCCTGACGGAGAGCATCTCGAACGCCTCGTTCGGCATCTACATGCCGAAATTCACCGGCACGATCTACGAGATCCTCTCGGCTCCGATCTCGGCGGTGGAGACGGTGATCGGCTATGTGGGGGCCGCCGCCACCAAGTCGGTGATCATCGGCGCGATCATCCTGATCACGGCGCGCCTGTTCGTGGATTTCTCGATCGAGCATCCCTTGTGGATGATCGCCTTTTTGGTGCTCACGTCCATCACCTTCAGCCTCTTCGGCTTCATCATCGGCATCTGGGCCGACAGCTTCCAGAAGCTGCAGATCGTGCCGCTGATGATCGTGACGCCGCTCGCCTTCCTGGGCGGCAGCTTCTATTCCATCAACATGCTGCCGCCGTTCTGGCAGACCGTGGCCTTGTTCAACCCGGTGGTCTATCTGGTGAGCGGATTTCGCTGGAGCTTCTACGGCGTCGCCGACGTGGATGTCGGCATCAGCCTCGGCATGACGCTCGTCTTCATGCTGATCTGCCTCGCGGCCATCGGCTGGATCTTCAGGACGGGCTACAGGATCAAGGCTTAAACTTCCTCCGTCATGGCCGGGCTTGTACCGGCCATCCACGTCTTCATGGCGCAGCGGTTCAAAGACGTGGATGCCCGCAACAAGTGCGGGCATGACGATGACTGGATCATCGCCCTACTGCTTACGCCGCCTGCCCCGACAGCCGCGCCTTGGCGCTCTCAGGACCGATCAGCGGCAGGAGCGCTGCCAGTTCGGGACCGTGGGCGAGGCCAGTCAATGCGAGGCGCAGGGGCATGAACAGCGCCTTGCCCTTCACGCCCGTGGCGGCCTTCACCGCTTCCGTCCAGGTCTTCCACGTGGTTGCATCCCACGGAGCCGCCGGCAACACGCCCATCGCCGTCCCGATGAAGGCCTTGTCCTCGATGACGGGCGTCACGGGACCGCGCACCACCCTCGCCCATTCCACCGCATCCTGAACCTTCGTCAGGTTGCCGCGCACGGCATTCCAGAAAGTCTCGCCTTCGTCCGCATCGAGCTGCGCCAGCCGCTCGCGAGCGGCCTCATACGGCATCTCGTGGATGAGACGGGCATTCAGATGTTCCAGCTCGCTCTCGTCGAACTTCGCCGGCGCGCGGGAGATGTGGGAGAAGTCGATCAGCTTGGCGAGTTCGTTAAGATCGGCAATCGGCCGCACGGCCTCCGCCGAGCCGACGAGCACCGCCAGTGAAGCGACGGATTGCGGCTCGAGACCGGCATCACGCAAACCCTTCACCGAAAGGTGCCCGAGGCGCTTCGACAGCCCTTCGCCGCTCGCCGTGATCAGCAGGCTGTGATGGGCGAAGGTGGGTGTGCCGGCACCCAAGGCCTCGAAGATCTGGATCTGCACGGCCGTGTTGGTCACGTGGTCCTCGCCCCGGATCACATGGGTGATCTTGAGGTCGATGTCGTCCACCACCGACGGGAGGGTGTAGAGATAGGTCCCGTCCTCGCGCAACAGCACCGGATCGGAGAGCGAGCTGCAATCCACGTGGCAAGGGCCGCGCACGAGGTCGTCCCAGGTGACGTTGGTAGGATCGAGGCGGAAGCGCCAATGGGGTTTGCGCCCTTCACTTTCGAGCTTCACCCGCTCCTCGTCCGTGAGCTTCAAGGCCGCCCGGTCGTAGATCGGCGGCAGGCCGCGGGCGAGCTGGCGCTTGCGGCGGAATTCCAGCTCTTCCTGGGTCTCGTAGCAGGGATAGAGGCGGCCGGCCGCCTTCAGCCGCTCGGCGGCGGCATCGTAGAGGTCGAACCGCTCCGACTGGCGGACGATCACATCGGGCGGGATGCCGAGCCAGTGCAGATCGGTTTCGATGGAATCCGCATATTCCTTCTTCGACCGCGCCAGATCCGTGTCGTCGAAGCGCAGGATGAAGGTGCCGCCCTCCCGCCGCGCATAGAGCGCATTGAGCAGGGCAACGCGGGTGTTGCCGATATGAATATGCCCGGTCGGGGACGGGGCGAAGCGGACGATGGGCTTGGACATGCAGATGCTATGGCGAAGGGAGCCCGGCGGCGCAAGGGGTGAGCATCATTTCCCCTCCCCCTTGCGGGGAGGGGTAAGGGGCGGGGGTGGTCCGACTGGGTGGGCGATCGCGGAGATGACAATCCTCCCTTTCCCACCCGGGAGAGGGGATGC
>NZ_JAFEMD010000180.1 GCF_016892765.1 Microvirga arvi
TGACCCGCCCCCATGGAGTGGTCCGGTTGGAATGTTAGTGCAGTGACGGCCTGTCCGCCAGTGCGGGCGGCGCGGCTAGCCGGGGTTGCTGAGCCGCCCGCGCGGACATGGCAGGCACAAACACTTCCGGGGCCGGCGGCTTGTAGCCGAGGGATCCGTGAGGTCTCAGGGTGTTGTAATGACGGCGCCAGCTTTCAATCACAATCTGTGCCTCCTTGAGCGAATAGAAGATCTCGCCATCGAGCAGCTCATCCCGGAGCCGCGCATTGAAGCTCTCGATGAAGCCGTTCTCCCACGGGCTGCCCGGAGCGATGTAAGCCGTCTTCGCCCCAACCGCGTTGATCCAGTCCTGGACGGCTTTGGCGACGAACTCCGGGCCATTGTCTGAACGAACGTGCCCCGGAACACCCCGCAGGATGAACAAATCCGAGAGCACATCGATCACATCGACTGCTTTCAGCTTCCGGCTCACCCGGATGGCCAGGCACTCATGCGTGAACTCGTCAATCACGTTCAGCATCCGGTACTTTCTCCCGTCATGGGTGCGATCCTCGACAAAGTCATAGCTCCAGACATGGTTGGGCCGCTCTGCTCGCAGGCGGATGCAGGATCCGTCGCCAAGCCAGAGGCGGCCTCTCTTCGGTTGCTTTTGCGGCACTTTCAGCCCCTCCCGTCGCCAGATCCGCTCGACCCGCTTGTCATTGACGACCCAACCGGCCTGCGAGCGCAGGAGTTCTGCGATCTTGCGGTAGCCGTAGCGGCCGTACTGGCGGGCGAGATCAATGAGGTCGTCCGTGAGTCGGGCCTCATCGTCTCGACCTTGCGGAATGCGCCGCTGCGTCGAGCGATGCTGTCCGAGTACACGGCAGACCCGGCGCTCAGACAGCTTCAGGGTCGATCGCACGTGCGCAATGCAGGCGCGGCGACGGGCGGGGCTTAGAAGTTTCCCGAGGCCGCCTCTTTCAAGATCTGCTTATCCAACGTCAGGTCGGCTACCGCGCGGCGGAGCCGGGCATTCTCCGCCTCCAGATCCTTCAGGCGCTTGACCTGATCGGATTTGAGCCCGCCGTATTCCTGGCGCCAGCGATAATAGGTGACCTCGGTCACGCCGATGGCGCGAACCGCATCGGCCACGGATTGGCCTTGTGAGACCATCACGTCGACCTGGCGTAACTTGGCAACAATCTCTTCGGGCTTATGACGCTTCTTGGGCATTGTGGTCCTCCTGTGAGCCTCAAGACATACTTCAGGGTGGACCAGTTCAATGGGGGCGGATCA
>NZ_JAFEMD010000181.1 GCF_016892765.1 Microvirga arvi
CTGTTTCTGAACGCCATATGCAGCCTATGACGCTCCTAAACTCTTAGCGTAGGATTCTGGGAAGATTCTGCGATGACCCCCTCTTGTGCCCGGCGAAGAGCAGCCTAGATTCAACCATAATGGGCAACTTCACGTCCCAGCCAGAACATCTTGAATGCCGCCACTCACCCCCGAGCAGTGCCGTGCCGCCCGCGGCCTCCTGGACTGGACCCAGGAGGAACTCGCCGAACGGGCGGACGTCTCGCGCAGCACCATCCGCGACTTCGAGAACGGGCGTCATAGCCTGCACATGGCGACGGCGGCCCAGGTGGTGGCGGCCCTGGAACGGGGCGGGGCGCTGCTGATACCGTCCGACGAGGCCGGTCCCGGGGTGCGGCTCCGGAAGCCCGTGGTCTAGGATGTGTCGGTCCTATCCTGGAGGGATCAGGTCCTCCACCACTTCGGCTGCCGGGACTTCCGTGCTGCCTTCCGTGCGGTCGCGGTAGAGCGCCGCCCTGACGAGCAGCATCAGGGTCACCGGCGTGGTCAGCGTGACGAACACGGCGATCAGGATCTCGTGAACCACGGGCCGCGACTCAAGCACGCTGAAATACAGGGCGGACCCAACCAGGATGCTGGCCATGCCCAGCGTCGTCCCGAGCGTAGGCGCATGAACGCGGGCATAGAAGTTGCCGAGCCGCAGCAGCCCCAGCGATCCGATCAGGGTGACGGCCGCCCCGACCAGTACCAGGAGGGAGGTCAGCAGCGTGGCCCAGGTCGGCAAGTCTCCTGCGGCGTTCATTCGATCACCTCGCCGCGCATGAGGAACTTGGCGAGCGCCACGGTCGAGACGAACCCGAGCAGGCCGATGACCAGCGCCGCTTCGAAGTACAGGGTGCTGCCCGTTCGCATCCCGAAAGTGACTAGCATCAGCATCGCGGTCACGTAGAGCGTATCCAACCCGAGGATCCGGTCCTGTGCCCGCGGACCCGTGACGAGGCGGAAGGTGGCGCAGCACATCGCCAGGCCGAGCAGGATCTGGGCGATGGTGATGGCCCATCCGAGGATGGCGAGAGCGCTCATTCGAAGATCTCCATCAGCAGGCGTTCGTAGCGGCCCTTGATCGTCCTGATCCACACCGTCTCGTCCACCAGGTCCAGCACGTGCAGCAACAGGGTGCTCCTCGCGGCGTTGTATTCCACCCAGATCGTGCCCGGGGTCGAGGTGATGATGATGGAAAGAACCGCGAGCCCGTTGCGGCTGCGCAGGTCGAGGGGGATCGTC
>NZ_JAFEMD010000182.1 GCF_016892765.1 Microvirga arvi
GACCAGATCTTCGGCGGTGCTGATGACGACAACCTCAATGGTGACAACGGAAACGACAGGCTGTTCGGCGAGGCCGGATTTGACATCCTCAAGGGCGGCGCAGGAGACGACATCGTGAGCGGCGGGCGCGGGAACGACAACCTGCGCGGCGGTGTGGGCCGCGACGCATTCCGATTTGATGCGGCCCCAAACGCAGTGTCGAACAAAGACCTCGTCGTCGATTTTCGTTCCGCGGACGACGTCTTCCATATCGACAACGCTGTCTTCAGAAAGGTTGGCGCAAACGGCAGGCTGAAGGCCGACGCCTTCCATCTCGGCGCCCGCGCTGAAGACGCAGAGGATCGCATCATCTACCACAAGGCGACCGGTACGCTGTTCTACGATCCGGACGGGACAGGTCACGCCGCACAGATCGAGTTCGCGCAGCTCGCCAATAGGGCGGCGGTCAAACTGAACGACTTCCTGATCGTGTGATCTATGACATCGCATGAGCTGCTTTCATCGTCATGAAAGCAGCTCATGCGATGTCCTCTTTGATTCCAGCCTGTGTGGAACTGCGTTGCTCTGCTAAGCCGATCCTGATCGGCGGCGGGCAGGACTTCAATCTACGATGCCCAGCATGATCACTACACCTGCCCGGCGGTCCACCACTTAGGTCTGCCGGACTGGACGACGACTGAACTATCGTGAAGGCGATGAGATCAGGGCCAAGCCTAAACTGCTGCCCTTGCCATGTTGTCAGATCGACCAAATCATTGCGCCTGTCACTGTTGGTTGTGCCTTCGAAGACGGATGAGGTTCTTTCTCCATCGTGACCGGATAGGCAGGATAATTCTCAACCCACACTCTCAAAAGCAAAGCTTTGGGCAAGGCGTGAGACTGATCGCTCGATCGTTTCCTGCGCCTCCCGCCGTGCCTCAGTCTGCAACCGCGTCGACGGCTGCAACAAGAAAAGCGTCCGCTTGAGGGGAGGATTAACAATTCGCCGCGCGATCAGTGTGCCAGCCCTGACCTCACGCATGACAGTTCCCAATGGGAGAACCCCACAGGCCATACCATCGGCGATAAGACCCTTAATGGCATCCATGGACTCAATCTGAAATGCAACATTTAGTGGCAGTCTATGCTGATTCATGGCCTCCGTAAGAAGTTGAATGATCTGCCCCTCGATGGAGGCGGGACAGTTCCTCCCGCAAGATCCTCCTGGCGGCGAGCAGGGAGACGGTGATGTCCGCCAGTTCCGG
>NZ_JAFEMD010000183.1 GCF_016892765.1 Microvirga arvi
TGGGAGAATCCGAAGAACGATCTCATTGCGCCCGGCGGCGATCCCGTCGGAGGCCACGCCTTCGCCATCGTGGGATACGACGACACGGGCTTCTGGGTCCTGAATTCCTGGGGTCCGAGCTGGGGGTGAACGGCGTTGCGAAGTGGACCTATGCCGACTGGGCGAACACGATCATGGACGCGTGGGTGCTGCAGCTCGGTGTCCGCGCGCCGGCCGCCTTCGGGGCCACTCCAGGCGCCACGCCCACGAGCACAACGGGTCTCTTCGGCTACAGCGATCCGACACGAGGTGACATCATCGGCCACTTCATCAACATCGATGATGGCCTCCTCGTCACATCAGGCAAGTATGGTTCGCCCACAGGGACCGAGATGCAGGAGACTGTTGAGCGCCTGACCAAAGCCGACGCGAACGACAATCTCGGCTACGAACACCTCATCATCTATGCGCATGGCGGCCTGAACCCGCTTGGGGCCGAGGCCCAGCGCATTGCGACCTGGAAGCGGAACAACATCTTTGGCCGCAATCGCCTCTACAATTTTCATCTGATGTGGGACTCGGGGTTCATCGACGAGGTGTTCGGGCAGCTGTCCCGGTCGCCGGCCGTCGGCCGCATCGGCGGCGCTTTGTCCGACTGGTTCTTCGAGGCGGGGATCGGAAAGCAGACCGGCTCCTATACGTGGCGGAACATGAAGCAAGATGCGCTCATGTCCTTCAGCCGGGGATCCGAGTACGACGGCGGGTTCAAGGGGCTGCTGCCGCTGCTGTCCGGCCTCGACAAAGCCCCTCGGCGCCCCACGCTTCATCTCGTTGGACACAGCGCCGGCGCCAACGTGCTCGGCTATCTGCTCTCCTCCCTTGGACGGTTCAACCTGAATAAGCTCGAGCTCGGAACGATCCACCTGATGGCACCCGCCTGCACAGTCGCGTTCTTCAAAGAGCATTATGAGCCGTATCTGACCGGCAAGGGTGCGATGAAGCTGCAGGACCGGATCTACCTGTACAACCTGACCGACCAGCTGGAGCAGGATGACACGGTGTCGGCCAACGTTCCCCTGCTGCCGTCCTACAGCCGCTCCCTGCTCTACCTGGTCTCGCGCGCCTATGAGCAAGTGCCAAACACACCGCTTGCCGGAATGCAGACCTATGGGCAGGCGATGCCCTCCCACGCGAAACTCGAGATCGCTTACTCGACGGGCAGCGGTGGTAAGACGGC
>NZ_JAFEMD010000184.1 GCF_016892765.1 Microvirga arvi
TGGCGAAGATCAAGGTTGCCAATCCGGTCGTCGAACTCGACGGCGACGAGATGACCCGCATTATCTGGCAGTTCATCAAGGACAAGCTGATCCACCCGTATCTCGACATCGACCTGAAGTACTACGACCTGGGCGTCGAAAACCGCGACGCCACCAACGACCAGGTCACGGTGGAGGCCGCCCATGCCATCAAGAAGTACGGGGTGGGCGTCAAATGCGCCACCATCACCCCGGACGAGGGCCGCGTGCAGGAGTTCGGCCTCAAGGAAATGTGGAAGTCGCCCAACGGCACCATCCGCAACATCCTGGGTGGCGTGATCTTCCGCGAGCCGATCATCTGCAAGAACGTGCCGCGCCTGGTGCCGGGCTGGACCCAGCCGATCATCGTCGGCCGCCATGCCTTTGGCGACCAGTACAAGGCCACCGACTTCAGGGTGCCGGGCAAGGGCCGCCTGACGATGAAGTTCGAGGGCGAGGACGGCACGGTGATCGAGAAGGAGATCTTCAAGTTCCCGGATGCCGGCGTGGCCATGGGCATGTACAACCTCGACGAGTCGATCCGCGACTTTGCCCGCGCCTCGCTCAACTACGGCCTGAACCGCAAGTACCCGGTGTATCTCTCGACCAAGAACACGATCCTGAAGCAGTACGACGGCCGCTTCATGAACATCTTCCAGGAGATCTACGACACCGAGTTCAAGGCGAAGTTCCAGGCCGCCGGCATCCATTACGAGCACCGGCTGATCGACGACATGGTGGCCTCGGCGCTGAAGTGGTCGGGCGGCTATGTGTGGGCGTGCAAGAACTACGACGGCGACGTGCAGTCCGACACGGTGGCGCAGGGGTTCGGCTCACTCGGCCTGATGACCTCGGTGCTGATGACGCCGGACGGGCAGACGGTGGAGGCGGAAGCGGCGCATGGCACGGTGACGCGCCACTACCGCGAGCACCAGAAGGGCAAGGAGACCTCGACGAACTCGATTGCCTCGATCTTTGCCTGGACCCGCGGGCTGGCGCACCGGGCCAAGCTCGACGACAACGCGGAGCTTTCCCGCTTTGCGGCGACGCTGGAGAAGGTGTGCGTGGACACGGTCGAGGCCGGCTTCATGACCAAGGACCTGGCGCTGCTCGTCGGTGCCGAGCAGAAGTGGCTTTCCACCACCGGCTTCCTCGACAAAATCGACGAAAACCTCAAAAAAGCCATGGCGGGTTAA
>NZ_JAFEMD010000185.1 GCF_016892765.1 Microvirga arvi
AACTTGAATTGGCAAATAGTTGCCTGCCAAGCCCTAAGGTGTTTGGTAGCGGAACGTTGTTGGGATCAGGTGCGTTGGGCGATTGAGAACTATACGTGGCGCTTCGATGGCTCGCGACGCCCGCCACGTGCCTGGTGGAGGATCTGATGCACTCCCTTCATCCCCAAGCCCGCACCACCCCGGCGGTCCGCCAGGAGATTGCTCGCTCGAGAGAGCCCACCGGCGTGCTGGCCCAACGCTTCAGCGTCAGCACCGAGACCATCCGCAAGTGGCGCAAACGCGGGGCGCAGGACTGCCAGGACCACTCCAGCCGGCCGCACAAGCTGCCCTGGAAGGCCACCGAGGAAGAGCGCGCCATCGTCTGCGCCTTGCGCCAGGCCACCGGCTTTCCGCTCGATGATCTCACCTTCATCGTCACGCACTTCCTGCCGCATCTCAACCGGGATGCAGTCTACCGCATCCTCAAGGCTGAGGGTCTCGGCCGCCTGCCGCCGGCGCAGCAGCGCCAGCGCAAGATCGGCACGTTCAAGGAGTATGATCTCGGCTTCATCCACATCGACATCAAGCACCTGCCCAAGCTGGAGACCGCCAACGGCGAGAGCCGCAAGCGCTTTCTCTATGTCGCCATCGACCGCTGCTCCCGTTGGGTGCACCTGGCGGTCAAGGACGACGAGCTGGCCACCAGCGCGGTCGCCTTCCTCAAAGAGGCGATCGGCGCGTTTCCCTTCAAGGTCACGCACGTCCTGACGGACCGAGGATCCTGCTTTACCGCCGATGGCTTCGAGGACGCCTGCCGGAGGCTGAAGGTGGAGCATCGCACGACCAAGCCCTACACGCCGCAAACCAACGGCCTCGTCGAGCGCTTCAACGGCCGGGTACAGCGTGAGGTGCTGGGGATTACAATCTACAGCCATCGGGACCTGGAGACGCTGCTCAAGGGCTTCAATCAGGCCTACAACAGGAGACGCCAGCGCGTGTTGAAGGGGCGAACACCAGATGAGGTCGTGCGAAGCCGCCTCGTCGCCGAGCCCAGATTGGCCAACCGCCGCTACAAGCCGCCCGATTCAGACGCTTTGCCGCCAGCCCTCCAAGTCGTCGCTCACGCCAAGGAGGTCTCGCATCCAGACACTTAGTACTACAGCCGTGGTTTACGTCGGCGTCGGGTGCGCTTGCGCCAGTGACACTCGCGGGCACGCTGCTGGTGTC
>NZ_JAFEMD010000186.1 GCF_016892765.1 Microvirga arvi
CCCTGTAGGGGTCAGATGGCGTGCTCATGCCCAAGACCGTGCCACAGATCGCCGCCTCTCGCCAACTTGACAGTACCTCTTGAGGGTCTGCTCGCCGACGTCTTCGAACCCGATCTCCAACTTCCCGGCGGCATCCTCCTGCACCCGCTGGGTCACGCAAATGCCGCCTGGTTCGGCCAGGCTCTCGAGGCGAGCTGCGACGTTGACGCTGTCACCGAAGATGTCCTCTTCGTCGATGATAACGTCGCCGACATTGATCCCCATTCGGAATGCGATGCGTTCGGACGGAGGCAATTGGGTATTGCGCTCCTTCATTGCGCTCTGGATCTCAACAGCGCAGCGTACCGCCTCCACGGCACTCGCGAACTCGACGAGCGCTCCGTCGCCGGTGGTTTTGACGATGCGTCCCTGATGGCCCTGGATCGCCGGATCGATGAGGATGCGTCGATGGCCCTTCAAGCGCGCCAGCGTGCCCTCCTCGTCGGCAGCCATGAGTCCGCTGTAGCCCGCGACATCGATCGCGAGGATTGCCGCTAGTCTCCGCTCGACCCTCTCCTTAGTCACGGGCGTGCTCTCGGACGGTTGGGTAGGCTAACACATCCCGGCGGGGTTCGCAGCCTGCCGCGGTCGCCGACAGGGAGCATTGCTGGGCCGGAGGGCCAGTGGGAGGAGGCGGTTCATTGCCGTGAGGCGCGGCCGCTCCTCCGGTCCGGTTCCGTGCGTGGAGTGCGACGAAGCCATCTTGACCTTCCAGGCTGTTTGCAAGTCACATCAGGGCATGAGCTGCACTCAAACGATGGTGCAAATGGGTGGCTCGGGACCGTTGCCCGTCACTTGGGAGCTTCTGCAAGCCTCAGCCCGGCCGTGAAGACGTCACGCCCGCCGACGGCAGGTTGAAGTGGCTGGAGGTCGGTTTGGGCGGGCTGCGCTCGATCTATCAACCACGAGCCTCAATGGAACGTCTCTTCAGGGTCGAGCCTGTGTCAAAACGCGAACAGGCCACGCCGCGGAGCAATTTAATTTCCTGCCGACCACAATAGATCGCGGAGTCCCGGGCACACGAGCGTGAACTTGTAAAAATCGTTCACCGAGGGTGAGGCTGTTTGAGTTTTGACACATGGAGTAATTCCGGGGACCGCGCCATAACCTGGCTCTGGGAATCAGCTCTCTACCATCGACGAGGC
>NZ_JAFEMD010000187.1 GCF_016892765.1 Microvirga arvi
ATACCAAGTCCCAACGAGGATGACTCGTCGCAGTTTCAAAGCACCGGAGATGTGATTCAACATGGCAAACGAGGAGGTTTGCTGTGTCGACACCGGTGGCGCTCCGATCTGATTACGATGCCACTCGCCTGAGGAGCCTGGCGCGTCGGGCCAAGGATGGCCCGCAAACCCGAAGGCTTCTGGCTCTGGCGGCGATCTATGACGGGGGCACGCGCACCGAGGCGGCTCAGATCGGCGGCGTGGGCCTGCAGACGGTGCGTGACTGGGTCTTGCGCTTCAATGCCCATGGTCCGGATGGGCTTCTGGACGGCAAGGCCCCAGGTCAGCCCTCGATCCTGAGCCGAGAGCATCGTCAGCACCTGATTCAGATGATCGAGGACGGCCCTGTCCCGGCGGTGCATGGCGTGGTGCGCTGGCGTCTGGTCGACCTGATGCAGTGGCTCTGGGAGGAGTACCAGATCACCATCTCCAAGCAGACACTCAGTCGGGAAGTGCGCGCCCTTGACTATCGCAAGCTCTCAGCCAGACCACGGCATCATGCCCAATCGGCTGGCCTGATGGACGATTTTAAAAAAGCTTCCCCGCGCGTCTGGCGGCGATCGCGACCGGCGAGGCCGGCGGCAAGCCGCTAGAGATCTGGTTTGCTGACGAGGCGCGGGTCGGCCAGAAGAACAAGATCACCCGGCGCTGGGCCAAGCGCGGCACGCGTCCCTCCGCCCCGCGCGATCTGAGAACCGCCTCCGCTTACATCTTCGGAGCGATCTGTCCGGCCCAAGGGAAAGGCGCCGGCTTAGTTCTGCCGCGCTGCACGACAGAGGCCATGGCGCTCCATCTGGCGGAAATCTCCCAGGCAGTCGCACCTGGGGCTCATGCAGTGCTGCTGCTCGATCAAGCCGGCTGGCACGTGTCATCCAGGCTGGCTGTTCCCAAGAACATCACCCTGCTGCCACTGCCGCCAAAATCACCCGAGCTCAATCCGGTGGAGAATATCTGGCAGTATCTGCGCGAGAACTGGATGTCGAACCGGGTGTTCACATCCTACAAGGACATTCTCGATCACTGCTGCGAGGCTTGGAACAAGCTTACCCATCGGCCTTGGCTCATCATGTCCATTGGCCTGCGCGACTGGGCTCACCAATGCTGATCAGTGAGACTTGGTAT
>NZ_JAFEMD010000188.1 GCF_016892765.1 Microvirga arvi
TGTAGTAGTCGGCATTTGATCTGACATTCAGCGTCAGAGAGTGATCGGGTTGAGCCTGTCCGGCAGGATCAGGCTGCAATCATCTTCTCCTTTGCCAGCGGCATGCCATCTACGAAGGTTTGCATCGGCGTCTTGCCAAAGCACCACCGCCCCTGGTGCGGCCGCTCCTCATTATAACTCCGAACCCAAGCATCGAGATCAGTCTGGAGTTCGGCGATCGAGCCATAGATCTTCTTGCGGAATGCCACGCGATAGAACTCGTCCAGCACCGTCTTGTGGAAGCGTTCCACGATGCCATTCGTCTGTGGACTCTTCGTCTTGGTGCGGGAATGGTCCACGTCCTCGACCGCCAGATAAAGCTCGTACTCATGGTGCTCGGGGTTGCCGCAGTACTCGGTGCCGCGGTCGGTGAGCACCCGACATAGCTTCACCTCGTGGGCATCGAAGAACGGCAGGACGCGATCATTGAGCAGGTCGGCGGCCGTAATCGGTGTCTTGCGGTCGTACAGTTTGGCGAACGCCACCTTGGTGTAGGTGTCGATGAAGGTCTGCTGGTAGATGCGTCCGACCCCTTTCATGGTGCCAACGTAAAAGGTGTCTTGGGCTCCGCAATAGCCGGGGCATTCGCTCTCAAACTCGCCGTGCGCATCCTTCTCGGCCTTGGCCTTCTCCAAGGCTGCCAATTGGCTCTCGGTGAGGATCAGACCTTCCTGCGCGACCTTGGCTTCCAGAGCTTTGAGCCGCTTCTTCATCGTCTCGAGATCGTGCCGCTGCCACACCCCACGCACCCCGGCCGGTGAGATCGAATGGCCGTGCTTGCGCACCTCGTTGGCGAGGCGGATCTGACCGAAGGCCGGCTGCTCCAGGGACAGCTCGATGATCACCGCTTCCACCTCGGGCGGGGTGCGGTTGGCCAGCAGCGGCTTGCGCCGGGTCAGTTCCTGCAGAGCCAGTTCGCCGCCGGTCTCGTAGAGCTCCTTGAAGCGGTAGAAGCTGTCGCGGGAATAGCCCATCATCTTGCAGGCCTGGCTGACATTGCCAAGCTGCTTGGCCAGTTCCAGCAGGCCGACCTTGGCCCGGATGATCTTCTGCTCATTGGTCATGACGGTGCTCCTTGGGAACGCCGAGGCCGGGCGCTACGCACCCCG
>NZ_JAFEMD010000189.1 GCF_016892765.1 Microvirga arvi
TCCACTCCGCGCCCGGCCTCGGCTCATGCCTCAGCTTAACGACACCGTCTGTCAGATTAAGTCCAAACTACTTCAGTCTATGTGCCTGTGAAACGGCGTCAGACACTGGATCCACAGAAGGTTGAACCCCTGGCCGAGAGCATGCTGGTGAAAGGTCAGGAAACGCCCATTCTTGTGCGGCCGGACGGTGAACGGTTTGTCTTGGTTGAGGGGCTGCACCGGCTCGAAGCCTGCAAGGCTCTTGGAGAGACAACCGTCCCCGCCTACCTGGTTCAGGCCCGCAAACATTGATCTGCGCCTGGTGTACCGCTGGGATGAAGACAGAAGTCTCACATGTATAGTAGCCTTGGAAGCCAGGAGATTGCTTAAGCAGTCGGCCAAGGCTACTCTCGGCTCGCCGAGCCGCCTCAGCCATCGAGCTGATGTGGTTGAACTTGCGGATGACCAAATACATGGTCGCCTCCCGCTGTACCAAGGAGCTGCTGCCCTCTACCACCACGCCAACATGGCTCAGGGATCATGGCCAGTAGGCGACGCGACAATCCAATCGAATGGATAGCGCGGCGCCGCCATAATACGAATCGGGTTGACGTAGGTCCCTGCCCGCTCTGTGGATGAAGGCGGGCGCTTAGCTCCGCTCGTCACTCTGCTTGACGATGATCGGCACGATCATGTCGCCCCAATATCCTTTCTCAGAATGGCAGCGTTTGACCCTTTGCAGTTCGATTGACAGGCCATGGTTGACGCAGTTCATCACAGCCTCGTTCACCCGATGGAGCTCATTGGCAAGGATCCGGATAGAACTCTCTTGATCAGGAGACATGGAGCTGGCAGCGTCTTCGAAGCGGCTCTTCAGTTGTGGCTTTTCAGAAATCGTCATGTGCTTCACTCCTGTTAAAGTCAATGGATGACCGCAGCATTCACTCTACCGGGACGTTTGCGGCCTCTGTGTCATCAGGCGTCGGTCAACCCCGGGTGTGAGGTGCAATCGACTAGCGTCGGCTTGGACTGCTGCCCCGCGCTGATCATTTAAGCCGCAAACTGGTTCATGGTGTTGTGCGCGCCGCCTGCTTTCAGCGCGGCCTCGCCGACGAAG
>NZ_JAFEMD010000018.1 GCF_016892765.1 Microvirga arvi
CCGCTGAAACAAACCGCGCGTGACGAGCAGTCCGGCTCTTAACCTTCACCATCCATCATCGAGCCGGGCTGCCCGACACGCCACCCTCGATCTCAACCCAAGGCTCGCAGCTCAGGCTGCGGGCCCCAAGGTGCTGGCTCTTTGACAGAGTAAGTCTCTGCCGCTTTGTCAGGGCCAGACTCCATCCAGGAAGGAATGAAGCGAATGTTGCCTATATGGCAACAACCCTTGCCCGTCCCCACTACAGGGAGTAGTGACCGCAGCACGTTCTTTCCAACAAACGGCTGCTGTAAGAAACCCATGTCCAAAGCCGACAAGATCAAGGCTCGCGCGCCGCGCGGCTTTGCCGACCGCACTCCCGCCGACCTCGGCGCCACCGAGCGCATGCTCGCGGCGATCCGCGAGTCTTATGAGCTCTACGGCTTCGAGGGGGTCGAGACGCCCTTCGTCGAGTACACCGACTCGCTGGGCAAGTTCCTCCCCGACCAGGACCGCCCGAACGAGGGCGTGTTCTCGTTCCAGGACGACGACGAACAGTGGCTGTCCCTGCGCTACGACCTCACCGCGCCGCTCGCCCGCTACGTGGCCGAGAACTTCGACGCCCTGCCCAAGCCCTATCGCAGCTACCGGGCCGGCTGGGTGTTCCGCAACGAGAAGCCGGGCCCGGGCCGCTTCCGTCAGTTCATGCAGTTCGACGCCGACACGGTGGGCTCAGGCAGCGTCGCGGCGGATGCGGAAATCTGCATGATGGCCGCCGATACGCTCGAAAAGCTCGGGCTCAAGCGCGGCGATTTCATCATCAAGATCAACAACCGCAAGGTTCTCGACGGCGTGCTGGAGGCTGCAGGCCTGGGTGGCGAGGAGAACGAGGCCAAGAGGCTCATCGTTCTCCGCGCTATCGACAAGCTCGACCGCCTCGGCGTCGACGGTGTTCGCCTGCTGTTGAGCGGCGGGCGACGTGACGAGTCGGGAGATTTCACCAAGGGCGCCGAACTCGACGCAAATGCACAGCGTGTGATCCTTGCCTTTCTTGGAACCGGAATGGACGAGCGTGTTCTTCCCTTTGAGGAGGCCTCGCAATCTGGGCAGGCTCCGACTCAGGAACAAGAGCATCAAGCCAATCTCGCGATCATCGACACCATCCAGAGCCTCGTTGCCCAGTCGAGAAGGGGAATGGAAGGGGTCGAGGAGTTGCGGCAGATTGCGGACAGCATTCATGCCGCTGGTTATAGCGACGGCCGCATCCGCATCGATCCGTCCGTCGTGCGCGGCCTCGAATACTATACCGGCCCCGTCTACGAGGCCGAGCTGACCTTCCAGGTGCAGGACGAGGACGGGCGTCCCGTCCGGTTCGGCTCCGTGGGTGGCGGCGGGCGCTATGACGGGCTCGTGGGCCGCTTCCGCACCGAGCCCGTTCCGGCGACCGGCTTCTCCATCGGCGTGTCGCGCCTGCTCTCGGCCCTGCAGATGGTGAAGAGCCCCATCGTCTCCGGAGCCGAGAAGCCCGGCCCCGTGGTGGTGCTCGTGATGGACCGCGACCAGATCGCCGCCTACCAGCGCATGGTCTCGACGCTGCGCCAGGCCGGCATCCGCGCCGAACTCTATCTCGGCTCGTCGGGCATGAAGGCGCAGATGAAATATGCCGACCGGCGGCAGAGCCCCTGCGTCGTCATCCAGGGCTCCAACGAGCGCGAGCGCGGCGAGGTCGAGATCAAGGACCTGATCGAGGGCGCCAAGGCAGCAGGGGCCATCGCCTCGAACGAGGAATGGAAGGCAGCCCGCCCGGCACAATTCTCGGTGACCGAGGACAAGCTGGTCGAGGCCGTCCGCGAGGTCCTGGCCAGACACTTCGGATAACCTTGGCCTTTCGGGAACCCCTGCGGTTCCATCGGGGTTGTCTGGCAAGCTTGACCATCAGGAGATGAACATGCCGAAGGATAAGAAGGGCAGCAGTAAAGCGAAGAAAGGCGCCGGCAAGAGCACCGGCACGAAGCTGGCAAAAACGGCCAAGAAGTCGGGCCTCATGGATTTGTTCAATTCCGATCTCGGGCGGGAAATCCTGGCTGACGCCCTCATCGCCGCCGCCGGCGCGGCCGCGACCGTCCTCACCCGGACCCGCACGGCCAAGAAAGCCGGCGCGGCTGCGGCCAATGCCGGCTCCCAGACCGCCGACCTGACGCAGACCGCAGCCGGCGCCGTGGCCGGCGTCGTGACGGAAGCCGCCCGGCATTTCCTGCCGCCAAGCCTCATCGGCGAAGAGGGCGGCTCCGGGAAGGGCGCCAAGGCCGAGCCCAGGAAAGTCAAGTACGTCAACCGCTCCAGCGACCACAGCAAGCGCAAGACGACGAAGGCCAGAAGCCCGAAGAGCGACACGGCCGAGAAGCACTGAGCTTCCGGTCAATCCTCATTCCGGGGCTGAACGGCAGCCCCGGAATGATCCCTCAACAAGAGTGGCGCGCCTGTGGCTACTCCCGCGACCATTCCGTCGCGAGGACGATATGGGTCGTGGCGGTGGCGACGCCGGGTACGGAAGCAACCACGTCCCGGATCCGGTTGAGGGTCGCGTTGGAATCGCAGGCCACATTGACCATCAGGTCGATCGAGCCCGTCAGGGAATAGCAGGCGACGACCTCGGGAATGCCCGTTAGGCGGGGCACCACCTGCTTGCAGCGAAAGCCCGGCTCGAAGGTGACGGCGATCATGGCGCGCACGGCAGGATCGTGAGCGGAAGCCAGCTCCACCGTATAGGCCTTGATGACGCCCTCCCGCTCCAGGCGGCGCATCCTCTCCTGGGTGGCGCTGCGCGAGAGCCCGACGCTGCGGGCAAGGCCCACGAGGCTTTCACGGGCATTCTTCCGCAGGGCCGCAATGAGGATCCTGTCTTTCTCGTCCAGTATCATGCCCCAATCGCCGCTTCTCAGTCCGTCTGACCGGCACTTAGCGCATCGTGCGGAAAAGTGGATCCGGTTTTCTGCTCCGAACGATGCGCTCATTAAAGAAGAAGCATCGGATGGATCCCAAAAGTGCAAATCCATTTTTCACGTCCGATGCTTTTGCCGGTCGACCGGTCATCTTGTCTAGTGAAACCGGCGGCATAAGGCGCGAAGAGATGGAGGATAAGGAGATGCCCCATGAACTTCGCCCAGACCATCCTTCTGCCCGTGGATATGCAGCAGGCCTTCGACGGCCCCTCGTGGCCGCGCCGGTGGAACGGCGCCGTGGACCGGAACGGCCAGGCCATCCTGGGCGCATGGCGGGCTCGGGGGCTGCCGATCATCCATGTGAAGCATGATTCCGTCACGCCCGGCTCGACCCTTGCCCACGGCCAGCCCGGCAATGCCTTCCGGCCGGGCTTCGAGCCTCAGGATGGAGAGCCCGTCGTCTCCAAGAGCGTCAACTCCGCCTTCATCGGCACCGACCTCGACCTGCGCCTCAAACGCCTCGGCATCCGTCAAGTGGTGGTCTTCGGCATCACGACGGACATGTGCGTGTCCACGACCGTTCGCACGGGGGCCAATCTCGGCTACGACATGATCCTCGTGGAGGATGCCTGCGACTGCTTCGACCTTCCCGACGGGACGGGCGGGACGATCCTGGCCCGGACGAGCCATCAGGTCCATGTGGCAACCTTGGGCTTCGAATTCGCCAAGGTGGTCACGACGGAGGAGATCGTCGAGGTGCTCGGGAAGTCGGCGGCCGCGGCCTAAAATACACTCTCGTCATGGCCGGGCTTGTCCCGGCCATCCACGTCTTCAACCGCCGCAAAGACGTGGATCCCCGGCACAAGGCCGGGGATGACGGGTGGGAAAATTCTTACCCCTTCGGCAGCAAGTCCTTCACAAGGCCGCTCGCCTTGGCGAAGTCCATGCGGCCGGCGTACTTGGCGCGCAGCGCCGCGACGACCTTGCCCATGTCCTTCATGGAAGCGGCGCCCGTCTCGGCGATGGCGGCCTCGATGGCGGCCTTCGTCTCGGCCTCGTCCATCTGCTGCGGCAGGTAGGAGGTGATCACCGCGACCTCGTCTTTTTCAGCTTGAGCCAGCTCCGTGCGGCCGCCCTGCTCGTACATGGTGATCGATTCCTGGCGCTGCTTCACCATCTTCTGCAGGAGGGCCAGGATCTCCTCGTCGGAGAGGGGGTCCTTGCCGGCGCCGCGGGCCTCGATGTCTTTGTCCTTGAGCGCGGCCTGGATCAGGCGGATGGCGCCGAGCTTGCCCTTTTCCCCGGCCTTCATGGCCTCCTTCATGTCGGCGGTGAAACGTTCGCGCAGCATGGATATCTCCTTGGTTATAAGTCGCTTGAGCGTTGACGGAACGCCGATCGCCCCTTAAGTCACGCAGGACAGTTCAAGGGCGGCCCGGTTGTGGCCTGCTCAAGCACGGCCCGTTGGCCCCGGACTTACAAGAGATCATGACGATGCTGCAAGACAAAGACACCACCGGGTTCTCCTCGGGCGGCTGGACAGAGCCGCGCGCAACCGCCGTTCTCGTGCTCCAGGACGGCATGGTGCTGGAAGGCTTCGGCATCGGCGCCGTCGGCGAGGCGACCGGCGAGGTCTGCTTCAACACCGCGATGACGGGCTACCAGGAGATCCTGACGGACCCTTCCTACGCGGGCCAGATCATCACCTTCACCTTCCCGCATATCGGCAATGTGGGCACCAACGAGGAGGACACCGAGAGCGTCAACGCCGCCTCGTCCTCGGGGGTGCGCGGCGTCGTGCTGGCGGCCACCATCACCGAGCCCTCCAACTGGCGCGCCTCCCGCGACCTCGACGCTTGGCTGAAAGCGCGCCAGATCGTGGGCCTGACCGGCATCGACACCCGGGCGCTGACGGCCCTGATCCGCGACAGGGGCATGCCGAACGCGGTCATCGCCCATGATCCGGAAGGGCAGTTCGATATCGCGGCGCTCAAGGCCAAGGCGGCAGCCCTCCCCTCCATGGACGGCCAGGATCTCGTGCCGCTGGTGACCAGCGGGCAGCGCTTCGACTGGGACGAGACCACCTGGAGCCGGGGCGAGGGCTACGGTCATCAGGACGGCACACAGAAGCACCATGTGGTCGCCATCGATTACGGCGTGAAGCGCAATATCCTGCGGCTCCTGGCCAGCGCCGGCTGCAAGGTCACGGTGGTGCCCGCCACGGCCACGGCTGAGGACGTGCTGGCGCTCAAGCCCGACGGCGTGTTCCTCTCCAACGGCCCCGGCGATCCGGCCGCCACCGGCGAATACGCGGTCCCGGTGATCCGCAAGGTGCTGGACGAGAAGATCCCGACCTTCGGCATCTGCCTCGGCCATCAGATGCTGAGCCTGGCCGTGGGCGCCAAGACCAAGAAGATGCACCAAGGCCATCATGGGGCGAACCATCCGGTGAAGGACAGGACCACCGGCAAGGTCGAGATCACGTCCATGAACCACGGCTTTGCCGTGGATCCTGAGACCCTGCCGCAGAACGCGGTGGAGACCCACGTCTCCCTGTTCGACGGCTCCAATTGCGGCATCTCGCTGACCGACCGGCCGGCCTTCTCGGTGCAGTATCACCCGGAGGCCTCGCCCGGCCCGCAGGACAGCCACTACCTGTTCGACCGCTTCGTCGAGCTGATGGATCAGAAGAAGACGCAGGCCTCAGATTGAGGTGCCTGAAGGCTGGCGCCGCGACAAACGGGTCGGTTGCGCCAGCCGCCCAAATCACGGTAACCGATCATTAACCATAAAAGAAAAATGATTCCGTGCTTTGATTTGGGGGTTTTGCAATGGATTTCGAGGACGATTCCGGCGAATTCAGCCGGCTTCACAACCTGTTCACCTTCCACCTCGGCATCGCCGTCACGCTCTCCTGGCTGACCTCGCTTTACGCCGCTCTCTATGCTCCCTGGGTGCGCAACATCCGCCCCCTGATCGACCCCGCCAATGTAGGCCCGGTCGAGAGCACCTGGTCCTATCTCTTCATCTTCCCGGTGGTGCTCACGGCAGCTTGGCTGATCTCCATCTTCGGCCAGAACCTCTTTGCCCAGTTCCGCATCTTCAAGAACCAGATCATCGAGTTCGCGATGGCCGCGATGGTGGCTTTCGGCATGTTCTACCTGTCCATCGACCGCGCCGTCGCGGCGATGCTCATCGGCATGTAAGGCTCTCTGACGCATCGGATGGATCCCAAAAGCGCCAATCCGCTTTTCACGTCCGATGCTCTAGCTTTCGAAAAGCCCCGCTCGATCTTTCGCCTGCCCCGGGCGTTCCCTCCCCGATTTCGAAGGGAGGAACGCATGGCGCAGGCGAAGGGATATGGTGATCCGCGGGGCTACAACGCGCCGCTCGGCACGGAAACTTACGTCTTCCGCAGCAACGGCATCGTCCCGAATTCATCCCTGCCGCTGATCGTCCGCCGCGGAGCGATTCCGCCCTCCGCCGACGATCCGGCCAAGGCCTTCAAGGCGACCTTCGCCAAGAACGGCTGGACGAATGCCTGGCTCGACAGCATCCACGATTATCACCATTACCACCCGAACACCCACGAGGTGCTCGGCATCGTCTCCGGGTCCGGTTCGGTCCGCTTCGGCGGGGAGGATGGTGATCTCGTTGCGGTGAGCGCCGGCGACGTCGTAATCATCCCGGCCGGCGTCGCCCATGCGCTCATCAATGCGAGCGACGACTTCGCCGTGGTCGGCGCCTATCCGGGTGGGGCCGATTACGCAATGATCCGCGACGATCCCAAGGCCCTCGCCTCCTCGCAACAGCGCATCGCCCAAGTGCCCCTGCCTGACGCAGATCCCGTTGACGGAGCTGACGGGCCGCTGATGAAGCTATGGACATGAAACCGGGTGACGAAACCTTAAGCATGGGATAGGGCTGGTCTCGTTATGAACTGGCGAGATTATTGGAATCAGGACACTCCGATCTATACGGGCGAGCGGCATAAGCTCCTCCATTATCGGCTGATCGCGAACGACATCATCGGCCTCATCTCCTCCCCGGATGCGGCGGTGCTCGACTACGGCTGCGGCGAGGCATTGTTTGCCGACAAGATCGCGGCGAAATGTGCGAGCCTCACCTTGAGCGATGCCGCGCCGCTGGTGCGCGAGCGCTTGAACGAGCGATTCAGGGGCGACGGGCGGATCACGGTGCTGTCCACGGACGATGTTGCCGCCCTGCCTGATGCCTCCTTCGATCTTATCGTCGTGAACTCCCTCGTCCAGTACCTCTCCCTCGACGAGTTCCGCGGGCTCCTGACCCTCGCCCATGACAAGCTGAAGGGCAGCGGCAGGCTCGTCCTCGGCGACATCATTCCGCCCGACATCAGCCCGCTCACCGATGCCAGGGCATTGCTGTCCTTCGCATGGCAAGGGGGGTTCTTAAGATCGGCGATGACTGGTCTCGCCCGCACCGCCTTCTCGGAATACCGCAAGATCCGCGAGGAGGTGGGACTCGCGCAATACAGCGAGGAGGAGATCGTCGATCTTCTCGAGGATTCCGGCTTCAAGCCGGAGCGCGCCGCGCGCAATCTCGGGCATAACCAGGCCCGGATGACCTTCGTGGGACGCCGCCCAGGCTGATCCGCCCTCAGGCGAAGGTCCACGCCTTGTGCGCCATGAAGCTCCACAGCATCACGACGCCCGTCGTGATGATCTGCGAAGGCAGATAAGGGCCTTCGAGCCAGATCGTAAAAGCATGCATGAGGAACCAGGTCACGAGGAAGCCGACGAGGGCCACGACCGCGAAGCGCCAGGTCGCCTCCCGGTGCGGCCGGTCGCTCCCATAGGTGTGCCTGCGGTTGAGGACATAGGACACCAGCCCTCCCGCAACGTAGCCGGCAAGCGTCGCCGGAACTGGGTGAAAGCCTATGGCCTCCACGAAAGCGATCAGGATTCCGAAATGGACCACCGCCGCAACAAGACCGACCCCGAAGAAGGCGGTGAACTGGCGAGCGAGGCGGTGGAGGGGGCGAGATGCGGTCACGATGCTTCGATAGCGGCTTATCGCCTGCCCGTCACTTCATTCCCTGAACGAGCCCGGCAACCCGGCGTGACACGAAGCGCGGCAGGAACTTGGCGCCGACAGCGCCCGCCCGGTTCTTGGCGCCTGGGATGACGATCGCCTGCCCCGCCTCATAGCCCTCGACCCCGATGCGGGCGACCTCTGCCGAGGACATGACGCCTGCCTTGAAAAGCCGGGAATCCTTGAGGCCCGCCGTGTCCGAAAACTCGCTCTCCGTCGGTCCGGGGCAAAGCGCCGTCACGGTCACGCCGTGGGGCTTGGCCTCATCGTGCAGGGCCTCGGACAGGGAGAGCACGAAGGCTTTCGTCGCGTAATAGACCGCCATATACGGTCCGGCTTGGAACGCCGCAGTGGAGGCGACGTTCAGGATCCCGCCCCGCCGGCGCTCGATCATGCCCGGCAGCATGAGGCGGCAGAGGGATGCCAAGGCCGTGATGTTGAGGTCGATCATGGCGAGCTGCTTCTCATGGGGAAGCGACGCGAAATAGCCCCGGAGCCCGAACCCGGCATTGTTGACCAGGGTGTGGATCGCGATCCCCTGCTCCTGGAGCATATCACGGAGGTCCTGGGGCGCCTCCCGGTCCCCGAGATCGAGGGCCATGACCTCGACCGGAACGCCGTGGGCTTGGCGGATCTCGTCGGCCAGCGCCTCCAACCGCTCGTGCCGCCTAGCGGTCAGGACGAGCGCGTATCCCCTGGCTGCGAACACCCGGGCCAGTTCCGCGCCGATTCCGCTGGACGCTCCCGTGATCAGGGTCCAGCGCGGTTCCTCAGCCATGGCCATGTTGTCCCAGCTCCGTTGATCCGATTCCCAGCGCATCGTACCGCATCGGCATTGCCTGTCTAAATCATGGCTCGGGCCTTTGAATTTGCTCAAGGTCCGTGTAAGAGCCTCTCTCAACCTTCAATCTGACACACCCCGGCTGCGCTTGAAGCGCCGTAGCTCTACGGCCGCGCGGCTGGACACGCCTGGGTGGCCCAATGCCAAAGCGGACAGACATCTCCTCCATTCTCATCGTCGGCGCCGGTCCGATCATCATCGGCCAGGCCGTGGAGTTCGATTATTCGGGCACCCAGGCCGTGAAGGCCCTGAAGGAGGAAGGCTACCGCATCATCCTGGTGAATTCGAACCCGGCGACGATCATGACCGATCCCGATCTCGCCCACGCCACCTACGTGGAGCCGATCACCCCCGAGATCGTCGCCAAGATCATCGAGAAGGAGCGCCCCGACGCGATCCTGCCCACCATGGGCGGCCAGACGGCGCTCAACTGCGCCCTGTCCCTCAAGAAGATGGGCGTGCTCGACCGGTTCAATGTGGAGATGATCGGCGCCACGGCCGAGGCCATCGACAAGGCCGAGGACCGCCAGCTCTTCCGCGAGGCCATGACCAAGATCGGCCTCGACACGCCGAAGTCGCGGCTTGCCAACGCCTCGGCCCTCAAGAAGGCCGACCGCGACGCCTACCTGGCCGAGCTCGCCCGGCTCGAGGCGCTCGACATGCATCCCGGCGACAAGAAGCGCATCGTTGCCGCCTACAAGCTCAAGTGGGATGCGGGCGAGAACGACCGGCGCAAGCGCTACCAGGAGCACGCCATGGGCGAGGCCCTGATCGCGCTCTCCGAAGTCGGCCTGCCGGCCATCATCCGCCCCTCCTTCACCATGGGCGGCACCGGCGGTGGCATCGCCTACAACCGCGAGGAGTTCCTCGACATCGTGGAGCGGGGCCTCGACGCCTCCCCCACCAACGAGGTGCTGATCGAGGAGAGCGTGCTCGGCTGGAAGGAGTACGAGATGGAGGTCGTCCGCGACAAGGCGGACAACTGCATCATCATCTGCTCCATCGAGAATTTCGACCCGATGGGCGTGCACACGGGCGATTCCATCACGGTCGCTCCGGCGCTGACGCTGACGGACAAGGAATACCAGATCATGCGCGACGCCTCCCTGGCGGTGCTGCGCGAGATCGGCGTCGAGACAGGCGGCTCGAACGTGCAGTTCGCGATCAACCCGGAGAACGGGCGCATGATCGTGATCGAGATGAACCCGCGCGTGTCGCGTTCGTCCGCGCTGGCCTCGAAGGCGACGGGCTTCCCCATCGCCAAGGTCGCGGCGAAGCTCGCCGTCGGCTACACCCTGGACGAGATCGCCAACGACATCACCGGCGGCGCGACGCCTGCCTCCTTCGAGCCGACCATCGACTACGTGGTCACCAAGATCCCGCGCTTCGCCTTCGAGAAGTTCCCCGGCGCCGAGCCGACCCTGACCACGGCCATGAAGTCGGTCGGCGAGGCCATGGCCATCGGCCGCTCCTTCCCGGAATCGCTCCAGAAGGCGCTCCGCTCGCTGGAGACCGGCCTCACCGGCCTCGACGAGATCGAGATCGAGGGCCTCGGCAAGGGCGACGACCGGAACGCCATCAAGGCCGCCATCGGCACACCGACCCCGGACCGGATCCTGAAGGTGGCCCAGGCGCTTCGTCTCGGCATCAGCCATGACGAGGTCTATGCCTCGTGCAAGATCGACCCCTGGTTCCTGGAGCAGCTCCAGGACATCGTCGACATGGAAGCCAGGGTGAAGGCCCACGGCCTGCCGCAGACCCCCGGCGCCTTCCGCCAGATCAAGGCGCTCGGCTTCTCGGATGCGCGCCTTGCCGTGCTCACCCACAAGACCGAAGCCGAAGTCCGCGAGCTGCGCCGCTCCCTTGCGGTGCGCCCGGTCTTCAAGCGCATCGATACCTGCGCGGCGGAGTTTGCCTCCCCCACCGCCTACATGTACTCGACCTATACCGCCCCGTTTGCAGGCACCCCGGCCGACGAGGCGAACCCGTCCGATGCCAGGAAGGTCATCATCCTCGGCGGCGGCCCGAACCGCATCGGCCAGGGCATCGAGTTCGACTATTGCTGCTGTCATGCCTGCTTCGCCCTGAAGGACGCGGGCTATGAGACCATCATGATCAACTGCAACCCGGAGACGGTCTCGACCGACTACGACACCTCGGACCGGCTCTATTTCGAGCCGCTGACCCAGGAGGACGTGCTGGAGATCATCGAGACCGAGCGCACCAAGGGCACGCTCCACGGGGTCATCGTCCAGTTCGGCGGCCAGACACCGCTGAAGCTCGCCCATGCCTTGGAAGAAGCGGGCGTGCCGATCCTCGGCACCTCGCCGGAGGCCATCGACCTCGCCGAGGACCGGGACCGGTTCAAGCGCCTCCTCGACAAGCTGCACCTGAAGCAGCCCAAGAACGGCATCGCCTATTCGGTGGAGCAGGCGCGCCTCATCTCCACTGATCTCGGCCTGCCCTTCGTGGTGCGCCCATCTTACGTGCTCGGCGGCCGGGCCATGGCGATCATCCGCGACGAGACCCAGTTCGAGGATTACCTGCTCGGCACCCTGCCGAGCCTGATCCCCTCCGACATCAAGGCCCGCTACCCCAACGACAAGACCGGCCAGATCAACACGGTTTTGGGCAAGAACCCCCTCCTCTTCGACCGCTACCTCTCGGATGCGATCGAGGTCGACGTGGACTGCCTCTGCGACGGCAAGGACAGCTTCATCGCCGGCATCATGGAGCACATCGAGGAGGCCGGCATCCACTCGGGCGACTCGGCCTGCTCGCTTCCGCCCCGCTCTCTCTCCCCCGAGATCATCGCCGAGCTGGAACGCCAGACCAAGGCCCTGGCCCTCGCCCTGGAAGTCGGCGGCCTGATGAACGTGCAATACGCCATCAAGGACGGCACGATCTACGTGCTCGAGGTCAATCCGCGCGCCTCGCGCACGGTGCCTTTCGTGGCCAAGGTGATCGGCGAGCCCATCGCCAAGATCGCGGCCCGCATCATGGCTGGCGAGAGCCTGGCCAAGTTCGGCCTCACCCCGAAGGAGCTGCCTCATATCGGCGTCAAGGAAGCCGTGTTCCCGTTCAACCGCTTCCCGGGGGTGGACGTGCTGCTCGGACCGGAGATGCGTTCCACGGGCGAGGTGATCGGCCTCGACCGCAGCTTCGGGGTCGCCTTCGCCAAGAGCCAGCTCGGGGCGGGAAGCCAGCTGCCGAAGACCGGCACCCTGTTCGTGTCGATCCGCGACTCGGACAAGCCACGCATCCTGCCGGCGGTCCAGATGCTTGAGGAGGCCGGATTCCAGATCCTGGCCACGGCCGGCACCCAGAGGTATCTCGAGGAGCAGGGCGTCAAGGCTAGGCGCATCAACAAGGTCCTGGAAGGCCGTCCCCATGTGGTCGATGCCATGAAGAACGGCGACATCCAGCTGGTCTTCAATACCACCGAAGGAGCTGGCGCCCTCTCGGATTCGCGCTCCCTACGACAAGCTGCCCTCTTGCATAAGATACCTTACTACACCACTCTTGCAGGAGCGATTGCTGCATCCGAGGGCATCAAGGCATACCTCAGCGGCGATCTCGAAGTCCGGGCGCTTCAGGAATACTTTGCCTGAGGCATCCGGCCTCACATTGGAACTGCGAAGCTTCTGGTAAGTTTTCGTTGACATGCGAGGGCGCTGTTTCCAGCGCCCTCGTACCTCTTTTTGGACGAGACAAACGATGGACAAGGTCCCTCTGACGATCAAGGGTTTTGCGGCGCTCGAGGAAGAGCTCAAGCAAAGGCAGCAGGTTGAACGCCCCCGGATCATCCAGGCGATCGCGGAAGCCCGCGCGCTTGGCGACCTGTCGGAAAACGCCGAATACCATGCCGCCAAGGAAGCCCAATCCCTCAACGAAGGCCGGATCCTTGAGCTCGAAAGCATGATTTCCCGTGCCGAAGTCATTGATATTGCAAAGCTCTCCGGTGATCGGATCAAGTTCGGCGCCACGGTGAAGCTGGTCGACGAGGACACTGAGGAAGAGAAAATCTACCAGATTGTCGGTGAGCCCGAAGCCGACGTGCGCTCGGGCCGCGTCTCGGTCGCCTCCCCCATCGCCCGCGCCCTGATGGGCAAGACCATCGGCGACACGGTGGAAGTCTCGACCCCCGGAGGCGGAAAATCCTACGAGGTCGTCGGCGTCCGGTTCGGCGCCTGACCAGCGGGGGCTTCGAGGATGAGCAATCCGACGATGTCCCCTCCTTCCCGTCGCTCATTCCTGAAAGCTCTCGCCTGTGCCGGCCTCGCCGGCGCAGGCTTTGTCCTGCCTGCCCGGGCGCAGAGCTTCCCGCAGGCCTTCTCCGCCTTCTCGGTGGATGTCAGCATCCTGAAGGCCAAGGGGCTCGGACCCTTTGCCGATCTCGTGGGAGCTGCCGCGCTCGATGAGCTGCGGCGCTCCTTTGCCGACCGCGTCGATCCACGCGGCCCTCGCCTCGTCCTGCGCCTGACGGGGGTCACCCTCACCCCTTTCCCCGGTGGCGGAGGCGGCTTGCGATGGCATGGCGGCGGTGGCGGTGGACACGACGCGGTGGAAGGCGAAGCCCTGGCCGTCAGCCGGCGGGGCGAAGTCCTGGCCTGGCATCCGATGCTGGCTGTCCTGGATGTGCACACCAGCATCCTCGTTCCCAACGAGCAGGGCCGCGCCGTCGCCGTGGCACAGCACTACGTCCGCTGGCTCAGGCGGCAGATCTAGCTTTCACCCGAATCATACCGGGTGGCACGATCTCTCTCGGACCCGTTCACCCTTCCCGTCGAAAACAATCGCCTTCCCGGTCAAGCGTTGCTAGAGAGCATGCTGAATTCAGGATTGGGCAAGGCCAGTGACGGAGACGGATGCCATTGTTGCGTTGATCGCGCTGTTCGAGCGTGAGGGTTATGCGCGTATCGAGCCGCCGGTGCTGCAGCCGGCGGACGCGTTCATCGATCTGTCGGGCGAGGACATCCGGCGCCGCATGTTCGTGACGCAGGACCCCGAGGGCACGGAACTGTGCCTGCGGCCGGAGTACACGATCCCCGTCTGCCTCCAGCATCTCGCCCAGCGCGGCGCCGAGCCCCTCGGCTATTCCTATGGCGGTCCGGTCTTCCGAATGCGCGCAGGTGAAAGCGGCGAGTTTCTGCAGGCGGGCCTCGAGTCCATCGGCCGGACGGATGTGTCGGCCGTAGATGCGGAGATCCTGGCCCTTGCCCTCGATGGCCTTGCCCGGATCGGCGGACCCGCTCCGGTCGTGAAGCTCGGCGACATGGGCCTCCTTCATGCCCTGATCGACGCTCTCGGGATCGCGCCCGCCGCCAAGCGGCGCGTGATCCGGGCCATCGTGTCGGGCCGGGGGCTGGCGAGCATCAGCGAGCCCGACGGCGCCGGCCACCAGGAGCATGCAGGCCTTCTCGCCGCCATCGAGGGCCAGGCGCCTCAGGCGGCCAAGGCTTTCGTGGAGGATATCCTCTCGATTGCAGGCATCGCCCGGGTCGGTGGGCGCAGCGCCGGTGAGATCGCTGAGCGCTTCCTGGCCCGGGCCGCGAACCGCACCGGTCTGCCGGACGAGGCGCGGCAGGTGCTGGAACGCTATCTCACCATCGCCGGCGATCCGGATCAGGCGGCCAACGCTGTCAGAATTCTGGCCAGGGACGCAGGTCTGGATATCGGCGCGGCCCTGTCGCTGTTCGAGGAGCGAATCGGCTTCATGGCCGCGCGCGGCCTCGATGTGGGCCGCTTCTCGTTTGCCGCCACCTTCGCCCGCAATCTCGACTACTACACGGGCTTCATCTTCGAGGTTCAGGACCCGCGCCGCAGCGACGGCAAGCCCGTCGTGGGCGGCGGTCGCTACGACCGGCTTCTGGAGCATCTCGGCGCCGAAGCCCCGATCCCGGCGGTCGGCTGCTCCTTCTGGCTCGACCGCATCGTGGGGAGGCCCTGATGACCGATTCCCCCCTCATCCTGGCCGTCCCCTCCAAGGGGCGCCTGCAGGAGAATGCATCCGCGTTCTTCGCCCGTGCCGGCCTCGTCTTCACCCAGTCCCGCGGCGCGCGCGACTATCGCGGCACGCTCGCCGGGGTGCCGGATGTGGAAGTCGCCTTTCTCTCGGCCTCCGAGATCGTCAGCCAGCTCAGCTCAGGCACCGCCCATCTCGGCATCACCGGCGAGGATCTGGTCCGCGAGCAGATCCCGGATGCGGACGAGGCGGTCGAACTGTTGACCCCGCTCGGCTTCGGCCATGCCAATGTCGTCGTTGCGGTACCGCAGGCCTGGATCGACGTGCGCACCATGGCCGACCTCGACGAGGTGGCGGCCGATCTGCGCGCCCGGCATGGCGCCAAGATGCGGGTTGCGACCAAGTACGTGAACCTCACCCGCCACTTCTTCGCCGAGAAGGGCGTGACCGACTACCGGATCGTCGAGAGCCTGGGCGCCACGGAAGGTGCGCCGGGGGCGGGCTCGGCGGAGCTCATCGTGGATATCACCACGACCGGCGCGACGCTTGCTGCCAACGCCCTGAAGATCCTCGACGACGGCGTGATGCTGCGCTCCGAGGCCAATCTCGTCGCCTCCGCCCGTGCGCCCTGGAGCGGCAGGGCGAAGGCTGCCGCCACGGCTGTCCTGACGCGCATCGCCGCCGAGGAGGAGGCACGGATCAGCCGCGAGGTGCGGGCGTCACTCGATCCGGCAAAGGCTTCGGCCCTCGTGTCGCTGGCGCGGGATCACGGCGCGGCGCTGCCTTACGGCAATGCCCTGGGACGCGAGGTCGTGCTCCATTGCCGCGCGGCCAACGTGTTCGAGATCGTTGCGGCCCTGCAGGGCATCGGCGCGCAGGACATTTCCGTCCGTGCTTTCGATTACCTGTTCCGTCCCACCAACGCCCTGACCGAGCGGCTCCTGCGGCGGATCGGCTAAGGACGCTTCATCACGCAGGTGCAGGACAACATCACCGATGTTCGGCTCACAAGTGGAGGCCTCCTTTGGGATGGAAACCGATCCACTTTATCGATGAGCGCATCGTTTGTTGCGGAAAACCTGGCCCACTTTTCCGCAGGATGAGCTAGGGCGTTGCCTGAATGCTCAAGGACCCTTATGGTCCGGGCGTTTTTCCGATGTAGAGGTTCCGATGAACGCGCTTCGACTTGCGACATTTCTGGTGGCTCTGGCCGCCGCCTCGGGAGCTCACGCCCAGTCAGCCGCCGAAACCCTCGGCCGCCCGGCCGGACCGACCCGCCAGGTCGATGCCAAGGTCCCGCAGCCCGGTGAAGGTGGCAAGGTCTTCCCGCTCAACTCCTCCTGGGTGGCCGTCAGCTTGAATGGCAAGCCTTTCAGCGGCGAGCGTCCGAGCTTCCGCCTCGACGACCAGCTGCGCGCCACGGGCTTTTCCGGCTGCAACACCTATGCCACCGCAGCCTATCCGCTGCGTGAGCAGGTCCTCGCCGTCGGCCCCTTCGCCCTGACGAAGAAGAGCTGCGACAAGGGCGCCATGGCCATCGAGCAGGCTTTTCTCGTGGCACTCCGCTCCTCGGGCAAGTGGGACATCCAAGGCCGTAACCTCATCATCCGCACCCAGAACGGCGGCGAGCTGCGCTTCGAGCGCGCGCTCTGAGACTGGATGCGACTTGGACGGAAAGGCCGGCTTTACGCCGGCCTTTTGTTTGCGCTTGGAATGAGGCGTCATCCCGGACGACGCAGGCGATCCGGGATCGCTGGACGAGTAAAGCACTGTCATCCCGGGGCTGCGCAGCAGAGCCCGGGATCCATGACCACCACCTTAGTCCAGTTTAGCACCGTCAGCGTTTATGGATTCCCGCCTGCGCGGGAATGACAGCGCAGGTGCAAGTGCCTCATCCTGCCAACGATCCCGGATCGGCTGCGCCGTCCGGGATGACGCTTTGGATTATTCCGCGGGCTCGGCCTGACGCAGGTCGACGGGAGTGGAAAGACCGCTTTCGGACTTCTTCATGTCGATGCGCCGGTCGTGATAGGCCGCCAGGGTCGAGCGGTGGCCGATGGACACGACGGTGGTGTGCGGCAGCTTCTCCTTGATGATGCGGTAGATGTCGGCCTCGGTCGGCTCGTCGAGGGCGGCGGTCGCCTCGTCCAGGAACAGCCAGTCGGGCTTGGCGAGAAGGGCCCGGGCAACCGCCAAGCGCTGCTGCTCGCCGAGGGAGAGGGTCTGGGCCCAGTTGCGGTCCTCGTCGAGGCGATGCGCGATCTGGGGCAGCTTCGCGGACTGCAGCGCCTCTGCCATCTGGGCATCGCTATAGGCGTCGATCTTGCTTGGATAGGTGACGGCGTCCCGCAGTGTCCCGATGGGAATGTAGGGCCGCTGCGGCAGGAGCATCATGGTCTGTCCCTCCGGCACCAGCACCTCGCCCTTGCCGAAGGGCCAGATGCCGGCGATGGCGCGAAACAGGGTGGACTTGCCCGAGCCTGAGGGGCCGGTCATCAGGGTACGCTCGCCCGGACGGAAGGTGAGCGCATCCGTGTGCAGCAAGGCGCTGCCGTCGGGCAGGCGCACGTCGAGATCCTTCAGGCGCAGCTCACGGACGGGAGCCTCCGTGATAGCGAGCTTGCTCTCCCCGCCCACGCGCTGTGCCGACGCGATAGCGCCCTCGAAGGTGGTGAGACGGTCGAGCACGGCCTTGTAGTCGGCAAGCGTGGTATAGATGGTGATGAAGTAGGTGAGCGCCGATTCCACCCGTGAGAAGGCGCCGACCACCTGCTGCATCTGGCCGAGCGAGATCTTGCCGACGAAGTAGTAGGGCGCCGTGAGGATGTAAGGCACCACCACGTTGGCCTGGAAATAGGCCGAGGTGAAGGTGTTCAGCTTGATGAGGCGGACGACGATCCGCATGTAGTTGTCGACGATCTGGCCGAACCGCCGGCCAAGCCCTTCACGCTCGGCCGTCTCGCCGGAGAGAAGGGCTACCTGCTCCGTGTATTCGCGCAGGCGCGCCAGGGAGAAGCGGTAATTGGCCTCAACCCGCTCCTGCTCGAAGTTCAGGGCGATCAGGGGGCGGCCGATGAGATGCGTGACCCACGTGCCGAGAATAGCGTAACCCGCGCAGACCCACACCAGCAGGCCCGGTATTTCCACGCTCGTTCCGGGAAAGGTGAAGCCGGCCGAAATGGTCCAGAGGATGGCGACGAAGGAAACGAGGGTCGCCGCCTGGTTCATCAGGCCGACGGACAGGGAGTAGGTGCTCTCGACGAACTTGCGCAGATCTTCCGAGATGCGCTGGTCCGGGTTGTCGGCGCCCCGGCCCATGATCTGCATCCGGTAATGCGTCCCGTCGCCGAGCCACTCTCGCAGGTAATAGGTGTTGAGGAAGGCGCGCCAGCGGATCGTGAGCACGTTCTGCAGCAGCACTTCGGTGAGCGCGATCGCCACGAACACGGCGGCCAGCGGCGTGAAGATGACGAAGAGCTGGTACCAGAACGCCGCCGCATCCTTGGCCTCGAGCGCATTGAACATGTCGCGCGAGAAGAAGCTGAGGCGGACGTTGAGAGCGACCTGGACGAGATTGATCGCGATGAGGATGCCGATCATCCAGGTGCCGATGACGCCTTCACGAGCCCGCACGAGACCGATGAAGGGGATGCGGATGACGCTGTCGGCCTGGGAGGCGAGATAAAGATCGGTGATGCGGCAGATCGTGCGGACGACGGGCACGTAGGAGAGCCCGAAGATGATGGCGCCGAACGCGGTCGCGCCCAAGGCGGCGGAGGGCGGCGGCACATAGCCCGTGTAATCGCCCGTGATGAGGCCCGACCTGGCGCCGAGGACGAGGGCGACCAGCACCAGATGCGTGGCCGAGAGCATCACGAGGAAGATGCGCAGGAACTTCGGGATGTCGCGCCCGATGTACATCACCCCGGCCAGGGCCAGTGTCGACAGGGGCAGGTAGAACGGAACAGCGACCGCTCCGGACGCCGAAGCCGCAAGAACGCCCAACCCGATAAGCGCCAGCGCGAGGCTCGCCTTGATCATACATATCTCCTGCCAGGATTCCTGCCCCGGCTCTTAGAAACTCGAGGCAGCCGCATCAATCGCGCTTGTGGCGAAAGAAAGGAGGATTTCCTCCCCAGGCAAGCGATAGCAGTCTTGTGACCATAACGACAGGGCTCCTCGAACCGTCAAGCTGTTCTTCAAAACAGATTGTCCTATTTAAAGAACGAAATCGTTGACATGGAGAACGATATGTCCCATGTCTCGCATCATCATTCGACGAAAGTTTCTGAAGGCGAACTTATGAACGCCCCCCTTGGCTATATCGGCGACACGCCGGCGCAGCGCCTTGTCCCGGCGCAGCCCATCGTGCGCCTGGAAAAGGTCTCGAAGACCTTCCCCGGCCGCGATGGTCAACCCGTCACGGCCTTGCGCGAGATCGATCTCGCAGTGCCTCAAGGCTCCATCCTCGGCGTGATCGGCCGCTCCGGCGCCGGCAAGTCGACCCTGATCCGGCTGGTGAACGGTCTGGAGAAGCCTTCCTCCGGCAAGGTGATCGTGGACGGCGCCGACATTGCGGCCCTGCCGGAGGCGGCCCTGCGCCACGCCCGCCGCTCCATCGGCATGATCTTCCAGCACTTCAACCTGCTCTCCTCGCGCACGGCCGCCCAGAACATCGCCCTGCCGCTCGAGGTGGCAGGCTTCGACAAGGCGGAGATCCGGACGCGGGTCGAGGAGCTTCTCGCCCTCGTCGGCCTCACGGACAAGCGCAACCGTTATCCGTCCGAGCTCTCCGGTGGCCAGAAGCAGCGCGTCGGCATCGCCCGTGCCCTCGCCACCAAGCCCAAGGTTCTCCTCTCCGACGAGGCGACTTCGGCGTTGGACCCGGAGACCACTCGCTCGATCCTCGACCTGCTCGCCCGCATCAACGACGAGCTCGGCCTGACCATCCTGCTCATCACCCACGAGATGGCGGTGATCCGCAACATCGCCCGCGAGGTCGCGGTGATCGAGGGCGGCCGCATCGTCGAGCAGGGGGATGTGTTCGAGGTCTTCACGCGGCCGCAGCACGAGGTCACCCGCTCCTTCCTCGCCGACGAGTCAGGCCGGGCTCTGCCGCCCTATGTGGCAAGCCGTCTGCAGACCGAGGCGACGCCCGACAGCCAGGCGGTCGTGCGCATCGGCTTCCGCGGCCCGCACGCCACCGATCCGGTGCTGGCGCGGCTGGCGCGCGATCTCAACATCGAGACGAACATCCTGTCGGGCTCGGTCGACGAGATCGCAGGGCGCCCCTTCGGCACCCTGGTGGTCGGCGTGCCGGAAGCGTCGCTCTCCACCACTCTCGATTTCCTGAAGAAGCACGGTCTCGACACGGAGGTCCTCGGCCATGTCGCCTGAGATGATCCGCCTCATCGCCAATTCCACCGGCGAAACCCTCTACATGGTTGCGGTCTCGGCTTTGATCGCCACCCTCTTCGGACTTCCGCTTGGCGTCTTTCTCGCCACCTCGGCCAAGGGTGAACTGTTTGCGGCTCCGTGGATCAACCGCGTGCTCGGCGTCATCGTCAACGCCACGCGCTCCACGCCCTTCATCATCCTCGTGGTCGCGATCATTCCCTTCACGCGCCTGATCGCAGGCACTTCGATTGGCACCAATGCCGCCATCGTGCCGCTGACCATCGCCGCGACGCCCTTCATCGCGCGCCTCATCGAGAGCGCGATCCGCGAGGTGGACCAGGGCCTGATCGAAGCAGCGCGCGCCTTCGGCGCGAGCCCGCTCCAGATCGTGCTGAAAGTGCTGATCCCGGAGGCCCTTCCCGGCATCGTGCTCGGCCTGACGCTCGCCATCGTGTCGCTCCTCGGCTTTTCGGCCATGGTCGGCGCCGTGGGCGGCGGCGGCCTGGGCGATCTCGGCATCCGCTACGGCTACCAGCGCTTCATGCCGGAGATGATGCTTGCCGTGGTGGTCGTGCTGATCGTCCTCGTCCAGGCGGTACAGAGCATCGGCGACCGCCTCGCCCGCCACCTCAACAAGCGCATCCGCCACGCCTGATCCCCATCAAGAACATCGCACAAGGAGAAACCCGATGTCCCTGAAGCACTTTAGCCTTGCTGCCCTGCTGTCGCTTGCCGCGCTGCCGGCACTCGCCCAGCAGACGCAGACAATCCGCATCGGCGCAACGCCCGGCCCGCACGCGCAGATCCTGGAAGCCGTGAAGCCGATCGCCGCCAAGAAGGGCCTCGACGTCAAGATCGTCGAGTTCTCCGACTACGTGGTGCCGAACACGGCTCTGGCCGGCGGCGACATCGAGGCGAACTCGTTCCAGAACCAGCCCTATCTCGACAATCAGGTGGCCGACCGCGGCTTCAAGATCGAGAGCGTGGCGCTGACTGTGAACTTCCCGATCGGCATCTACTCGAAGAAGCACAAGAGCCTCGACTCGCTGCCGAACGGCGCGACGATCTCGATCCCGAACGATCCGACCAATGGCGGCCGCGCCCTCATCCTTCTGCAGGACAAGGGCCTCATCAAGTTGAAGGAAGGAACAGGCTACAAGCCGACACCCCTCGACGTGACCGATAATCCCAAGAAGATCAAATTCGTCGAGATCGAAGCCGCCCAGGGACCGCGTGTGCTCGCCGACGTGGATGCCGCGATCATCAACACCAATTATGCGACGTCGGGCGGCCTCGACCCGGTGAAGGATCCCATCGCCCGCGAGAACCCGAAGGGTCCTTACGTGAACCTCATCGCAGTGCGCAGCGAAGACAAGAACAAGCCCTGGGTGAAGGCTCTGGTCGAGTCCTACCACACCCCCGAGGTGAAAGCGTTCATCGAGGAGAAGTTCAAGGGCTCGGTTCTGACCTCCTGGTAAGCGTCATTCGCTTCGCGACATTGCGGAAGGCCGGGCCATGTGCCCGGCCTGTCCCGTTTTCCCAAGATCTGCCGCGCCAATCTTGACAAAGAAGTCGGCTAAGCTTCCCAATCGCATGGTCTGGCACAAGAGCACCGGCCCAAGCAGGCCGATGCTTGGGAGGGAACTTATGCGACTATCATTGACGGGCTTTGCCCTTACGACGGCGTTGTGCGCCGCGCCGCTGGCCGCGCAGGCTCAGGCGCCTCTCACCATCTATTGTTCGATCCTGGAAGAGCAGTGCCGCGCCGGCGTCGCGGCCTTCGAGAAGGCGACCGGCGCCCAGGCGACGATGGTGCGCAAGAGTACGGGCGAGACCCTGGCGCAGATTCGGGCCGAGGCCTCCAACCCGCGTGCCGACGTGTGGTGGGGCGGCCCCGGCGACTCCCATATCCAGGCGGCCGAAGAAGGGCTGACGGTCGAGTACAAATCGCCGAAGATTCCGGAACTGCACGATTGGGCGCAACGCTTTGCGGAGCAGGCGAAGTATCGCGCCACGGGCACCTATCTCGGCGCTCTCGGCATCGGCTACAACACCAAGGTTCTCGCAAGCCGCGGTCTGCCGGAGCCCAAGTGCTGGGCGGATCTTCTCGATCCGAAATACCGCGACGAGGTGCAGGTGTCGGATCCGAATTCCTCGGGCACGGCCTATGTCTTCCTGGCCTCCCTCGTGCAGCTCATGGGTGAGGACAAGGCCTTCGACTACATGAAAGGCCTGCACAAGAACGTCAACCAATACACCAAGTCGGGTGCCGCTCCCGTGAAGGCCGTGGCCCTGGGAGAGACCGGTATCGCCATCGCCTTCATGCACGACATGGTGACGATGATCGCCGAGGGTGCTCCCGTCAAAACCCTCGCGCCCTGCGAGGGCACGGGCTACGAGACCGGCTCCATCTCGCTCGTGAAGGGCGGCAAGAACACGGAGATGGCGCAGAAGTTCGTCGACTGGGCTCTCTCGGCCGAGGCGCAGAAGCTCGTCGGAGCCGACTTGAAGATCTATTCCATCGCCTCCAACAAGAGCGCACCGGTCTCGCCT
This sequence comes from Microvirga arvi, assembly GCF_016892765.1. GTDB lineage: Bacteria > Pseudomonadota > Alphaproteobacteria > Rhizobiales > Beijerinckiaceae > Microvirga > Microvirga arvi. The sequence goes on from NZ_JAFEMD010000018.1 coordinate 22,748, forward strand.
GACGCGCCGAAGCTCTCCGAGATGAAGCTGATCAACTACGACACCGCCAAATACGGCTCGGTGGCCGAGCGCACGCGCCTGCTCAAAAAGTGGGACGCCGAGGTCAAGTCGGCTCCGAAATAGGGTCCGAGGATCGCTAAAGGCCGGGTCTCGCGCCCGGCCTTACTTCTGCCGCGGCTCCTTCAGGTTTTCTCCAGCCGTTACCAAGGTCCCTGCCCTCTTGGCCTTCACGGCTTCGAGCAGCGTCCAGGCCGCATTGCGTACCTCGTCCTGCACGGCCTGATCGTTGTCGAGCTCTTCGTGGCTGGTGGCATAAGGCTTCCAGTAGCCGATATAGCGATCGAGCTCCGCGGCGCCTCCGGCCGGCACGAGATCCATGGCGCGCAGCCAGTCGGACAGGCTGTGGCGAACGCCGCCGGCGCCCTCCGTGTCGCCGTGGACGATGACCGAGAACAGCCGGCCTTCGAGGTGCTTGGGATAATCCCAGCCCTTGAGCTCCAGGCCCTTGGCGATGCCGGTCTTCTTGCCCTGGGTCGAGGTCGGGTCCGGATTGCCGCCGTCGGCGCAGACGAGACGGTCCATCATCAGCTTCAGGGGCGACGAGACCTGATACCAGTTGACGGGCGTGACGATCATCACGCCGTGGGCGGCCACCCATTTCGGATAGATGTCGTTCATCCAGTCCTGCGACTGCCCGAGCGAGTAGTTGGGATAGCAGGAGCACGGCCAATGGCACAAAGCCGCCGCCGTCGAGAAGCAGGCCTTGCAGGGGTGGATGTGACGCCCGTATTCGGAGGTGAGACGGCTGAGCTCCAGCACCTCGACCTCCGTGTTCTCCGCGCTTGCGAGAACCTGATGGGCGATCTCCACGAGGCGGTAGCTCTTCGACATCTCGCCCGGGCAGGTATGCTCGCTGCGGGACGAGGCGGAAACCAGGAGGAAACGGGCGGGTGCGCCTGCATCCTCTTGCCGCTTCTGCGCCAGATCGATGGCCTCCCTGGCGGCGATCCAGTCGACGGCGAGATCGTAGTCGGGATCGGCGAAACCCGGACCGGCCTTGCGGGTTTTCGGGCTCTTGCGGTGATGGCTGTAGGCATCCCAGGCCGCATCGGCGATCCGCTGAAGCTCGCCTGCGAGCGGCTCGAAGGCCGGGTCCTGGAACTGATGGAGAAATCTCTTTCGGAACTCAGCCTCGTCGAGGGTCGGATCGGGCGTGCCCTTCCGTGCTTCGGGAATGGACAAGGGGGAGCTCCTGCGTCTAGGCATGGTTGCCAAGCTCGGAACGCAGGGTGTCCATGCCGGTTCCGGCATACGGGCCATGTGAAGCCATCACACTTTGCTTATCGGTTTCGGACCCTACCTCCTTGCCGCCATGTCAACGGAGCAGCCGATGCCAGCGATACCCACGATCCGCCTGAACGATGGAAACGCGATGCCGCAAGTCGGCTTCGGCGTCTGGCGCGTCTCCAACGCAGAGGCCGGGAGCACCATTGCCGAGGCCGTCAAGGCGGGCTACCGCTCCATCGACACCGCTTCCGTCTACGGCAACGAGGAGGGCGTGGGAGAGGCAATCCGCGCCGTTCCCATTCCGCGCGAGGAACTCTTCATCACCACCAAGGTCTGGAACGACCGCCAGGGCTACGACAGCACGCTGCGCGCCTTCGAAGAAAGCCTGGCGCGCCTGAAGCTCGATCATGTGGACCTCTACCTCATCCACTGGCCGTTGGTGGGCAGCGAGGCCTACCTCGACACATGGCGCGCGCTGATCAAGCTGAAGCAGGAGGGCCGCGCGAAATCCATCGGCGTCTCGAATTTCCTGGTGCCGCATCTGCAGCGCGTGATCGACGAGACCGGCGTGACACCGGCCGTCAACCAGATCGAGCTGCATCCCCGGTTCCAGCAGAAGGAGCTGAGCGCGTTTCACAAGGCGAACGGCATCGCCACGGAATGCTGGAGCCCGCTCGGTCAGGGCAGGATCCTCACCGACGAAACCCTTGCCGCCATCGGACGCAAGTACGGCAAGACGCCGGCACAGGTCATCCTGCGCTGGCACCTCGACAACGGCTTCACGGTCATACCGAAATCCGTGACGCCGTCGCGCATCCGCGAGAACGTCGACGTGTTCGACTTCACGCTCGATGCGGATGACAGGCGCGCCATCGAAGGGCTCGACAGCGCCTCCGGCCGCGTCGGACCGGATCCGTCCGTCTTCGCTTGATCGTTTTGAACAGGTGCTACAAACGGCTCTTCGCCGGGTCGTTTGCAGCCTCAAGCTGCTTGTAGATCGTCTCGGCGATGGGCAGGAGCTGGGCGCGATCCACTCTCGCTGTGACCACATAGGACAGGCCCTTGTCGATCCAGGAGAAGGCGGACACCTCGCCCTGGGATTCGAAGCGGAAGGACGTCTGTTCCCGGCTCCCGCCTGATCGCGCATAAAGAGTCAGGCGGGTACCACCCAGATTCTCGTACATAAAGAGGGCAGCAGCCTCGCCGTCGTCGGGAAGAAGCCGCCCGCCGATCAGACGATAGCCCTGCGGGTTCAGGTTTGGTGCAGTGAGCGGCTTGCCCACGCGCCGCGACAGCCATTGGACGAGATGTGCCTCCTGCTCGGCCGGCACTTCGACCGGATGCAGGCGTTCGCTTACATAGATGCGGTGGGCGGCAATGGCATTTCCGGCAACCCTTGTCTCCGCGTCCTGCCTTTGCACACTGGATGTCCACCCAATGCCGCCTGCCGCTCCCAACATGGCTCCGATGGCAAGCCATGTCATGGCAGCGGCCACCGCCGCAGGACGGAAGCGCGGGGAGCGGCGCTGCGAGGCAAGGATATTGGCGATCCGCAGGCGCGAAGGAACCGGCTCCTGCGCTTTGAAGGCTAGTCTTGCGCGCAGCGCCTCACGCAGTTCGATCTCGCGCTTCACCTGCTCGGCCAGGGCGGGATGGGCGTCCAGATAGATCTTGACCGCTTCGTGTCGCGACGGCGCGAGCCTGCCGTCGACGAAGGCCTGCAGATCATCCTCTCCGATGGGTCGCTCGCCCGTCACTTCACTCTCCTCAAGACGGTGCTGGGACCGTGCTCCATGAAATCCCTCAATCGTGCCCGCGCCCGGCTCAAGCGGGACATCACCGTGCCGAGTGGAATCCCCAAGGCCTGCGCCGCCTGCTCGTAGGACAGATCCTCGACGCCGACCAGCAGCAGGAGCGAGCGCTGCTCCTCGGATAGAACATCGAGCCCCACGAGAATGTCGTGCAGTCCGGCCTGGCTCTCGGGACTTGCTCCCGGCGCCTGAATATCGTTGAGCGCCTCTTCCCCCACCTGGGTCCCGCGCGTCTTGCGCTGCCTCACACCGTTGAGGAAGAGATTGCGCTGAATGGTGAAGAGCCAGGCTCTCAGGTCCCCCTCGCGCCGCCGCTGGCTCCAGCGGCTGATGGCGCGCTCCAGGGTGTCCTGAACGAGATCGTCCGCCGCCTCATGGTCGCGCAGCAGGGCCCAGGCATAACGCCTCAAGGCCGGGATCTGCGGTTCGAGTAGGGAGGCGATCTCGTCCAAGGTCAGCTCTCAGGTGGCGGTATCATTCAAGAACGAACCGCCGGTCCCGGCAAGGGTCAAGGCATCGCGATGTGCCAGACGTTGTTGACGCCATCGCCCGTCACCTCGCCCGGCTTCGTGTCCTTGACCCAGAGATAGAGCGGCTTGCCCTTGTAGGCCCATTGCTTCGAGCCGTCGTCGCGGGTGACCACGCTCCAGTCGCCGGACGTGGACGCATTCGCGGCGGCCATGAGCGGCGGCCAGTTCTGGGCGCATTGGCCGTTGCAGGCCGACTTGCCGCCTGCGTCACGATCGAAGGTGTAGAGCGTCATGCCCTTGGCATCGACGAGGGCCTTGCCTTTGCTCGTATCCGCGACCTTCGCGGGAGCTGCGGTCTGGGCGAGCGCAACGGATGCAACAACGAGGGCTCCAGCCAGAATGGCGGGGCGCAGGAAAAGCGTCATGGGTGTCCTCCTGAAGGTCGTGTTTGACCACATCTTCAAGGACACGCGGCAGGTCAGCCTTATTCCTTCAAAGCTTGAGAATTTTTGCCAAGCCTCTTGGGCCCTCTCATCGGCCCATGGGATGGAACCGCGCCGGATCGTCGAGGGGCTCGCGCAGTTCGATGCGGTGGCGGCCGTTGTCCCGGATCTGCGCGGTTCGATAGGTTCCGTCGAGATCGTCCTCGGGCGGTTGGAGAATATCAACCCCTGCCTTGCCTAGGCGGGCGACCTCCCCGTCCACATCGGGGACGAGCAGGCTGATGACCGGAGCCCGGGTCACCTGGATGGCTGCCGTCGCATCAGGCTCCGGCTGCAGGACATGATCGGCTTCGTTGAGTTCGAGCAGGAAGCCGCTTCGCTCCAGAACGGCCCGCCGCCCCGGGACGAGGCTCTGGCTCCCGATGAGCCGGAAGCCCAGCTTCTCCTGGTACCAGGCGACGCTGTCGTCGAAATCCGGGGTGCGGACCGAAGCCGAGCTCGGCCGGGGCTCGGAGGCCGCTTGAGCCGGCGTCGGCGACGAGAGCCCGAAGCAGGCGACGATGAGCTGCACCGCAAGCAGGGCCTGCCATGAGCGATGCTGCATTGTTGAAATCTTCGATTGTCCTGTACTCACGGAACAGCCCTCGCTTAGCCAGCTACCGCTTAGCCGTATACACATGAACGCACAGGCCGGCAGATCGTTTTGCGAAAGCCTGACAAGCTAGACATGCAGCCCTTCATTCCTGGATGAGCTTGAGCAGCAGAGCCGAGAGCTGCCCTGCCTCCTTGTCGTTGAGCTTGGCGCTGATGAAGCGATTGAGGGCAGCGCCATACACGCCCCACATGCGCTCCTGGAGCGCCCTTCCCTCCTCCGTGATCTCCACCAGCTGACGCCGCTTGTCGCCAGGATAAGGGATGCGGCGCACCAGCCCTTCCGCCTCCATCCGGTCGAGGAGCCGGGACAGGTTGTACTGCTCGAACAGCCCTGCGTCCTCGATTTCGCGAGGGGTGAGCCGCCCTTCGGGACCGCGCTTCAATTCAAGCAGCACGTCATACCAGTGGAGAGAGGGGAAGCCGGCGCTTTTCAGCTCCGCCTCGATACGCCCCACCACCGTACGCTCAGCGCGGATGAGGCGTCCCCAGGCTCTGATCACGGAGGGAGTAGGATCTTGCATTCAGGCAAACCCCTGCTGGCTTCTATGCAACTGCATTGAAATTGACAGATCAATGCACCTGCATCAAATAACTATGCACTTGCATGGAGAATTGCAATGACACGCGTTCAACCCACCAGTTCCGATTATGCCGCCCTGCTCCTCCGGGTGTCCCTCGGCATCATGTACATCGCCCACAGCCTTGTTCTGAAGGCGATGACCTTCACGCTCGCCGGCACCGCACAGTACTTCGAGTCTCTCGGCCTGCCCGCTTTCTTCGCCTATGCCACCTTCTGGGCCGAGCTCATCGGCGGTGTCCTGCTCGTCCTCGGCGTCCAGAGCCGCTGGGTGTCGCTTGCCCTGCTGCCGGTCCTCTTCGGCGCTGCCTGGGTGCATATCGGCAACGGCTGGGTCTTCTCGGGCCAGGGCGGCGGCTGGGAATATCCGCTTTACCTGATCGTCCTGTCCGTCGCACAAGCCCTGCTCGGTGACGGCGCCTATGCCCTGAAAGCCTCACGCCCCCTCACGGTTGCTTCCGCGACGCCATCCCTCAAGGCAGCAGCCTAAAACCCTCTTCAAACCTGGAGAATAACCATGAAGCTCTACTACTATCCGGGCGCCTGCTCGCTCGCGCCCCATATCGTCGCCCGCGAGGCCGGCATTCCCCTGACGCTCGAGAAGGTGGATCTCGCCAACCGCACCACCGAGACCGGCGCAAGCTATCTCGCGATCAATCCCAAGGGCTATGTTCCGGCCCTTGGCCTTCAGGACAATTCCGTGCTCACGGAAGCCAGCGCCATCATCCAGTATCTGGCCGACAGCCAGACCGCAGCCGATCTGGCGCCCGCCAACGGCACCCTGGAGCGCTACCGGCTGCTCGAATGGCTCGGCTTCATCAGCACCGAGATCCACAAGGGTTTCGGCCCTCTGTGGAATCCCGCCACGCCGGATGCCGTGAAGACTGCCACGAAGGAGCGGCTTGCCAACCGCTTCGCCTATCTCGACGAGAAGCTCGGCTCTCAGCCTTTCCTGATGGGCTCCAAGTTCACGATTGCCGATGCCTATCTCTTCACCGTGGTGAACTGGACGAACTTCCACGGCATCGACCTTTCGCCCTTCCCGAACCTGCAGGCCTTCCAGGCGCGGATCGCTGCGCGCCCGGCCGTGCAGCAGGCGCTTGAGGCCGAAGGGTTGCTCAAGAAGGCGGCGTAAGCTTCATCAGAGCTATCCCAAACAAAAAAGAAGCCCCGGAGTAATCCGGGGCTTCTTCTTTTTCAGGCTTTGGAGGCAGAACTTCTTAGAAGTCCATGCCGCCCATGCCACCCATGCCGCCACCGCCCGGCATCGCCGGACCGTTGTCGCGCTTGGGAGCCTCGGCAACCATGGCCTCGGTGGTCACGAGCAGGCCGGCCACTGACGCGGCGTCCTGGAGAGCCGTGCGGACGACCTTCGCCGGATCGACGATACCGGCCTGGAGCATGTCCACGAACTCTTCCGTCTGAGCGTTGAAGCCGTAGGTGTCGGACTTCGTGTTGTCGTTGATCTTGCCGACAACGATCGAGCCTTCGACGCCGGCGTTCTCGGCGATCTGACGGAGCGGAGCCTCGAGAGCGCGCAGCACGATCTTGATGCCGGCCTGGACGTCCGGGTTGTCGGTCTTGAGCTTGGCAACCGCAGCCTTGGCGCGCAGCAGAGCCGTGCCGCCGCCGGGAACGATGCCCTCTTCCACCGCAGCGCGGGTGGCGTTCAGAGCGTCGTCGACGCGGTCCTTCTTCTCCTTGACCTCGACCTCGGTCGCGCCGCCGACGCGGATCACCGCGACGCCGCCTGCGAGCTTGGCCAGACGCTCCTGGAGCTTCTCACGGTCGTAGTCCGAGGTGGTCTCCTCGATCTGCGCCTTGATCTGAGCCACGCGGGCCTCGATGTCGGCCTTCTGGCCGGCGCCGTCGATGATCGTGGTGTTCTCCTTCTCGATGCGGACGCGCTTGGCGCGGCCGAGCATCGGGAGCTGCACGGTCTCGAGCTTGATGCCGAGGTCTTCGGAGATCGTCTGGCCGGCGGTGAGAACGGCGATGTCCTCGAGCATGGCCTTGCGGCGGTCGCCGAAGCCTGGCGCCTTCACGGCCGCGATCTTCAGGCCGCCGCGCAGCTTGTTGACCACCAGGGTGGCGAGCGCCTCGCCTTCCACGTCCTCAGCGATGATGAGCAGCGGCTTGCCGGTCTGCACGACGGCCTCGAGGATCGGCAGCATGGGCTGGAGCGACGAGAGCTTCTTCTCGTGGATGAGGATGTAGGGGTCCTCGAGCTCGGCCACCATCTTCTCGGCGTTGGTGATGAAGTACGGCGAGAGATAGCCGCGGTCGAACTGCATGCCTTCGACGACATCGAGCTCGGTCTCGGCGGTCTTGGCCTCCTCGACGGTGATGACACCCTCGTTGCCGACCTTCTGCATGGCATGGGCGATCATCTCGCCGATGTCCTTGTCGCCGTTGGCGGAAATCGTGCCGACCTGGGCGACCTCGTCGGAGGACTTCACCTTCTTGGCGCGGGACTGGATGTCCTTCACGGCCTCGGCCGTAGCCATGTCGATGCCGCGCTTGAGGTCCATCGGGTTCATGCCGGCGGCCACAGCCTTGGCGCCCTCGCGGACGATGGACTGAGCCAGAACGGTCGCGGTGGTCGTGCCGTCACCGGCGATGTCGTTGGTCTTCGAGGCCACTTCGCGCACCATCTGGGCGCCCATGTTCTCGAACTTGTCGGCGAGCTCGATCTCCTTGGCGACGGTGACGCCGTCCTTGGTGATGCGCGGCGCCCCGAAGGACTTCTCGATCACCACATTGCGGCCCTTGGGACCCAGCGTGACCTTCACGGCATCGGCGAGGATATCGACGCCGCGCAGCATCTTGTCGCGAGCATCGGAGGAGAACTTAACGTCTTTGGCAGCCATGGGCTTTGCCTCCAGGTATGTTCAAAAAATTTAGGAAAGGGCTTTTTGGCGAACTTACTTCGCGACGACGCCCATGATGTCGGATTCCTTCATGATCAGGAGATCCTGGCCATCGATACGCACCTCGGTGCCTGACCACTTGCCGAAGAGCACGCGGTCGCCGGCCTTCACGTCGAGGGCGACGACCTTCCCGCTCTCGTCACGGGCGCCGGGGCCGACGGCGACGATTTCGCCCTCTTGCGGCTTCTCCTTGGCGGTGTCCGGGATGATGATGCCGCCGGCCGTCTTCTCTTCGGCTTCGATGCGGCGGACGACAACGCGGTCGTGCAGCGGACGGAACTTCATGGAACTTCCCCTTTGACTGTTGGTACGGCCCCTCTGGCCGTATCCAGGTCTTGCGGCTGTTAGCACTGTTCGTTGACGAGTGCTAACGCTGGCCGCGAGATAGGCATTTGCAGGCAGGGAGTCAAGGCACTTGCCTCGTGGCGAGGCCCATAAAAGAGTGCCTTGACGCGTGATAGCGGCGGGTCATGATCGTTTCATGACCGATTTGGAAGCCATCGGCAGAACCTGTTTTGCCCTTCATGCCCGTATGACGGCCCGCCTGTTGAGCCGGACCTACGAGGCGGCCCTGCGGCCTTTGGGCCTGAAGCTTCCCCAGTTCGGCATCCTCGGGGCCGTCGGCCATGGATCGACCGCATCCGAGACCGTCCTGGCGGAGCGGCTTGGGCTCGAGCGAACCACCCTGGTGAGAAATCTGAAGCTCCTGACCCAGAACGGCTGGATCGAACCCGTTTCCGGAGAAGGGCGCGGGGTCCGGCACCGACTCACACCTGCAGGCCAGGCTCTCCTGGAGGCCGCCATTCCTCTCTGGCAGCAGGCCCAATCCCAGTTGGAGGGCAAGCTCCAGGAAACCGATGCCGAGGAGGCTCGCAAGGCCATGCGGGCGTTGCGGAAGGCCACATACCCCGCCTGAAGCCATTGCAAGACACCGCCGCCTCACGTACTGTGCATATACACAGACAGGAGAAGGCGATGCTCGAGCGGGTTCATGGAATCGTATCGCGGGACGTGCTGACGGCCGAGCCCGGTCTTGCGTTCCTCCGCGGCATGCTGGAGGGCCGCTATCCGGCTCCCCCCTTCTCCCGCTCGACGAACGTCTACATGACCCATGTGGAGGAAGGCCGGGTGACCTTCGAGGGCGAGCCCACCGAGAGCTTCTTCAACCCGCTCGGCACGATCCACGGCGGCTGGACCTCCGCGATCCTCGACAGCGCCATGGCCTGCGCGGTCCATACCACCCTGGCGGCGGGCCAGGGCTATACGACCGTGGAGATGAAGCTCAACTTCGTCCGGCCGATCCTGCCGAACACCGGCAAGGTCACTTGCGAGGGCGTCCTCATCCATCGCGGCGGAACGCTCGCCACCTCCGAGGGCAAGCTGTTCGACGCCTCAGGAAGGCTTCTTGCCCACGGCACCGAGACCTGCATGATCTTCGGCACGGCCGCCCGCAAAGCGGCTTAACGCTTGGATGTCAGCATGGCTGCGGCGACGATCAGGATGCCGCCGCCGAGGGTTGCCCAGGTCGGGATTTCGCTGAACACCCCGTATCCGATCAGGACGGCCCAGATCAGGGCGGTGTATTCGAGCGGAGCCAGCCGCGCCGCCTCGGCCTTGGCATAGGCCGTGACCATCAGCATGTGGCCCATGAAGCCCAACGCCCCCATGAGCATGAACCAGATGAGGTGGGAGTAATCCAGGGGCTGCCAGGCCCAGAGGCCGAACGGTGCGACCAGGATGAACGGCCCGAAATTCTGGAAGATGACGATGTGCAGGAACTTGTCCCGCTGCGCGCGCTGGCGAAGGAGCACCAAGCTCAGCGCGTAGGTCACCGCCGATGTTAGCGCTGCGGCGACCCCGGTCCATGACCGGGCCGCATCGGCCTCCCCCGTCTGGCCGAGGACGACGACGAGCGTTCCGGCGAACCCGATGCCGATGGCGCCGATGATCCTGGCATCGACCTTCTCCCGCAGCATCAGCATGCCGAAGAGCGCGATGAACATCGGCGACAGGAACGAGAGCACGAGAGTCTCGGCGAGCGGCAGCTGGCCCAGCGCATAGAAGAAGCTCAAGGCGGTGACGACCGCGATCACGGAGCGGATCGCATTCGCGGCAATGGTCTCCCGGTTCGGCCAGCCGGGCCTCAGGACCGCGACGACGCCTGCGACGACCAGCGAGCCGCAGGCGAAGCGTAGGAAGGCGACCTGGAAGGTCGGGTAATGGGCGGACATCCCCTTGATGAACGCATCCATGATGGACAGAACCGCGATGCCCGCGGCCGCCCGCAGGGCGGGACCGAATTGCATGATGTCACGACGATGTGAAAGCCGGCATCCGGGATGAACGCCGTCGAAGGAAGTGGCTCTTACAGCACTTTGCTCAAGGCTTCACCCCTCTTCTCGGAGCATCGACAGGAAACCGGTCCTGACCTTCCCGCTTAAATTCATCGAGCTTGGCGGAAACAAAAGCCTCGCTTGCCGTTATTTCAGCGAACCACAGCTATAGGATGCTTCGATGCGTGCTTGGATCCCTTGCTCTGCAATGCTTTTGGCCGTCCTCCTGCCCGCCGCCGCTTCGGCGCAGCCGATGGGCCGCACAGGTCAGTTCTACGGCAACACCTACATCTCGTCGGAATACGATAACTATCCATATGCGCGGACGCAGGACGGATATTCTGAAAACTATCCTCTCGTGACGCGTCCCTCATCCCGAACCCAGATCTACGGCAGCCAGCGCGTAAACGGGTATCCCTACGACGTGAGCTCGACGGGCAGCGTCGTCGCCTCGCTGCCTCAGGATTACGGCAACGGCACGGGCTACGACAACAGTATCGATTATGCCATTTCGCCGGAATTCCAGCGCCAAATCGTCTCCTATCGCGGCAACGAGCGTCCCGGCACGATCGTCGTCGATACCAACAGCAAGTTCCTCTACCTCGTGCAGGAGGGTGGCCGCGCCCTGCGCTACGGGATCGGCGTCGGGCGCGAAGGCTTCGAGTGGAGCGGGCGACAGACCGTGTCGATGAAGCGCGAATGGCCGTCCTGGCGTCCGCCGTCCGAGATGATCCGCCGCCGTCCCGACCTGCCGCGCTTCATGGAAGGCGGTCCCGACAATCCGCTCGGCGCCCGCGCCCTTTATCTCGGCTCGTCGCTCTATCGCATTCACGGCACCAACGAGCCGCACACCATCGGCCAGGCCGTCTCCTCGGGCTGCATCCGCATGCTCAATGAGGACGTCACCGACCTCTATAACCGCGTGAAGGTCGGAACGACGGTGATCGTGCTCTGACCCCGCGACGGCGTCATCACCGTTCTCTTGCGATGGCCGGGCTAGTCCCGGCCATTCTCTTTTGAGAATCGTGCAGCGTCTGATCCAACGCGGCATCGACTGCTTGATGGGTGCTGCCGTGAGCTCCGTCTATCTCTTCGCCGCAATCAGCGGCGTTGTTGTCATCCGGAAGAGCGTCTAGGCCCAATCGCCCTCGTCTCCGCCATCACCGCCGAAGTCGGAGAAATCCTGACCGGATTCGTGATTGCCTTGATCCTGGTAGAGCGAATCCGTAATGCCCGTGTTGCCGGCGTCGGCAGCCTTATCGGCGCCTCCGAGACCGGCTGCAGAGGCGACATCGCTTAACGGATTGTTGTCGCCGCTGAAGGCATTCGTCAGGGCATTGGCGATCATCATGCCGCCGGCAACACCGGCCGCCGTCGAGAGCGCCGTCCCGAGGAACCCACCTCCACCCCCGCCGCGCTGCATCATGCCGCCGCCCCAGGGACCGGGCGCGCCGCCCATCATGCCGCCCTGTGGAGCACCGTAGTGATGCTGCGGGTGCTGTTGAGGATTCCCCCAGGGCGAGGCCTGCCGCGCGGGCGGCGTGTTGTAGGCCGGTCCCGGCGGACGCGACGCACTGCCGCCGCCGAAGATGCTGGAAAGGAAGCCGCCCGTCTGCGGGCGGCGGCTCGCCTGATCGAGCTCGGCGCGCAAGTGCTCGTTCTCGGCCTGGAGATTGGCCAGCGCCTGCTCCTGCACGAAGACCGCCTGGGCCATGGCATAGGGTGCATAGGGCTGCTGGCGCAGTTTCTCGGCGATGAAGCGCTCGGCCTCAGGATCGCGCGGCTGGTTCGCCACCTGCTCGAGGCGTTGGAAGATGTCGCTGATGACCTGGCGTTCCTGATCGTTCATGGCAAGCCTCCTTACATGGCCGTCGGACACTCATGTAAGAACGGCCTTCGCGTTTGTCAGGGGTGGACAAGGCCGAGCTTGCGCATATTCCGCAGAGCCTGTGGCGCGATGGCTTCCAGATCCTGGAGGCCCCTCCATTCGGCACCATGCACCTCCAGCAGGTCGGGCCGGACGGCGCTCCCGCGCTCTGCCCGCACCACGTAGCGGATGTCGTGATGCCAATGCTCGGGCTCGTCGCGCTCGGGACGGGCGGGAATGCGGTGGCTGTCGATGTCGATCGGCAGGCCGGAGGCCCGATGCCAGGGATCGAGCGCAAGCCCGTCGATCCCTGTTTCCTCCATCGCCTCCCGCAAGGCCGAGCCCGCCAGATCCTCCGGAGCCTCATAATGCCCACCGGGCTGCAGCCAGCGCGCGAGGGAGCGATGATGGATCAGAAGCGTCCTGCGCCCTACTTCGTCAAGGATGAAGGCCGATGTCGTGACATGGCCGGGAAAAGTGCGGCGGGAGTGAATCCCGTCTCCCCTCGCGATCTGACGCCGCAGGAGCGCATGCCTGTCATCCGGCACATCGAATGCCCTGGCATACCCATCCAGGATCGCTGCGACATGGTTCCGGAAGCCTGCCGGATCGAAGTCTACGGGTGAGGAATCCAACGTCGCCTAACCTTCCATCACTTTGGCGAAGGCATCCTTGTAGTCGGGATGCCAGCGCGACAGGGGCGGACGGTTCTCGATGAGGTCCTCGGCGGCCCAGCGGATGCGCTTCTCGTCCATCGCCCGGGTCGTCTCGTTGTCCGGGCACAGCACGTAGAAGTCGCCGCGCTGCAGAGCCGGCAGCAGAAAGTCGATGACCTGGTCCGGCGTCCAGGCGCCCGCCGGCCTCTCGGTGATCCCCCTCGCCCTGGTCAAGCCCGTGTAGACGAAGCCCGGGATGAGCAGATGCGCCGTCACCTGGCAATCGGGCGTGTTGCGCAGCTCATAGGCCAGGGCCTCGGTCAGCACTTTCACGCCCGCCTTGGAGATATTGTAGGCCGTGTCTCCGGGCGGCGTGGTGATGCCCTGCTTCGAGCCGGTATTGATGATGGCGCAGGGGGATTTCTGCCCGATCATGGCGGGCGTGAAAACCTGCACGCCATTGATCACGCCCCACAGGTTTGTTTCCAGGATCGTGCGCCAGCGCTCCGGATCGCCAAGGATCCGCCCGCCGCCTTCGGTGCCGGCATTGTTCATGAGCACGGCGACCTCGCCGAAGGCCGCATAAGCCTTCTCCATGAGGCGCTCGACATCCTCGCGCCGGCTCACATCCGTTGCCACCGCCTGCACGTTTTCAGGTTTCCCGGCAACGCCTGCCACCTCTTCGGCGCTGCGCTGGAGCGTTTCACCCTCAAGATCCGCCAGGCAGACCTTCATGCCGAGCTCCGCAAACCGCTTGGCGGCCGCAAGCCCGATGCCGCTGGCCGCTCCGGTAACGACGGCAACGCGGTCTTTGGCGATTGCAGGGTGCTGGGCCATCCTTTTGATCCTTGTTCAAGGTTTTATTTGGCGTTCAAGTCCGAGAAATTCCGACTCCGGCGTGATCGGCTGAGATGACCTTTGCAGGCGCATGGATCCCGAACATAGTTTCATCCGATTTCGGACAGCTCCTACGGGATGATAGGCAAGATCGGCAGAATTGCCACACTTCTGTCGTCACGATGTTTGAAGCGCCATTCCTGCTTTCGACGTGCTGTGACACGAGATAAAAATCTTGAATACTGCGCTCGGGGAACATTCCCTCCTGAATGAGATAATAAAAAATGTCACTGCTGCCGCTCAGCACAACCAAGCCGCCCTCTCCAACGTCCTATTACACGCTCGGGCAATATGGGTTTTATCATCGTGAAATGAGCGAGCCTTACGATGCCTGGTATTACCCCACAGCAAACGACTACAACCCGCCAGGAGTCTACTCCCTCGAAACGAGCAGCCATGCAACCGGCGATTTCAATGGCGACGGGCGCCAAGATCTCCTGATCGGCTGGGTCGCAACTCCGCATACCGTCGACCGCGAGACTCCCATTTATCCAACCGTCTTCCTGAACGATGGCCACGGCGGCTTGCGTCCTGCCAACATGAACGTCGTCGGCGATCTTCCGAACATTCATATGGGATACCGGCTCGTCGTCGCGGATTTCAACGGTGATGGCATCGACGACTTCGCTCAGGGCAGCATGGGCAGGATCACGCGGCTGCCCGATGGAACTTACGACAACTCTTGGGATCCGATGATCCTTGTGCTCTCACAACCGGACGGCACATTGCGGGATGCCAGCAAGAACATTGAAGGCCAGGAAAATGGCCTGCCGATGGATGGGTTCACTTTCGCCCATGATACGGCGGGCGGTGACATCGACGGTGATGGCGACATCGATCTCTACAGCGGCAAGGTTCTGCTGCTGAATGATGGTACCGGTCATTTCAAGAACGCGCGCCACCTGCTTCCCGATGAGGCCCGGCCCACAGAAACCAACATCATGTCATCGGCAATGGCTGATTTGGACAATGACGGAGCCGATGATCTCATTTCGGCCCAGTTCAATGGCGGCACGAACAACGTCTTCTTCTCGCGCTGGAGCAATGGCGCGGCCGGATGGGAAAGAGTGGTTCTGCCAGACGGGTTGTATGGCTCGAATACCAACTTCAATGATGTGACGGTCGCCGATATCAACCGTGATGGGCTGAAAGACATTCTGTTCGCAGAAACTCGACGGGAGCCCTATTATACAGGTCGGGCCATTCAGATTCTGGTCAACAGGGGCGGCGGAGTCTTCGTGGACGAAACGGGATCCCGCATCAGCAATGTCCAGCGGGATGCCGCCGGCGGCGAAGGCGAACTGAATGCTCTCGATATCGATGGCGATGGCGATCTTGATCTGATCGATTCCAGCGTACCCTTCCAAACTGGCGGGCGCGCACCGTCAGGAACCTCCGTTGCCCTGAACGACGGATTCGGGCATTTCACCTGGGTGAACAACGAGGTCTTTGCCTATGTGCAACCATTCCAGATCGCGGGTTACGAGCATCTGGAAAGCATGTGGAGCCAAGGCCCGGGACGCATGATTCCCATCGACCTTGATGGGAAGAACGGTTTGGATTTCGTCGGTCTTGCTGAGACGCCGCTGATGCAGTGGCCGGTTACGGATCCGAAGAACTTCATCATGTTCACGGTGCTCAGCACCCTGCCGCTCGGACAGGGAATTGATGGCACTTCGGGTGCGGATACCGTCAACGGTACATCCGCGAACGACGTGCTCAACGGCTTCAGCGGAAACGATACGCTCCGTGGCTATGGTGGCCATGACAAGCTCGATGGCGGGAAAGGTTCCGACCGTCTCGATGGTGGAAAGGGCAATGACACTTACATCGTGGATTACGCCCGAGACATCGTCATCGAAGCAGCCAACGGCGGGCGCGACACAGTGCTCACCAGCGTCAGTTACACGCTCGGCTCATCGGCGCAGGTCGAGGGCTTGTCCGCTTTACTGCCCGCAAGCACCTCATCTCTCAATCTGACCGGCAACAAATATTCGAACGCGATCAAGGGCAATTCCGGACGCAACACCCTGAAAGGCGGCGAAGGCAGCGATAAGCTTTATGGCGGGCTTGGTAATGATCGGCTCAGCGGTGGTTCGGGAAAGGACGTGTTCGTTTTCGACACACAACCCCACAAGACCACGAACATGGACACGATCACGGACTTTTCGGTGTCCGACGATACGGTCTGGCTCAGCAATGAGATCTTCACGAAGATCGGCTCCAACGGACGTCTCAAAGCGGGCGCGTTCTGGATCGGTTCGAAGGCCCACGATCGGTCCGACCGGATCGTCTATGACGAGCGGACCGGGACGCTTTCCTACGATATGGATGGAACGGGCAAGGCCAGCCAGATCAAATTTGCCCAGATCGCCAAGGGCCTTGGCTTAACCCATGCTGATTTCTACGTGATTTGAGGATCTTCAAGGGGAAAGCAGGTTCGGCTTTCCCCTACCGCGCGTCTATCCGTCTCGGAGAGAAGGGAGAATGCGGCAGCACCCGAGGCATTTACAAAAGAAAAAGCCCCGCATCTCTGCAGGGCTTTGGAGGTAAGCGTCTTATTCCGCGTCCGGCGATTTCAAGGGCCGTACATTGGTCTCGATCTCGTCCTCGTCGAAGAGGGAGGGATCGTCCTCCTGTGTGTCGAGGCGGGTCTTCTTGCGCAGGGCGATGTATTTCTTCTGGATCTTGATGCGGCTCTCGCGGGCGATCTCGAGGGCACCCTGCACGAGGGAGCGCTCGGCCTTCTCGTTCTGCAGCTCTTCCGTGAGGCGGCGGTTGGCGGATTCCAGGGTGCTGCGTTCCTGATCGAAGCGCTTGGTGAGCTGGTCGATGCGCTCGGAGAGGCTCGCCACCTTGTTGTCGGAGCTTTCGATCTGGAAGTCCTTGGCGGCGATGGCCTTGCCCAGCATCTCGACGCGCTCCTGCAGCTCGATGCGCGAGCGCTGGAGTTCGTTGACCATGGCCACCTGACGCTCGACCTCCTGCTGCGTCGCTTCGAGACGCCGGTCGAGGGTGTTCTTCTCGATGGTGGTCTCTTTCAGGGAGCGCTCGACGCCGCGCAGGGCCTCGTTCTTGTCGCGCAGCTGGTCGCGGGTGTGGGCGAGGATCTTGTCGGTCGCCGAGAGGCGGGAGGTGAGACCCTCGATCTTCATGTCGAGCGCCGAGAGATCGGTCTGGTGCGACGAGCGCTCGGCATCGATCTGCGTCTCGAGCCGCTGGCGCAAAACCTGCTCGGCCATGAGCTTGGTTTCGAGTTCGGAGGCGCGCTGGCGCGTGGCCTCGAGCTGCGTTTCCATCTCGCCATAGCGGTTGGACAGGCTGGAGAGGCGGTAGTTCTGCTCCTCCGCCACCTTCTGCAGCCGCTTGACCTCGTGATCGAGCAGGCCGTTCCTCTCGCGCGTCTCGATGAGCTCCCGCTCGGCGCGAGCCACCGACTGGTCGGCCTCCTGCGCTTCGAGGCGCAGCGCCTGGTTCTCTTCCGTGATGTTGCGGGCGCGCTCGGTCTCGATGGCGAGCTGATTCTCAAGGTCGGCAACGATGGCCTCCTTGTCCTTGGCGTTGAGGCGCAGATCCTCGATGTAGCTGTCCTGCTCGCGGATCTTGGACTCGGCCTTTCGCAGCTGGGAGACCGCGGCGTTCAGGTCGTCCACCGTGCGGGCATGAAGGCTGCCGAGGTCGCCAAGCTCCCGCCGGAGGGCCGTCGTGTTCTCGGTCTCCTGCCGGAGCACCGCCTCGGTTTCCATCAGACGCGACTGGAGCTGCGGATAGCTGCGGATGAGGTCGGTCACCGGCTCGCTCAGGAGGGCGAAATCCTCCTTGAGGCTGCGGATCTCCTCCAGCCGGTCGATCATGTTGGCGAAGCGGACGCGGATCAGCTCGTTCTTCTGGCCGACGGAGTCGAGGGTGCCGTTGGGACGGACGATGACCGGCTCCCCTTTCTCGGGAGAAGCGGGCGCCGCCAAGGCAGGGGCTCCTGCGGCTTCCCCACCCTGAAGCAGGGGCGCCGAGGAATCCTCGTCCTGCTTCTTGCCGAAACGGTTCCTGAAAGACGTCCATCCCGAAGACATGTACCGGCCCTTACGTCCTGAAATTCATACTTTCCTAACTTTTAGCTCAGACACGAGCCTTTTGGAAATAAAATTTCGTTGCGTAAGAGTGTAGCAGCCTCACTCTGCTGCGATGGTTAACGGCTGGGAGGGGCTCTTTCCGAAGCCTGCCGCCTCCAGGGTCTCCGGCATGGGGCCTCCCGTCGCCCAGTCGAGAAGCTCGACCGTATGGACGATGGGGATTTCGGTGCCTTTCCCGATCTGGGTCATGCAGCCGATATTGCCCGTGGCGATGAGGTCGGGCTTGGTGCGCTCGATATTGGCGACCTTCCGAGCGCGCAGCTGGGCGGCGATCTCCGGCTGGAGCAGGTTGTAGGTGCCGGCCGAGCCGCAGCAGATATGCCCTTCCGGCACGTCTTTCACCGTAAAGCCCGCCTGCTTCAGCAGGGTCTTCGGCTCGGTGCGGATGGCCTGCCCGTGCTGCATGGAGCAGGCGGAGTGATAGGCCACCACGAGATCCGTCTCCCGCACCGGCTCCATGAGCTTCAAGGACGTGACGTACTCGGTGATATCCTTGGCAATCGTGGAGACCCGGGCCGCCTTCTCGGCATAACCCGCGTCCTCCCGGAACATGAAGCCGTAATCCTTGATCGTGGTGCCGCAGCCGGAGGCCGTGATGATGATGGCGTCCAATCCCTCGCCGTCCATCTCCGCGATCCAGGCATCGATGTTGCGCTTGGCGAAGGCATGAGCCTCCTCGTCCCGGCCCATATGATGGACGAGGGCGCCGCAGCACCCCTCCCCCTTCGGCTGGACCACGTCGACGCCATGGCGGTTGAGGAGGCGGATGGCGGCCTCGTTGAAGCCGGGCTTGAGGATCGGCTGGGCGCAGCCGGACAGGATGGCGACCCGGCCCCGGCGCTCTCCATGGGCCTGGAAGGTGCCTGGCTGGTCGAAGGGCGTGCGGGCGGGAACCCGCGCGGGCGCCAGCTCGATCATCGCCTGGAGGCGATTGCCGAGCAGAGGCAAGGCGCCGATCAGCCCCTTGAAGGGCTTAGCCAGCATCGCGGCGCCGAGCGCGAACCGAAAGCGGTTCGGATAAGGCAGCACGCTGGCCAGAACCCAGCGCAGTAGCCTGTCATGCCACGGCCGCGTATAGGTCGCCTCGATATAGGCGCGGGCATGATCGACCAGATGCATGTAGTGCACGCCGGAGGGACAGGTCGTCATGCAGGACAGGCACGAGAGGCAGCGGTCGATGTGCTTCACCACCTCCGGCGAAGCAGGCTTGCCGCTCTCCAGCATGTCCTTCATCAGGTAGATGCGCCCGCGCGGAGAATCGAGCTCGTCGCCGAGCAGCAGATAGGTCGGACAGGTGGCGGTGCAGAAGCCGCAATGAACGCAGGTCCGGAGAATACTCTCCGACGACGCCATGGCGGGGTCTCTCAGCTGGTCGGGCGTGAAATTGGTTTGCATTGTTTTATCTCACATCGCCCCTTGCCACTGATTGATGGCGTCAATGGGGTGGATCAGCATGATGATGTTCAAGATCAGGTTGTCGCGGATCCAAAACCCGACGAAGGCTTCCATGATCACCGCCACAAGAACCGTCAGCCAGACAGGCCAGAGCCGCGCCAGCACGAACCCGGCGATCATGGCAACAATGTCCGAAACCGAATTGATGACGCTGTCGCCATAGTAATCCAGGGCGATGGTCGTTGCACGATAGCGATCGATGATCGTGTCTGTGTTCTCGGCGATCTCCCAGGCTGCCTCCAGGCCGATGGCGAGCAGAAGCGCGATGCCGAAGGGAAGCGCCTTACCCCTCAGGAGGCCGAAAATCCAGGCGCCGCAATAGAACAGGAAACCGTGGATGACATGGGAGGGCGTGTACCAGTCGGTCAGATGCTGCGAGTTGCCGGAATCCTTCACGGTTCCATGCCACAGCTCGACCGTGCCGCAGGTACAGATCGGCGTGCGGCCCATGGCCAGAAGGATGACGGCGGTCAGCGCGATGAGCGCAAGGGCGAGCCCGACCACGATCAGGGGCCGCAAGCCTTTCGATGCCTTGGTCCGAAGAGCCAGAGAAGCCGTCCCTGCCATTTCAGATCCCTGCATACATCCGGCCCGGATTGAGAATGCCGGACGGATCGAAGGAGGCCTTGAT
Organism: Microvirga arvi; assembly: GCF_016892765.1. Taxonomy (GTDB): domain Bacteria; phylum Pseudomonadota; class Alphaproteobacteria; order Rhizobiales; family Beijerinckiaceae; genus Microvirga; species Microvirga arvi. Next base: position 42,889 of record NZ_JAFEMD010000018.1, read on the forward strand.
GCCGCGGGTGAGCGTCATCAGCGCATCGGATTGCGGCTCGAACACGTCGAGGGTCGAGCGAACCTCAGTGGGCGCCCGCACGAGGGTGGCGTGGCCGCCATAAGTCCTGGTGGCGTCACGCAGGACGGAGGCGCCCGCGTCGCCGTCGAGCGGGGTCGAGATCCAGAGGAGTCCGCCGCCCCAATCGTAGAACCATTGCGCGTCGAGCGACTGCGCGACCTGGCCGACGAAGTCGGGCCCCTTCGTCGGCGCGGTGGAGACGCGCCAGACCGCCCGGTTCCCCTGATCGGTCAGCAGCGTCGCATCGCGCACCGATTGCCAGAGCGCCTCGGCCCCGACGCCTTCGAGAATGTCCATGAAGCGGAAGCGCTTCAGCAGGCGCTTGAGCTCGTTCATGCGGTAATCGACGGAGACCCTGAACCCCTCGAGCCGGATCAGCGTGCTGCCGCCGCGCCGGTCGCGGTCCGGAACATGCGCGGCGCCCGTCACGTCGAAGGGCGATCCAAGCGCCATCGCGAGCGCCTCGATGCCCTGCCTGTCGTCGAGGCCACGGATGACGAGGGTCGCCATGCGCTCGGGCTTCGGGAGCACCTTGAAGGTGACCTCCGTGAGGAAGCCGAGCGTGCCCCAGGAGCCGGCCATGAGCTTCACGAGGTCGAGCCCCGTGACGTTCTTCATCACGCGCCCGCCGGATTTCACCACCTCGCCGCGCCCGTTGACGAAGCGCACACCGATCAGGCTGTCGCGGGCGGCTCCCGCCATGATCCGGCGCGGGCCGGAGATGTTCATGGCCGCCACGGCCCCGATGGTGGGATCGCCCCTTGTGCCGAGAAGCGAGCGGTAATCCATCGGCTCGAAAGGCAGCTCCTGCCCCTTCGCGGCCAGGACCCGCATGACCTCCAGCACCGGCGTGCCGGCGCGGGCGGAGATCACGAGCTCCGCCGGCTCGTAGAGCGTGATGCCGGTCAGAGCCGTCGACGAGATCGAGGCGTCGGTCTGGTTGGGGCGCCCCATCGGCGCCTTCGTGCCGTTGCCGGCAAGGTTCAGAAGCGTGCCCTTGTCGGCGGCTTCGCGGATGATATTGGAGGCGTCCTGCTCGTCGCGGGGGGTATGGACTGACATATCGCTCACTGTTCCCCTCCCCCTTGCGGGGAGGGGCTAGGGGTGGGGGTCGGACGACCGGGTGGGAGATCTTGTTTTATGAACACCGGTATCAACCTTGAATCTCAGTTCATCACGTTAGAGTTTTGACTTTGCGACCCCCACCCCTCAATCCCTCCCCGCAAGGGGGAGGGAAGCTCAAGCGGCGAATCTTCCTTCGAGCGGGAACACCTTGGCGGGGTTGAGGAGCCAGAGCGGATCGAACACGCCGCGCACGCGCATCTGCTGCTCGAGATCCTTGGCGTTGAACTGATAGGTCATCAGGTCGCGTTTCTCGATGCCGACTCCGTGCTCGCCGGTCAGACAGCCGCCGACCTCGACGCAGAGCTTGAGGATGTCCTCGCCCGCCTTCTCAGCCTTCTCCATCTCGCCGGGCACATTGGTGTTGAACATCACAAGCGGATGCAGGTTGCCGTCGCCGGCATGGAACACGTTGGCGACGCCGAGCCCGTAGGACTTCACGATCTCGTCGATACGGTTGAGCACATAGGGCAGCTGCCCCGTCGGGATCGTCCCGTCCATGCAGATGTAGTCGGCGACACGCCCCGTGGCGCCGAAGGCCGACTTGCGGCCCTTCCAGATCGCCGCGCTCTCGGCCTCCGATTGCGAGACCTTCATGGTCTTCGGCTTGAACGGCTCTGCGATCGTGACGATGCGGCGGAGCATGTCGTCGATCTCCTGATCCGAGCCCTCCACCTCCACGATGAGCATGGCCTCCACGTCGAGCGGATAGCCCGCATGCGCAAAGGCCTCGCAGATCTGGATCGCGGGCTTGTCCATATACTCGAGCGCCACCGGGATGATGCCCGCGCCGATGATCGCCGCCACGCAGGCGCCGGCATCCTCCACCCGCTCGAAGCCGAAGAGCGCGGGCCGCGCGCCTTCCGCCGCGCGCAGGATCCGCACCACCGCTTCCGTCACGACGCCGAGCTGGCCTTCCGAGCCGCAGACGAGACCGAGGATATCGTAGCCGGCAGCGTCCAGGTGCTCGCCGCCGATCTCCACCACCGTGCCGTCGAGAAGCACCATGGTGACGCCCAGAAGATTGTTGGTGGTCACGCCATATTTCAGGCAATGGGCGCCGCCGGAATTCATGGCGATGTTGCCAGCAATGGTGCAGGCGAGCTGGCTCGACGGGTCGGGGGCATAGAAGAAGCCCTCATGCGCCACCGCCTGGCTGATGCCGAGATTGGTGATGCCCGATTGAACGCGCGCCGTGCGGCTCTCGAAATTCACATCCAGCACCCGGTTCATCTTGGCGACGCCGAGCACGATGGCGTCCGCCTGAGGGATCGCTCCGCCGCAGAGCGAGGTTCCCGCCCCGCGCGGCACCACCTTCACCCCATGCTCATGGCAGAACCGGAGCACGGTGGAGACCTCCTCGGTGGTGGAAGGCAGCACGACGGCCAGCGGCATCTGGCGATAGGCGGTCAGGCCGTCGGTCTCGAAGGCCCGGCGCTCGTCCTCGGAGACGATCAGGGCCTCCGACGCGACAAGGCGTCCCAAACCCTCGACGATCTCCCTGCGGCGCGCCAGAACAGCCTCATCCGGTTTGGGAAATGCAATGGTCATGAAACCCTCCTCAAGGAAATGCCGGCTGCGCCCAGGGTATGGCTACCTTAACAATAAGGCGGCTTTCGCGGCTGGCGTTTCCTAATAATGTAGAATCTCTCTAGCGCATCGTGCGGAAAAGTGGACCGGTTTTCCGCAATAAAACGATGCGCAAGTTGAAAAGCGAGCATCGGATGGTCCCAAAAGTGGTGTCCACTTTTGGGTCCGATGCTCTAAGATGGGATAGATGTCCAGCAAAGGAGTTTTTGATGCGTTCCTTCATTCTATCCGCCGCCCTGCTTCTCGCAGGACTTGGCCACGCACAGGCTCAGGATGCTGCCAATGGCGAGAAGGTCTTCGCGCAGTGCCGCGCCTGTCATCAGATCGGCGAAACTGCGAAGAATGCCGTGGGACCGGTGCTGAACGGCCTCTTCGGCCGCCATTCGGGATCCATCGAAGGATACAACTACTCCCCCGCCAACAAGAATTCCGGCATCACCTGGGATGAGCCCACCTTCCGGGAGTACATCCAGAACCCTCGTGCCAAGATCCCGGGCACCAAGATGGTCTATGCGGGACTGAAGGACGAGCAAAGGATCAACGACCTCGTCGCCTACCTGAAGCAGTTCGACGCTTCAGGCAAGAAGGCAGCCCAATGAGCGTTCTGCCGTCGCAGGGCCGCCCGGCAAAACCGCGGGTCGGCCTGTTCGTCACCTGCCTCGTCGACCTGATGCGCCCCTCGGTGGGCTTTGCGGCCGTGAAGCTCCTGGAGGATGCCGGCTGCATCGTCGACGCTCCCGTTCAGACCTGCTGCGGCCAGCCGGCCTACAATTCGGGCGACCGGGGCACCACGCGCGATCTGGCGATGCGGATGATCGAGGCCTTCCAGGGATACGACTTCGTGGTCGCTCCTTCGGGCTCCTGCGCCGGCATGATAAAGGCCCATTATCCGGAGCTCTTCGAGGAGGATCCGAACTGGCGCGCCAAGGCCGACGCGCTGGCGGCCAGGACCTACGAGCTGACGAGCTTCCTCGTCGACGTGCTGTGCGTCACGAAGGTCGATGCCGCCTTCAATGGGGCTGTGACCTTCCACGATTCCTGCTCGGGCCTGCGGGAACTCGGCGTGAAGACCCAACCGCGGAAGCTGCTGGCCAGCGTGGAGGGTCTGACCCTCGTCGAGATGAAGGACAGCGATGTCTGCTGCGGCTTCGGTGGCACCTTCGCGGTCAAATACAGCGACATCTCCGGCGCCATCGTCGATGCCAAGGCCAGGAACATCGAGGACGCTCACGTCCCCACCCTGCTTGCCGGCGATCTCGGCTGCCTCATGAACATGGCGGGCAAGCTCAGCCGTGACGGCAGGCTGATCCAAGTGCGCCATGTGGCAGAGGTTCTGGCCGGAATGACGGACGTAGCCCCGATCGGAGCTGCAAAAGCCGACGCGATCAAGTAGAAGTCTTTCATGACCGTTCATTCCACATCTCCCCAGTTCAAGCAGAATGCCGCGCGGGCGCTGAACGACGATCAGCTGCAGAAGGCGCTGAACAACGTGAAGCAGGGCTTCATCGACAAGCGCCAGATGGCCGCCGACAAGCTGCCGGAATTCGAGGCGCTGCGGGATGCGTCCCGCGACATCAAGAACCACACCCTGGAGCATCTCGACCTCTACCTCGAAGCCTACGAGGAGAAGGTGAAGGCCTCCGGCGGGCACGTGCATTTCGCCCGCGATGCTGCGGAAGCCCGCGACATCATTCTGAACATCTGCCGTGAGACGGATGCGAAGACCGTGACGAAGGGCAAGTCCATGATCTCCGAGGAGATCGGGATCAACCATCACCTGGAGGCGAACGGCATCCAACCGGTCGAGACCGATCTCGGCGAATACATCATCCAGCTGCGCAACGAGCTGCCGAGCCACATCATCGCGCCCGCCGTGCATCTGAATGCCACGCAGGTGGAGGAGGATTTCCGGCGCGTCCACACCCATCTCGACGCCAAGCGCGATCTCTCCGAGCCCGTGCAGCTCCTGACCGAGGCCCGCGCCGTGCTGCGCGAGCGCTTCCTCGCGGCGGATGTGGGCATCACCGGCGCCAACTTCCTCGTCGCCGAGACCGGCACCTCGATCATCGTCACCAACGAGGGCAACGGCGATCTCACCCAGATCCTGCCGAAGACGCATATCGTGCTCGCCTCGCTGGAAAAGCTCGTTCCGACGCTGGAGGATGTGAGCCAGCTCCTGCGCGTGCTCGCCCGCTCCGCGACGGGCCAGGAGCTGTCGGTCTACACCACCTTCTCCACCGGACCCCGCCGCAGCACGGATGCGGACGGGCCGGAGAACTACCACGTGGTTCTCATCGACAACGGGCGCTCCTCCATGCTCGGCACGAGCTTCGAGGAGATGCTGCGCTGCATCCGCTGCGGCGCCTGCATGAACCATTGCCCGGTCTATCACGCGGTCGGCGGACACGCCTATGGCTGGGTCTATCCCGGCCCCATGGGCGCGGTGCTCACGCCCTCCCTCATCGGTGTCGACCAGGCAGGGCATCTGCCAAACGCCTCCACCTTCTGCGGGCGCTGCGAGAGCGTGTGTCCCGTGCGCATTCCGCTGCCCAAGCTCATGCGCCACTGGCGCGAGCGGGAATTCGAGCGGCACCTGACGCCCGCGACCGTCCGGTCCGGCCTAAAATTCTGGGGCTTCTTCGCCAAGCGCCCGGCCCTTTACCGGCTCGCTACCCGCGTCGCCATGGGCGCTCTCGCCCTAGCGGGCCGCCGGCGCGGACATTTTGCTTGGCTGCCCATGAGCAAGGGCTGGACCAAGTACCGCGACTTCCCAGCCCCGCAGGGCGAGACTTTTCAAGCCCGCTGGGAGCGCGAGCGCAAGGGACAAGCCGCATGAGCGCCCGCGACGACATCTTCGGCAATATCCGCCGCTCGCTCGGCGTCAACGGCAGCGAAACTATCCGGCGGCAGATCGTAGCGGACCGCCTGGAGCGCGCGCCCAAGGGCGTGATCCCCAAGCGGGGCCAGGTCTCCGGCGAGGAGCGGATCGCCCTCTTCAAGACCATGGTCGAGACCTCGCTTGCCACGGTGACGGAGGTTGCCTCCCCGGCGGAGGTGCCGCAATCCATCGCCCTCTTCCTGCGCAACCACAACCTGCCGGCGACGCTCCGCATGGGCGACGACCCGCGCCTCAAGGCCATGCCCTGGTCCGATACCACGCTCGAGATCGCCCATGGCCCGAGCCGAGGCAGCGACCTCAACGCGGTGAGCCACGCCTTCGGAGGCATCGCCGAATCCGGCACGCTCGCCATGGTCTCGAGCGCCGACAACCCCTCCACCCTCAACTTCCTGCCCGACAACCACATCATCGTGGTCTCGGCCAAGGACATCGCCAGCGATTACGAATCCGTCTGGAACCGGGTGCGCTTCGCCTATGGCAAGGGCAGCATGCCGCGCACTGTGAACTGGATCACCGGCCCCTCCCGCTCCGGCGACATCGAGCAGACCCTGTTGCTCGGCGCCCATGGGCCCCGGCGGCTGCATGTCATCGTGGTGCGGGAGTAGTTTACGCCTGAGTCGACAAGTCGCTCAGCTAAGCCATAATCCTGTGACAAAGCAGCTGTGACGCTGGAGCCTCGCCATGGCCATCCCGACCCTCATCTTCCGCACCATCCGGTGGTCGGCCTGGGACGGCTGCGAGGCGGGGCTGGAGCATGTGGATGTGCGCCCTCGCGATGGCGGGCTCGACATCTCCGGCGTCGTGATCGCCCAGGAGGACGACGCCAGGTTCGGTCTCTCCTACCGCCTCAAGCTGGATGCCTTGTGGCGAACCCGCGAAGCTCTTCTCAGAACCACATCGGGGCATGTGCTTCACTTGGAGAGCGACGGCCAGGGGCACTGGCAGGAGAACGGCAAGGAGCAGCCTGCGCTCCAGGGCTGCATCGATATCGACATTCAGGCGACACCGATCACCAATACCCTGCCCATCCGCCGTCTCGATCTCGATGCCGGGGAGAGCATGGAGATCCGCCTCTGCTACATCTCCATGCCTGATCTGATCGTCTCGGCGGCCAACCAGCGCTATACGGCCCTTGACGCGGGTTCGCTCTACCGTTTCGAGAGCCTGGAGAGCGGCTTCACCGCCGAACTGCCTGTCGACGAGGACGGCTTCGTTCTCGACTATCCGGGCCTGTTCAGGCGCCTGGGCTGAACGTCCGTGCACAACCGTGACATCTGGGCACAGGAAATAGGGCTGGCGCCTGGTTTTATTATCAGCTAAGTCTTTGAAATCCAATATAGTTTTTAGTAATTCTAAACTAGAACAACAAATGATCGTCTGCTCCTGCAACATCCTCTCCGACGGTGATGTCAAAGCCTGCCTCAAGCCGGGGCCGGGCTGCCCGCGCACGCCGGCGCAAGTCTATCGCTGCCTCGGCTGCAGCCCCGATTGCGGGCGCTGCGCCCGGACGATCCGCGCCATCATGGACAAGGCGCTGGCCGATGCGGGCGTGGAGCCCATTGCCGCCTGCCAGCGGGGCTGCTGCCCGACCGCCCTCGAAAAAGCCGCCGCCGAACCCACCCTTTGATCAAAGGGGCTTTCACCCTAGTTCATAAATCCTCTAGAGCATCGGATGGATCCCAAAAGTGGATTTGCACGTTTGGGATCCATCCGATGCTCAATCTATTGAGTAGCGCATCGTTTGAGCGGACCCAGTGGGCCGCGCCAGCGAAAACCGGCTCCACTTTTCCGCACGATGCGCTAAGGAAGGGTCCGGCGCATCGGCGCCGTTTGGACGAGAGGGTTAGGATGAAGGGTGATCCGAAGGCAATCGAGTATCTCAATCGCGGCCTGCGCAGCGAGCTGACGGCGGTCAACCAGTACTGGCTGCACTACCGGCTCCTGGACGACTGGGGCTACAAGGAGCTTGCGAAGACCTGGCGCAAGGAATCCATCGAGGAGATGCACCACGCGGACCGCTTCATCGAGCGCATCATCTTCCTCGAAGGCTTTGCCAACCTGCAGGTGCTCGACCCCCTGCGCATCGGCCAGAACATCCAGGAGATCCTCGAATCCGACCTCGCGGCGGAATACGACGCCCGCAACCTCTACGGCGAGGCCGCCGCCTATTGCGACAGCATCGGCGACCGGGTGTCGAAGAACCTGTTCGAGGAGCTGATGGCGGACGAGGAAGGCCATATCGACTTCCTCGAGACCCAGCTCAACCTCGTCGAGCAGATCGGCATCGAGCTCTACGCCCAGAAGCATATCGGCGGGCTCGACGACGACCACTGAAGATCTGGCATCATGCCGATGCAAAGATATGGCCCGCCCTAAGGCGGGCCTTTTGCATTTCAGGTGGATTTGGCGAGTTTTCCCGGTTCCTCGATCGCGGCGATCGGCAGGGTCACGAGACGCAGTTCCGGATCGTCCGGATCGATCCGGATCGTGAAGCCCAGGCTGCGGCACATGTCGAGCATGGTGGAGTTCTCCCGCAGCACCTGACCATCGATCTCGCGTAGGCCCTCGGCCTTCGCCCACTCGATCATCAGCCGCATCAGCTCCCAGCCGAGGCCGAGCCCCTTGAGATCGGAGCGAAGCAGGATGCCGTATTCGCCTGTCTCGTGGTTGGCATCCGCATGGAGGCGGACAGCCCCCATCATGTCGCCAGTCTCCGCGTCGAAGGCGACGAAGGCGATAGCGCGGGCATAGTCGAGCTGCGTCAGGCGAGCGAGGAAGGTATGGCTGAAATCGCGGACCGGCGCGAAGAAGCGTAGGCGCAGGTCCTCCGGCGTGATCTTCTCGAAGAAGCGCCGGAACTCGTCCTCGTCCTCGGGCCGCACGGGACGCACGAAAGCATTCCTGCCGTTGCGCAGGCCGATCGTGCGCTCCCATTCCTTCGGGTATGGCCGGACCGCAAAGCGCGGATGCCCGCTGCCCTTGCGGGTTTCGGGCGCAACCGCGACGCGGGCATCGACCGCGTTGACGCCGGTATGGTCGGCGAGCAGCGGGTTGATGTCGAGCTCGCGGATCTCGGGCAGGTCGGCCGCCATCTGGGCGAGCTTCACGAGGGTGAGCGCAATGGCTCCCTCGTCGGCCGCCGGAACGTCGCGGTAGGCCTTGAGGCGGCGCGACACGCGCGTGCGCCCGATGAGATCGTGGGCGAGCTTCAGATCGAGAGGCGGCAGGGCCAAGGCCTTGTCGTTGATCACCTCCACCGCCGTGCCCCCGCGCCCGAACAGCACGACGGGTCCGAAGGAGGGATCGTCGGCGATTCCCATGATCAGCTCGCGGGCCTTCGTCCTGCGCACCATCGGCTGCACGGTGACGCCCGTGACATGCGCCCCAGGCTTCAGGCGCGCGGCGCGTTCGAAGATGTCGGCGGCCGCCTTGCGCACCGCCTCCTCACTGGTGAGATCGAGCTTCACGCCACCGATGTCGGACTTGTGCACGATATCGGGCGAGAGAACCTTCACCGCGACTGTTCCCCCCTCCGCAAGGACGGGCCGCGCCGCCTCCGCGGCCTCCTCCGGCGTCGTCGCCAGAACGACGGGCGCGGTGGGAATGTCGTAGGCTCTGAGCAGCGCATTGACCTCGAGAGGATCGAGCCAGCGGCGGTTCTGCCCCACCACGTGCTCGACAATGGCCCGGGCGGCCTCCGTATCCGGCTCGAAATCGTGCGGAAGGTCGTCGGGCGTCTCCATCAGCTGGTTCTGCGCCTCACGGTAGCGCACCAGCTGCATGAACCCGCGCACCGCGTCAGCCTCCGTGGCGAAATGCGGAATGCGGGCCTCTTCGAACACGCGGGCGGAATCCGGGTCCTCGCCGATCCAGGCGGCAAAGACCGGCTTCTGGCGATAGCCTCTCGCCCTATCCTTCTTCACCACGTTCACGACGGCAGCGGCCACATCCGAGGCGCCGGCCACGGCCGTAGGCACGCTTAGGATGAGAACGGCATCGTTTTCGGGGTCCGCGAGCAGCGCCTCCAGGGCCCCAGCATAGCGCTCGGGGTTCGCATCGCCGATGATGTCGATCGGGTTCCCGTGCGACCAGGTGGGCGGCAGGATGGCATCGAGCGAGTTGCGGGTCGTCTCTGAGATGGTGGCCAGCGTTCCGCCAAGATCCACAAGACGATCCACCGCCAAAACGCCGATACCACCTCCATTGGTAAGAACTGCCAGTCGACTGCCAGGGAAGGGCTTCTGCCGTCCCAATGTCTCGGCGGCGGCAAAGAGCTGGTCGAGATCGAGCACGCGGAGCAGCCCGGCGCGGCGGAAAGCAGCGTCATAGACCGCATCGGAGCCCGCCAGCGCCCCCGTATGGGTTGCGGCCGCCTTCGCTCCCTGCGCATGACGCCCGGCCTTGATCACCACCACCGGCTTCACGCGAGCCGCCGCGCGAGCCGCCGACATGAACTTCTTCGCGTTGCCGATGGACTCGATGTAGAGCAGGATCGCCCGCGTTCCGCTGTCGGCGGAGAAGAAGTCAAGGCAGTCGCTGAAGTCGACGTCGATCTTGTCGCCCAGGGACACGATGGCGGAAAAGCCAACGTTGCGCTGTGCGGCCCACTCGACAAGCCCTGCCGCGACCGCACCGGATTGCGAGACGAGCGCCAGATCGCCGGGCTTCGCAGAGTGAGCCGCAAAACTCGCATTCATCTTCGCCTGGGGGGCCAGCACACCGATGCAGTTGGGCCCGACGATGCGCAGTCCATGGGCGCGGGCCGCGAGCCTGACCTTCTCGCTCAGGGAACCTTCGCCATAGCCCAGTCCGGCGGTTGCCACGATGGCGGCGCTCACGCCGACTTGACCCGCCTCCTCGATCACGCCGAGCACCCTATGCGGCGGCACGGCAACGACGATGAGGTCTGGCACCTCCGGCAGCTCGGACAGAGACGGAAAGCACGATCTACCCTCGATCTCCACGTGATGCGGGTTGACGGAGAAGATGTCTCCCTCGAAGCCGCCGGCAATGAGATTGCGCAGGAAGGTCAGGCCGAGGGAGCCGGGACGCGGGCTCGTGCCGACGACCGCAATGGAGCGGGGAGCCAGCAGCTTGTCGAGGCGATAGGTGGACATGGGGATCCTTCGTCGCGTGGACATTTCGGACGAGGCGGCCCACCAGAACCTATTGCGGCCGGAGATAATCGCAAGACGCATTGACGTGAACGGTCTATCGCGTCTCGGCAAGCACGAGGACCTACTCGGCAAGGACCCTGGTCGGCGGGAAGATCACCTCGACCAACGTGCCCTCGCTCGGCTGGCTGGAGATCTGCAGCGCCCCACGATTCGCTTCGACAAGCGCCTTGGTGAGGGGAAGCCCGAGGCCCGTGCCGCCGCGCCTTCGCGACGTGGCGAGCTGGCGGAAGGGCTCAAGGGCGGCCTCGACCTCCGTAGGCGTCATGCCGATCCCTGTGTCACGCACTCGGAACGCCACCTCGCCGCGATCGGTCATGGCCGTGGAGACGATCACCTGTCCGCCCGCGTCGGTGAACTTGATGGCATTCGACACGAGGTTGAGCACGATCTGGCGCATGGAGCGCTCGTCAGCCACGACCGGAGGCAGCTTGGGCGCGAAGCTCATGCGCATGACGATGCGGTCGCGGGCGGCCTGGGGCTGGAGCAGGGCCACGCAGGTGGAAACCAGGTCGTTCAGGCTTACCCCCGTGAACGACAGCTCGAGCCGCCCTGCCTCGATCTTGGCGAGGTCCAGAAGATCGTTCACGAGGCTGATCACATGCGAGCCGGAGGCGTGAACGTCCTTGAGGTATTCCTTGTACCTTTCGTTGCCGATAGCCCCGAACCTCTCCTCGAGCATCACCTCAGCGAACCCGAGAATGGCATTCAAAGGCGTGCGGATCTCATGGCTGATCTTGGCCAGAAGGTCGGATTTCTGGGCACTCGCTTCCTCGGCGGCGTGCTTGGCGCCGATCAGTTCGCCCTCCGCCTTCTTGAAGGCGGTGATATCGCGCAACACGGCGCAGAATCGACGCTCCGGACCATCGCCCAAGCGCCCCATGGTCATGAAGAGCGGGATGGAACCGCCCTGACGCTCCCGGCCGACAACCTCGCGCCCGTCATTGAGCAGACTTCTCACGCCGGGCGAGCGCAGGCTCTCGAGATAATCGAGAGCGACCATATGGCTCTCGGGCGCCAGCAGCACCGTGATGGCGTCGCCCGCCACCGCCCGCTCATCATAGCCGAAGAGCGCCTCGGCCGAGCGGTTGAGGGAGAGGATGCGTCCCGTTTCGTTGAGCACGATGACGCCGTCGGTCGCCGTATCGAGGATCGCCTCCAGCTCGTGGACCCGGCTGTCCTGGGATGGAGGCGGAGGGACGTCGACCTTGGGGGCCCTGCGGATCAACAGGAGAGCTGCTTCCTCGCCGCCCCATTCAGCTGTCGAGGCGCGTACGGTCACGGCGATGTTCTCGTTGCTGCGGGTCGTCAGCGCGAGGGCGAAATCCTCGTCGCCTGAGCCCCCGAGGGCAGGCGAGCCGCGGAACAGGTGCACGAGACCGCCATCGGTCCGGACCTCTTCGATAGCCTCATAGCCGGTCAAATCGAGCAGGAAGCGATTGGCGAAGAGAACGTGCTCCCCGCGATGGACCAGAATGCCGATGGGCAGCCGGTCGAGGATACGGTCATCGCCAGCAGGAAGAGCAGCCGGCTCGGAAGGGCCGGCATCGCCCTCGGCTGCCGGCGTGTCCCCTTCTGGAGGGCGATCAGCCTGATCCGACGCACTCTCTTGGGCTGGCGTATCCTCCAAGCGTGCTCCCAGCGCCCGCGCGATCTCGCGAAAGGCGTTCCGCTCGGCCGTGGAGAGGCTCGATGCCGGAGGACGTCTCCCAGCGTTCTCCGGCTGCTGACCGGGCTCGGGCGGATTAGTGTTCGAGAGCGCTTCCGCCACCTGACCACGAAGATCGGCGAACCAGCCCTCGTCGGACGCCTTGCTCTCGGTCTCCACGGCCTGCGGAGGCATTTCCTCCGGTGGGCGGAACGGGAAGGTGTCATCAGGCACCAGGCTCTGGGCAATCAAGTGGTCCGAAACCGCCCCAGGCTCGCCTTGCGAATTCTCGAGAGCTGCCCGCTCCCGCGCGGCATCCATGCGCAGGAGGCCGAAGCCCCGGAAGCCGGTCAGCTCCCGGTCAGCCCTGAAGATGGGCATGCCGGCCCAGTCGACAGGCACCTGCAGCGAAGAATTATCGATGTTCCAGAAGATGGTTTGGCCGCTCCAGGTACCCCGGCGGGCGAAAAAGGCCGCGACGGCACCATCCGGATCCTCCACGACCGATTGGGATACCTCCGTCCAGGTTCGCCCGATGACGCTGGCTGCGACCGGTCCAACGGCTTCGGCGAGCTGCGGGGACACCTCCGTGAAGCGGGCTTCCGCATCCGCCTGCCATACGAAGCGGATTGTACCGCGGGGCTGCTCCGCTTGAGGAGTATCGGTTGCGATCTCAGAGGTGGGCTCCTGAGCGGTTCGAGCCTCAGCCGCCATCTGGTACGACCGTGAACGCGCAGCCTTCGGAGCAGTCGATCCGGCAAACGCCGTCATCAGCACTGTTTCGCCATTCTCCAGGGAGGCCAATCGGCAGGCGCAGGCGACGGGAAGCCAAGGGCGGGCCGGGTCCAGCCGCAAACGCTCCACCCTGATGCCCTCGCGGGGCGCAAGCCCGCCTGCAAGAGTCCTGATGCGATCGCGCGCCCGGAAATCCCGGGTCACCCGACCGGCCGAATCCGTGAACGCCTCCTTCACCCCCAGGGCATCCGGCGATGTCCAGAGCAGCTTCTCCCCTGCCCCATCCCAGACGAGCACGACTGCGCCCGGCTGAGCCAGCAGGCGCAGGTCAGGCTCGGCGGCAAGCCGCGCGATCAAAGCTTCGAAGGGATTGGGAATACCCAACATCAACGGTCCTTGCCACACACCATTACAGAGACTCTCAGGCTGAGCTTCTAGATTAGTATCCGCGGTCAAGCATGCAAGGCGGAACCCTTGAATCCATTTACTTTGAGGTAACCTTAATAGGCCGAGGCATATGGGAGTTGATTTTGCAATGCACAATGTGATATTGCACTGCACAAATGCCTTACTTACAAGGAGCAAGCTATGGCGACGAACCAGCCCCAAGGTTATGAGATCCCCCCGGAAATGCGCGACTTCGCCGAGAAGAGCGTCGAACAGGCTCGCAAGGCGATCGACGGCTTCATGAGCGCGGCCCAGAAGACGGCCGACACCTTCGAAGGCTCGGCCACCACGGTCCAGACCAGCGCCCGCGATGCAGCCCGCAAGACCTTTGCCTATACCGAGCAGAACCTGACCGCAGCATTCGACCTCGCTCAGAGAATGGTGCGCGCCAAGGACATGCAGGAGGCCATGCAGATCCAGGCCGAGTTCGTCCGCACTCAGTTCGAGGCGATGCAGACGCAGATGAAGGAATTCGGCTCGATGGCACAGTCCGCCATGAAGCAGCCGGGCGGCAAGAAGTAGTAAAAACCCTCTCCAACATCCTCGCGAGGACCCCACGATGGCGGAAGCGAAGAAGCCTAGAGTCAAGAGTGCAGCCAAGGTCGTCGGCACGAAACCGACGACCGATCTCATCGAGTTGGCTGCCGCGCCGGCAGTTACGGCGACAGAACCGGTCGCGAACTCCAATCCGGCTTTGCCCCTGAAGGCATCCGATGTGAAGCCCATCGCGGCTGAAGTCCTCTTCTCCTCGGCGAAGAAGCAGAGCGATGCCTTCCGTCAGGCCGTCGGCGAGGTGGTCACCGCTTCGGCGAAAGGTGCCCTGGAGGTAAACGGCAAGATCATCGAAGCCCTGAATGTCCAGAGCAACGCAGCTCTCGACCTGTGGCGCTCGGCGATCAGCCCTACACCTCTTCCCGAGGCCCTCAAGGCGCAGAGCCAGGCAACGCGCCAAGCCTACGAGGCTGCCTCCGCGCAGTGGAAGGATGTTGCCGAGACCACGGCCCTCTGGTTCACCAAGAGCCTGGAGCCCCTCCAGTCGGCGTTCCAGCGACAGGGTCGTTAAGTACTACGCTATCCGTCAGCACGATCATGCGCTAAGGCTCGGCCGTCATCGGCCGAGCCTTTTTCATGTCCCCATCCCCCGTCCCCGCCGTCATTCGTGAGGACAGGGCCTTGCTGGTGCGGCGCGCAAATCCGCCAGATGCCGGCTTATGGGGCTTTCCCGGAGGAAAGATCGAGCTCGGCGAGACGGTCAGGGAGGCCGCCACCCGGGAGCTCCTGGAGGAGACGGGCGTCAAGGCCGAGGCCCAGGACATCATCACCACGCTCGACATCCTGGTGCGGAACCCGTCGGGCGCGATGCAGCAGCACTTCATCCTGATTGCCGTCCGATGCCGCTGGATCTCGGGCGAGCCCATCGCAGGCGACGACGCGCTTGAAGCAGGCTGGTTTGCGATTGCCGAACTCGCTCCGGACAAGATCGCCTTGAGCGCCGATGTGGAGGCGATCGCCCGGCGCGCTCAAGCGCTCGCTTCGGATGAGAATGCCGCAATCTGACGGCCTGTCGAACCTGCAATTGCAGGCTCAAGAAAAAGGCCTCGTCCTGTTGGGGACGAGGCCAAGTTTTATCTCGTAACTTAAAGGCCTCGAAGGCCAAACTTCACGATCCGATCTGCACATAATCGGCAGACAATCTCAACCTAGGCACCGGTGCTATGGTTGATGAACAGTAAACCTTCATAAAGCATCAATCATGTTTCTAACGGTCTCGATCCGACATATTGAAACATTCTCTCGTATTCCCTTATGTGTCTCGCGACAGGCAATAAATGCCTAGCCACATCTTCATTAAAAGCACGGAATACAGTTATGCGCACCTCTGCTCTTGGACTGCTCGCTGCCACAGCGGCCCTCGCCCTTGCGGCTTCGAACGCCCATGCGGCCGATCTTCCCTCCCGCTACTCCCCTGCCCCGGCCTATAACGCGCTTCCGGTCTTCGCATGGACCGGGTTCTATGCCGGCCTGAACGCCGGCTATGGCTGGAACATGGGTGACAGCCGTTTCTACGATCCCGCCTTCGGCACTGTGCCCGGAAGAAGGCACGGCGGCTTCGCAGGCGGTGCGCAGGCCGGCTACAATTACCAGTTCGGCATGTTCGTCGCCGGCGCCGAAACCGATCTCCAATATGCTGCGGTCGGCAACAAGGGTGCGTCCTACGGCACAACCTATTACCCGGGAGATTCCGGAGGCTTCTTCGGCACCATCCGCGCTCGCGCGGGCGTCGCCTTGGATCGCGCCCTCGTTTACGGCACCGCCGGCTTTGCCTATGGCGATATCGGCGGCAACCGCGGCTATGATCCGGTTCTCGGATATCACAGCGGGGACGAGATCAACTGGGGCTGGACCATCGGCGGCGGCGTGGAATACGCCATCACCAACAACTTCACCGCCAAGGTCGAAGGCCTCTATGTGGATATCGACACGAAGGACAATTACGACCGCGGCGGTCGCGTCAATATCGACCGCGATGCCGAGTTTGGCGTGCTGCGAGCCGGTGTGAACTACAAGTTCAACTGATCGCCCATCGCATCTCGAAGAGAAGGCCCGGTGCCGGCACCGGGCCTTTTTGCATGGGAACGGATGGCTGATGCCTCATCAGGGGTCGTTGACGCCCTTCGGCACGGGGAGGCTTGTCATCTGCGCCTCTCTCCTCTTGAGATCGAGCAGTCGTCGGGCGGCGATGCCGCCGGATGCCGATGAATAGAGCCTGCCGTTGAGCACTTCGACCTGCCAGCGTTGCAGTTCGAGCAGAGCTTTCAGGGTCCGTACGCGGACCTGCAGGTCGAGAGCGTCTTTCAAGGGGGCCGGTCCCCCTGTCGCCATGGAGCGGTGACCGGCTGTCTTGCGATGAATCATGTCTGAACGCGCAATAAGAATGGACGTTAATCGGGCTGGCCTGCAGTTGGGCAATACGCAACGCCGTACACGTCGCGGACCGGGTTAGAGGGTCCGCGTTTCTGCGATCGTGGATGGCGGGCTCTGATGAATGTAATTATCTTACAACTCATTGGCATAGGGAGTCTCATCGAGTTGGTCCTTCCGCGCTGGTAACGGCCAAGGCAGGCTCTTTTGAGGCCGATGCAGATGGGCGATGTCCGGTCGAATCGTCTCTCGGAACCTCAGGATAAGTTCAGCAGTTCCACCAGCAGAGCTTGAAGGGGTTGATGCGATGCCTGACACGCGCCATGAGATCGAAGCGGATAAAATCCTCGCTGAACTGAGCGTAGCCACGCCTGACGAGCAAACCTTGTCGCAGGGCCGCCGTCTTCTGGCGGAAGCCCTTGAGCGAGCGGAGCGGCGTGGGCGCCAGATCTCCGGGCGCCAGAAGGAATCAAGCGGCTAACGCGTTGTTTATTGCGAAAACCGATTTCCACTTTCGGCAACGGGATTCAGGCTCTGCTAACGACAGCAGAGCTACGATCTGTGATCCCGGCGGGTTAGCCCCCCTGCGACATCAACAGCTAGGAACGGCCCAAGGCGGGGCACGTTCTTCTCCTGTGCGATAGAACACAGCGGACAAGGCTCGGGCGTGATGATCTTCCGGGCATTGGAGAATCGGTTAATGCGCCCCCTTCTGACGGCAATTCTGGTTGGTGTCCTTGGCACCACTGCAATCGGTGCCGCTGCCCGCGCTCAATCCGCCGACACCCGTATCGCATCGATGCCCTATGACGAGTGCCTCTCCATCATCAGCGAGGCTGCCCAGGAGATGGACGAGGAGCCCGTCAAGCTCGTCAGCACGAGCGATGTCACGACTGTTCGGCTCAACGCCTCGGACGGCTTTGTCACCGTCTCTTGCAGCCGCAGCGATAAAAAGATGACCTTGACGAAAAGCCCTGTTCCGGAAGCTGCCGGGATGACGGCGGCGCGCTGAACGCTTTCAGGGCTTCCTCTAATACTAAAAGACGGCGAGCCGCCCGACCGTGCAGAACGGCGCATGATCCCTTTCATGCCGCAATGGGCAACCCGCCCATCTCATGATCATCAGCGGGTGGAGATTAGTCTCCGAGCTCGACGCCGAGACCGGAGACGCGCCGCAGGCCTGCGAGAAGTGGCGGTTTATCCGGCCTCCCGTCGTATTAGGGTCAAGGTTTGCTGTTGAGGTGCATTCATAGACCAGGGTGCTGCGGACTGCGTCCTAAAACCCTGGGAACCTGCATGGCTATGGATGATTCCCATCCTGACCCATCAGCCGAGCGTATATGAGTTCACATAAAACCCCTTTCATTGAGGACATATCATGGCCACCAGACATTTCAGCCAGACTCCACCCGACAGAGCCATTGAGCTTTTCGACAAGCTTCTCGCGACTTCGGACGGCGCAGCCAAGACGCGCGAGCGCCTCTTCGCCGAATTGAAGGATGAACTCGCGCTTCTTGCCACTCTGCAGGAGCAGCATCTCTTTCCCATCCTGCAAAGGCATGGGATGGAGGATCTTCTGAGGGCAGCCGTGAGCGACAATGAGGAAACCTCTTCGCTCCTGGAGGAACTTGATCAGATGCCGAAGAACAGCGGCGAGTTTCTTGGCCAAGTGACGAAACTGAGGAAAGCCTTCCAGCAGCATATCCGAGACGACCGGAAGGAGCTTCTCCCGGCTGTTCTTGACGTATTGAGCGAAGAAGAGGCTCAAGCGGTTGTCGAGCAGGTCGAGGATGAACTGGCGAGCCTCAACGACATGAAAGAGGTCGCAGCGGGTTTGTCAGCTGACGCAAACCAAGTTCTTCGAACCAGCCTCGACGGCGTGGACAATGTGGTGCGCATGGGAACCGACAGCGCTCGCACCGTGACGACCGGCGTACAGGATCTCTCGCAGGAGTGCCTGCGCATGAGCCAGAAGCGCATCCAGACCAACCTGGACGGATGGACCAAGCTCATCCAGTGTCGGTCGCTGCAGGATCTCGCCAGGACACAGGCCTCGCTCATCCAGGACAATCTCGAGCTGACGCTCAGCAACAGCGCCCGCCTGGCCGACCTTGCCGTTCAACTCGCAGAGAAGGCGACGTGGCAGGGCAAGCGCCAGGAGACATCGAGCCAACCCACCCGCGCGAGGGCATGAGCCCTCGCCTCGGATGAAGGTTTGATTCAGCCCTGGGGAGCGCCGGAGACGTATCGCTCCGGCGCTCCCCAGGGCGATACGCCCAAAGCCGGCCGGAAGAGTTGTTTCACGCGGCTTTGACTCCCTCGCTGTCAATGGACAGCCGGTCTGCAAGGTCTATATGTGAAGCATTCATGACGAGGCGCATCCATGCCTGAGACCGATGAGCAGCTTGACGACGGATTGGACGGGCTGGAAACGACAAGCCGAGTCAATTTCCGGGACTATCCAAGCTCAGGGCTCGTTGTGGTCGCCGCCATCAGCTCGGGACTGGGTTGGATGCTGTACAGATGGCTCGGCCGGAAGCGCAAGGCGCGACAGGCCGCCCCAAGCGATCCGGCGCAAGCAGACGAAACCGTTCTTCAAGCTGAGCAGCCTGTCGATAAGACCACTTGAACGAACCTGACGGCACGAGCGCTGGACGAGTGCTGCAGCGCACCGCCTTCAGATCGGCCATGGCCTACCTTCAGAACATCGCAGGAGGTTTCCATGGCCCATGATGCAGTTTCATTCGTCCTCGGCATCATTGCTCCCATTGCTTTGGTGAGCTGGCTTCTCGTCCTGCATTAACGGAGCGTCCCGCTCACTGAATGAACCTCATGACGGCCGTTCAGGCAGCCACATTGAACACATTTCGTTGGCTGATCGAGATTCAGCGCTGAAGAGACTTCCGTGATGACTATCATGCGGTCTTCCACGCTCCTTGAGCGGACCGATGCCAACGCGTCTTTCTATGCGCCTGCTGCAGGCTTTAGCTCTCAATCCGGCAAGCGCACGGATTGTCCGGATCCGCTCACAGAGAGCCTGTTGACGGACCGAGCACTCACCTTTCCCTTTGGTAATCCATCGTTTACTTTTCAGGCGCAGGCTCCGTGAGTGCCTGACTGGCACGGTCCTCCCTCTCTGGTCGCGAAAGCGACCCCCCTAGAGCGCCATCTGTCAAGGCGCTCTTTCTTTAGGTCATTTGTGGTGGCTGAAATACGCGCTGTGCAGGCTTGCAAAAGCCATGCTTCGGCTGCTCCTCAATGGCTTGGTCCGCTTTGTCCTGCAGAGCAAAGGATGATCTAATAACACCTGAAAATCTTCTGCTATCCCTGATAGATTGTCTTAGAATATTTTCTTATCGGCATCACTGTTCTCTGATTGGCGGAAAAATTACTGCCCCGCCACGATGTTGCCTTATTCAGTATTCAGAACATTCTCGCCGGATCACAGAATATTGATTTTGAAGTCGGCACTATTATGAACGCTCTATTGAACGTTCACCTGTAGCTGTACGTATCCTGCGTTTTACTCCAAGTCTATCGCAGCAGTTTCTCCATAGAACCGCGCAATTATTACTTAAAAGCCTCGAAAAAGAGGCTCACTCAATTTTGGGGCAGATATCATGGCTTTGAATCCCTCTGTCGCACCTGGCGGCAATTTTGACTTGTCCAATTGGAAGATCACCCTTCCCACCGACTCCAATGGCGGCTTCAGCGGCACCGCCATGGAGGTGAAGAACCTCTCCACCTACCAGAATTCCAAGTACTTCTACACCGCCGCCGATGGCGCCATGACCTTCATGGCTCCGGTCGATGGCGCCACTACCAGCGGCTCCTCCTACGCCCGTTCCGAGCTGCGCGAGATGAACGGCACCGCGAATGCTGCTTGGAACCTCAGCACCGGCGGCTTCATGAGCGCCACTTTGGAGGTCGATGCCGCTCCCAACCGCGACGGCATGGGCGGCCGCATCATCGTCGGCCAGATCCACGGCCAGGACAATGAGCTGGTTCGTCTCTACTGGGAAAACGGCAAGCTCTACTTCGCCAACGATCAGGCCGGATCCAGCAACAGCGAGACGAAGTTTTACTTCGTGAATGCTTCAGGCCAGCAGCCGAGCGTATCGCTGGACGAGCGCTTCTCCTACACGATCAACGCCAAGGGAGAAAATCTCGAGGTAACGGTCTTCGCCGACGGTCAGATCTACAAGTCGGTCAGCAAGATCAACAGCGTGTGGCAGTCGGATACGTTCTACTTCAAGGCCGGCGCCTATCTCGGCGCGAACGAGACCAACGGCACAGGCTACGGGCAGACCTCCTTCTATGCCCTGAACTTCAATCACAACGGCACCGTGACGACGCCGACGCAGCCCACACAGACGCCGACGCCTGAGTCGAATGACGATGCCGTCACGGCGGCGGACGACCGCTATGCGGCGACCGAGGATCAGGCGCTGACGGTGAGCGCGGCCCAGGGCGTGCTCGCCAACGACACCGCCGCCGACGGCGGCAAGGCCGCCGTGGCCGGCACCTTTGCCACCGCCCAGGGCGGCAGCGTCAAGCTCAACGCCGACGGCTCCTTCGTCTACACGCCGAAGAGCAACTTCTTCGGCTCGGACAGCTTCGGCTACACCGCCAAGGACGCGGACGGCGACACCGACGCCGGCACCGTGACCTTCACGGTGGCCGATGTGGCCGAGACGGGCACGCCGACCAGCCCGACGACGCCCACCACGCCGACGACGCCCGCCCCCGCGCGGCCGACGACGACCACCACCCTCAACGGCACGAGCGCCGCCAACAGCCTGACCGGCACCTCCGGCAACGACCTGATCGACGGCAAGGGCGGCGACGACAAGATCTGGGCCAAGAACGGCTCCGATGTGCTCATCGGCGGCGCGGGCAAGGATGCCTTCACCTTCGACACCAAGGCCGGCAGCAGCAACGTGGACGTGATCGTCGACTTCAACGTGGCCGATGACACGATCCGCCTCAACGACTCGGTCTTCACCAAGCTCAAGTGGGGCGCGCTCTCCGCGAGCAGCTTCGTGGTGGGGGAGAAGGCGTTGGATTCCGCCGACCGCATCATCTACAACGACAAGACAGGGGCCCTGTCCTACGATGCGGACGGCACGGGCTCGACGGCGGCCGTCAAGTTCGCCGTGATCGAGAATCTCGCCAGGCTCACGGCGGCCGACTTCATCGTCATCTAAGAACGCAAGCCACTGGGACACGAGCGGCTCCGGTTTGGACCGGAGCCGCTCTTCGTTTGTGCTCGGGAAGATGAGTACAGTTCGAAGAATTGCACGATTGTGACGCGCCGCTCTCGCCTGCGAGCAGCGATTTCATCTCGTGCGTTTTCATTTCTCAGGGACGAGGGGCAGACCTCAGGGCGCTGCCCGTGTAGATCGCAAGGGCCGTCCAAATCAGTCCGAAAGCGACCGCATCGATCCACCCGAAGGCCTCCCCATAGGCGAGCACGCCAAGCGCAAGCTGGCCTGACGGCGCCAGATACTGCAGAAGGCCGATGGTGGAGAGCTTCAATCGTTGAGCGGCCGCAGCAAACCAGATGAGTGGCGCCGCCGTGCTGAACCCTGTGAGAATGAGAAGCAGGTCGAGGTCCGGACGCCCTTTGAACGCTGCAGCGCTGCCATCCGCAATGGTCATCACCAGATAGCCCAGCGCCAAGGGCGTGAGCAGCAGGGATTCGATGCAAAAACCGATGAGCGGGGTCACCGGCACGATCTTCCGGACCAGACCATAAAAGCCGAAGCTGCATGCCAAAGCCAACGCGACCCAGGGCATCTCGCCGGAGGAGATGCCCAAGACGAGCACTCCCGCTCCCGCAAGAAGGCAGGCGACCACCTGGGCCGGGTGAAGCCGCTCTTTCAGGAACAGTACACCCAGCACCACGTTCAGAAGTGGATTGATGAAATAGCCGAGGCTCGTCTGGACGAGATGCCCGGAGTTCACGGCCCAGATATAGATCAGCCAGTTGATCGCAATCAGACCGGCCGAGATGCTCAACAAAATGAGACTCTTCCCGGAGAGCACAGCCTCAACAAGCTTGTTCCATTGTCTGAAGGCAAGGATCAGCCCAAGAGCAAACAGGCTCGCCCAAACGATGCGGTGAGCCAGGATCTGAAGGGCCGGGATGGATGAGAGGAGCTTGAAGTGCAGCGGAACGGCCAAGCCCCACATGAAGAAAGCGGCCAGTGCATAAAGAACGCCGACCCGCGTCCGACGCGCTTCGGCAGTCTCTGGTCCTGATCCCATCGCTATCGACCCTGTTGACCTGTTGGACGCAGCGACTTGTGCCGGAGATCGCCGCTCGGGTCCTAGTTCAAAATTCGGAAGGGGTACAGTCCAATGAGCGGGCCTCCTCCAAGAGCAGGAGCCTTGAGCCCATGCCTCCGGAAGGCGCGCCAAATCAGGTTCTCAGACGGCATGCCTCGAACCTGCAAGATCTCAACCACTGATTTTGAAGTGGTACGGCCGCCCCGGCTCGAACGGGGGACCCCCAGATCCACAATCTGGCAGCCGCACTGATCATAAGCGATCAGTAAGCATCATAGCACCGAATTTTATTGACAATTCAATGGGGACCACCAGATCATGTGATCCGAGATGATCGCTGGCAAGTATCAGCCTGCTTACCAGCTGCTTACCAGCAGGGTCCCATGCGCTTCTCAAAGCAGTCCGTTTCCAGCCTCCAAATTCCCGCCGGAAAGCCCTACCACATCGAATGGGATGAGGTGCTCCCGGGCTTTGGAGTCCGCATCAACCCGACGGGCAAAGTCTGGGTGGTGCAGTACCGCGCCGGTGGCAAATCCCGCCGCGAAACCATCGGCCGTGTGGATACTGTTCCCCTTGATGCGGCTCGCGAGAAGGCGAAGAAGACACTTGCGAAGGTGCAGCTGGGGTCAGACCCTCACGCCGAGAAGGCACAAGCCAAGGCGCGCGCGAAGATCACCTTTGAGGCTGTCGCTGAGCGGTACCTGAAGCATGCGCAGGACCGCCTGAAGCCGCGCAGCTTCGAGGAGGTCGAGCGTCATCTGAAGAGGCATTGGCAGCCTTTGCAGGGACTGCCCATCAGCGAAATCAGACGGGCTCTGGTCGCGAACCGCCTCGAGGAGATTGCCCAGCAGAGCGGGCCTGTTGCGTCCAACCGTGCCCGTGCCGCCCTGTCTGCGCTTTTCGCCTGGGCAGTGGCAGCTGGGCTCGCTGAGGCCAATCCAGTTATGGGCACCATGAGGGTGGCCGTCGAAGTCTCCCGCGAGCACGTCGTCACAGACGAAGAGCTGGCCGCCATCTGGAGGGCCTGCCGCGATGACGATCATGGCCGCATCATTCGGCTTCTGCTCCTGACGGGCCAGCGGCGCGACGAGGTTGGGGACATGAAGTGGTCGGAGGTGGACCTCGGCCAAGCACTCTGGATCATTCCAAGGGAGCGCACGAAGAATGGTTTGACGCACGAGGTGCCCCTCAGTGATGCCGCCTTGCACATTCTGCAGAGCATCCCCCGCCGAGAGGGGCGCGAGTTTGTCTTCGGCGAGGGCCAAGGCGGGTTCAGTGGGTGGTCGAAATCGAAGACCCGCTTGGATATCCGTGTTGCTAAAGGCGGGGCTGTATTGCGCCTTTGGCGCCTTCACGACCTCCGGCGAACGACGGCAACACGCTTAGGTGAACTCGGCACCCTGCCCCACGTCATTGAGGCAATCCTCAACCACATCTCAGGCCACAAGGCAGGGGTAGCTGGGATCTACAATCGCGCAACCTATGCTAGAGAGAAACGCGAAGCATTGGACCTATGGTCCAAGTATATAGCGGGCCTAACTACTTAGACTGGTTGGGTGCAGTTGAAAGATCGGCGATCATAGATAGGCTTGGATAGCCAGCCAACGCCCTCGCAGAGTTCAAGATCACCCAAGCCGCCTCAATAGGGAATAAGAGGCACTGCAAGCTCATTCAGCGCTCGAATAAAACACTCTTTCTTCATGTGAAGCTGCGTACTCGGATTTCTGATCTGGGACATTACATCTACGTCTAACCCGGATTGTGCGTCCTGAACCCTCAACACTTCCAATCTTGGCGATGCTAGATCCAAGACATTCAATTTGTAAGACTCGATAAAGTCCTCACTCGGTGAGACCGTTCCGAAAAGACTGGCCCACTCTCCGCTTGCATATATGTTGTATACAGAATCTCTATTCCGCGGTTCGCTTCTGGCCGCGAAAATTCCAAACCTTTGGAACCGTCCATTGTCAGCAACTCGGTGACTAAGGCGCTTCCAAGACGTATAGCATCCTCGCTGCCGAAAGACGTCTTGATCCCGCCAGAGAATGTGCCCGGCCTCGTGAGCCAAGATGCCAAGCAATGTCGTGTCAAATCCAGCAGCTCGGGTACCAAATGTTGATCCTAATCTAGCTGATGTATACGTGGCCTGTCCTTGATATCGACCTCGATTTATGCCTCGCACAGCTGCATTGATATTGGTTTCATGACTCGCAAAGTCCGGTTGCTGTTCCCACAGCCTTGCACTGAGGCCGATCGCACTTTGAGGTTGCCCTTGCTGGTCTAAGTCAGCCCAAAATCCCCATCCGCCCGGTGAGGTCCGTCCTGCCCGTGTGCTAGGTGGATTTAGATCGGGATCAATAAAGACGTAATCAAAAACACAAAGCTGTTTGCGAAAGAATGCCGGAGCTCCTTTGAAAGCGTCATAAAGACCGATGCTGTACGTCTGCAGCTCTAAAGGGTTCAGCGCTCGGGCCTGTGGCGGGCGGTCTTTGGATCCTACTCGCTCTGGGTGGTATTCCTGGGTTAGGATACGCAACTTTGATTCCGCGAAATCAGAAAAGTTGTCGTGGCAAAGACTGTATGCACTGGAAAAGGGAATAAGTACTACGAATACGATTAAGCTGAGTAGCTTCATTGTCTTCCTCCAAAGAGATACTACTCTTGCATAGTCTGCACCGACAAAGTCTCAGATCTGCATTAGTGATCTGGAATCAATCGCAACTATGCAAATATATGCAATGTGAACGCAAATAAATACTACAGTTTAACTGAATAGGGTGTTGCAAACAGATATTTGTGGGCACCGCAGTCGGGTTAATCGAAGATCGTTATGATCTCAGAATTAGCACTTGCTGTGCAGGGATGTTTAATGCCTATTTCGCACGTAGAACTGTTTCGTTACTATCATGGCGGCGCAGCCTTGATGTGAAAAGACGTGCATCTTGACGGAACGTCTCAATACGCCACACCAATAAGTTTACCTGCCGTAGTTTCGCGATGAGCGTCGGTCCCAGCAACCGCGTGAGGGAATGCGCCCCTGTGCTGTCTGATGGATGGCTTATTCCAGGAGAATGTCCAAGGACTATGCCAGATTAGTCTTGGTTATTTGGCATTACGGACTGCTCTTCACTTGGAAATCTTTAGTCGACGCTACTTGACAGTTTAGACGACTCGGCAGTCTACTTAACCTCAAGCGCGCCTCATCGACACGATCCATAGATCATTTAACGGTTTGGGGGACGTCCTTACATGCTGAAGTGGCTACGAAATTCATGGCGAACCTCCCTTGTGGCTGGGGTCAGCGCATTGTTTTCACCGGCCTTTGCCCCCAAAGCCAGCGCATCCGTTCCCAGCGATAGGTCTGACGGCTCAGTCATTCTCAAGCGTGAGAATGGAGCTCTGTTGATTTCTGAACGGGGCAGCCCATTCCAACCACTGAACTTAGGCGATACGCCAGAGGCCGCCGAGTTGCACAACCTGTTTCGAAAACTATCACCTAATGGATCTGCCGTGCGCGTTCCGGTCGATCGACGCATTGTAGCGGATGGTGGCATGGGAGCCTCGAAGCCTCTACAGAAGAAGCAGGGCCGACCGTCGTCTGGCAAGCGGTAAACATGTAGACCGCCTTACACGAAGCTGCTGGATCGATGAGTTCGCGCCTGCTCGATGGCTTGGGGCAACATCTCACGAAGGTATATTGGTATGGCGCCCACCGCAGTGAGTCGCCAGAGGAAACCCTTGGCCGCATGCGCCCGCTCGGAGCCAGGATGGGCATCACCCGACTCGGCAATGTCACGGGCCTCGATCATATCGGTATTCCTGTAGCAGTAGCCATCCGGCCGCGATCACACTCTGTCGCCGTCTCGCAGGGTAAGGGACCAACCCTGGTGCACGCCATGACCTCGGCCTTTATGGAGGCCGCTGAACTGCTCCATGGCGAAGAGCTTCGTGCACGCGCTCGTTGGGAAAGCTTACGCCGATTGAGCATGCATGCTCGCGTGGCCCCGCCGGACCTGCTGAACCGGACCGAACGTCATCTCAGTCCCCGAACGGAAATTCCGTGGATTGAAGGCTATGATCTCTGTGAGAACCGCTCGTGTTGGGTTCCGCTTGAGTTGGTGTACACAGATTTCGAGCTGTCATCCCACGATTGTGGAGATTACTTTCTTGCGAGTTCAAACGGTCTGGCCTCTGGCAATCATGTCCTTGAGGCCATCAGTTCCGGCATCTGCGAGGTGGTCGAGAGGGACGCCGTGGCACTGTGGGAACGCCGCAGTACGATAGTCCGCGCACGAACTCGTGTGGATCTTGCAACGATTGATGACCCGAACTGCTTGAATCTCCTTCAACAGTATGAACGGTCCGGCATGGCGGTGCAGGTGTGGGACGTAACATCTGATTGCGGAATTGCTGTCTTCATATGTGAGATCCACCCGAGAACTCACGACCCATCGACTATGAGCCGGCGGTCCCGAGGCGCTGGTTGTCATGTCGGCCGCGAGATTGCGCTCTCGCGCGCACTAACGGAGGCTGCGCAAACCCGGCTAACCCACATCACTGGGATGAGGGACGACATCTTCTCAGATGCGTATGAGGATGCGCTGGAGCAAAGAACCGGTGCGGCCGTGCTCGATGCTCTCGCGGCGATCGCGTCACCGCGATCGTTTCGGGAGGTTCCCACGTTAGTAGCGAACGATATCTGGAACGATATTGGCTGGATGCGGCAGAGGCTACGGGCGGCAGGGTTCCCATCGGTTATTGTCGTGGACCTCACGCGTCCGGAGTTTGGCATTCCTGTCGTACGAGTTATTATCCCCGGGCTTGAGGGCTTTAGCGCCCATCCCAACTATCGGCCGGGTCCGCGCGCGCGCCATATGGAAACCACCAGCATATGAAGGCAATCATCTTCTCGGGCCCTTCTTTGCCAGCGTCGGTCATTCCATCGGGCTTGGAATGGCGCCCACCACTGCGGCAAGGCGATTTGCATCGTGCCGCACTTGAGAGACCCACAGTCCTCGGCGTGATTGACGGCTACTTCGAGACAAGCCCAACCGTTTGGCATGAGGAAATCCTTTTTGCCCTTGATCGTGGCATTGCTGTCTATGGGGCGGCGAGCATCGGCGCATTGCGCGCCGCGGAGCTTCATACATATGGCATGATCGGTGTCGGCCGCATTTTCGAGTGGTTTCGGGACGGTACTCTTGAAGATGACGACGAAGTCGCTCTGCTCCATGGACCGCCCGAACTTGGATTTCTCCCGCTCACAGAAGCAATGGTGAACGTCCGCGCCACGGTGCAAGAGGCCATTCGGCACGATCTCGTTGGAGCTTACACGGGCACCAGAGTGATCGAGATCGCCAAAAGTATGTTCTATAAGACACGAACTTGGGATGCTATTCTTGAGGCGGCCCCTGTTTCAGGGCTATCGGACGAACAACTCAGACGGGCGTGTGCATCGCTGTCTGCCGCCAAAGTCGATTTGAAGCGCAGGGATGCGCTCGCCCTTGTGCAAACGCTCTTTCGCTATCATTCGGTAGGCTAATCGCGGCTTGAGCGGAGCGCTACCGGCTGAGCTATAGCTTTTATAGCGTCTAACCCTCTCTCGCTACGGAACGAGCCGTGTCTCAACCTTGGCAATGAAGTATATTTTCCTGCTGCTAGGCCACTATGATACTTCGACGAAACGCTCGCGCCCACCATACGAGGCATGTTACAAGTAATGAGTAGCTAACAGCTGGACGAGATCTGGGCTGAGCATGGAAGAGTGGCTAGCATCGATTGGTCTCGCGGAACGGATCCCGGCCTTTCACGAGCAGAGGATCACAGCCGATCAGCTCGGCGACCTCACCGACGAAGACCTGCGCGAGCTGGGTCTCACAATCGGTGAGCGACGGCGCTTCCAGCGGGCGCTCAAGGCGCAACAAGACCAAACCGCCTCCCCACTCCGCCCAATCAGTGCCTCCGGGTCTGGCGAGAATCGCCCACTGACAGTCATGTTCGCCGACTTAGTAGGCTCAACTGGTCTCAGTGAACGGCTTGATCCCGAAGATCTGCTGGAGGTGATGCGGATCTATCGGGAGTTCTGCGGCGAGGCGATCGCGCGCTATGGTGGCCACATCGCACGCTTCCTCGGCGACGGCATCCTAGCCTATTTTTGCTACCCGGTTGCGAACGAAAATGATCCCGAGCGCGCGGTGCGGGCGGCGCTCGATATCGTGCGTAGGGTGGGTGCACTCCGCACCGCCGGGGGTGGCGAGCTGCAGGTGAGAATAGGGCTGGCAACCGGCAGGGTAACCATCAGTGATCTCCTCGCTGGGGGCGCAGTCGATCCAGACACCATCATCGGCTCGTGCCCAAACCTCGCCGCCCGGCTCCAGGCTCTGGCGCAGCCCAACGAAATCATTATCGCCGAACGCACGCACGAGCGGATCGCGCCGCATTTCACATGCGAGCCACTCGGAGTTCTCGAAATCCGCGGGTTCGCGCAGCCTCATGAAGTCTGGCGGGTGATCGGCGAGCGAAGCGCTCGCCAGGTACGGGAGGTGCTGGATGACAGAGGTGCAGCCACTCCGTTCGTCGGCCGCGAGGCAGAACTCGATCTGTTGCAGATCTTGTGGCATAAGGCTCAACACGGGCACGGCGGCTCCGCCCTCGTACTCGGCGAGGCCGGGATCGGCAAGTCACGGCTCGTCCAGCATTTCGTAAGCAGTCATGCCTCTGACGCCCTTCTTGTGCAGATTGCCGCCTCTGCCTTCGACGCAAACAGTTCCTTGCGGCCCTTCGCCGACTATCTTGCCCAGGCCGCTGATATCGTAGCTGGGGACGACGACGAGGCCATTTGGGCCAAGCTGGAAGCCCTGCTGAAGCCGACACCGGACGCCCGTGATCGAGCCCAGATTCTGGCGATGCTCCTTGGGCGTCCCGATGCTCAGTCCGCCGCTGCGGCTCTCCCGCCGGAGCAACTCCGCGAACAGACCATCGACATTCTGGTCGAACATCTCGTCACGCTCAGCGGTGACAAACCGATCTGCCTTGTTGTCGAAGACCTGCATTGGCTTGACCCGACATCGTCCGAGTTACTTGAGGTCCTGCTCGACGAATTGCACGAGCGACGCCTGCTGCTGGTACTCACTGCCCGCACTGAAGTGCCAACCGAGTGGAACGCGCGGGTGGACACCACGCTGCGACTAGGGCGTTTGGACGCTGAGCACGTCGCGGAGATCATGCAAGGACTCTTCGGCGGCGGCTTCTTCAAAGACCTCGTTCGCCGGGTCGCGGAACGAACCGACGGCGTACCGCTGTTTGTTGAGGAGGTCGCCCGCGTCCTCCTTCACCGCCAAGGCGAGCCGGATCTCACCATTGCCGCTGGTCGGTTGATCCCAGCCTCGCTTGAAGAGAGCTTGATGGCCCGATTGGATCGGTCGGGCGTCGCCAAGGATATTGCATTGGCCGCCTCCGTCATTGGTCGATCCGCCCGTCGTGATGTTCTCGCGGCGGTCTGCGGCGTTGACGGCAGCCGGCTCGATGAAGCGCTGATGACCCTGATCCGGCTCGGCATTCTTGAGCGCGCCCACCATGCCCGGTCCGAAACCTACACGTTTCATCATGCGCTGCTGCGCGATGCCGCCTACGCCAGCCTCATGCGGGAACGTCGGCGCGATTTGCATGAACGGGTTGCCGGTGCCCTGCAGGCCGCGGACCCGGATGGGATCGCGCAATATCCCGAAATGCTCGCCCTGCACCTCAGCGAAGCCGGGCATATCCTCGAGGCGACCCCGCACTGGATAGCTGCCGCGCGCCGTAGCCTGGCCCAGTCCTCGCTGGCCGAAGCCACCCAACTTCTACGCCGAGCGCTGACCGATCTCGAAAAGGTGCCACAGGACGAACGCACGCGGCATCTCCGGGTTGAGGTCAGCACCCTGCTCGGTCCAGCCCTCATCGGCCTGAAAGGACCCAGCGCGGCAGACACGCAGGAACTTTACAACGCGGCCTATGAGCTATGCGAGCAGTTGCCCGATGACCCTGGGCACTTTCCGATCTACTGGGGCTGGTGGCGCGTGTCACCGTATAGTCCCGGACGCCCCGAAACCCTGCTGCAACGGGCGCAGCGTTGGAACGATCCAGGGTTACTGCTGGAAGCGCATCACTGCTCCTGGGCGGTCCAGTTCCAGCGCGCGGCATTTCACGACTGCCGCACGCATATGCAAGCTGGCCTAACCATCTACGACAGCGGCAACTACACCCACCATGCGCCGCTATACGGCAACCATGACGCCAAAGTGTGTGCCCTTGGCAACCTATCCCAGCTCTGCTGGATGGAGGGAAAGCTGCGGCAGGCGCGCGAGGCTGACAACGGCGCCCGGGCTTGGGCCGAAAGCCTGAACCACCTCGGCAGCCGTGTGCATGCTATGGGCCTGACCCTGTTGCACAGCGTCTACCGCCGTGACCTTCGTGAGGTCTTCGATCGATCAGCGGGGCTGATGCGGTTTACCTCAGAGTACGGGATGGCGGACCATGGCGCGGCTGGTATCATATTTCAAGGCTGGGTTACCGCCCTGCAGGACGATGCAGTCGGCGGTCTTGCAACTTTGGAACAGGGCTTGGCTGAGCAGCGTGCAATCACCACTAACGAAGATCTCGCAGTTTACCTGTGCCTCCTAGCGGAATGCCTCATCCAAGTAGGTCGCGCCGATGAGGCGGTGTTGCGCATCACCAGCGAGTTGCCGAGCCTGGAAAGGCCCGAGCTGCAGATCTGGATGCCGGAACTGTACCGCATGCTCGGCGAGGCCATTATCGCGGCGGATGCTGGGGCCGCCAAAGAGGTCCAGCACCGGTTCGCGCAGGCAGCGTCTCTAGCAGTTCACCAGCAGGTACCGATGCTCGGCCTTCGTGTTGCGTTGAGTCAAGCCCGTCTTGCCCGCCGTCTTGGCGACGGAGACCTTGTGGACACCGTGCGCGAGGCGCTGGCGCGCATCCCGGAACCTGAGGCATCGGTCGACATTGCCGGCGTTGAGCGCTTTCTTGCAGAGGCGAGCCCAGGCGGGCGATAGGCATGGCAGATTTTTATTGGCACTCTCCCCCACGTAATTGCGGCTATCCTCAACCACATTTCCGGTCACAAAGCAGGCGTTGGTGGAATCTATAAACCGCGCCACCTACACGAAGGGAAAAGCGAGGAGCTCTTTAACAGTGCGCTTCGCACATCGATGTTCTGCTAACAAAAAATTAGCTCACCCGATTTGTCCATTGCGAGGAGGATTTTGGGTGAGCATACCGGGATCCCGTTGCTTGACCGGGCCCGCATATACTTGCAACCCCGCACCGGCATAAAGAAACGCATAATGAGGCACCCAACGGGGAAGCTCGCCCAGTGCCGGTCAGGCAGATACTGCTGTCCAGCCCACGATAGGTAGGCAGTTGAAATCCGGCGCTCTGCGCTCCGGGATGCGGGCTACACACT
The DNA here is from genome assembly GCF_016892765.1 of Microvirga arvi. Taxonomy (GTDB): domain Bacteria; phylum Pseudomonadota; class Alphaproteobacteria; order Rhizobiales; family Beijerinckiaceae; genus Microvirga; species Microvirga arvi. Next base: position 75,237 of record NZ_JAFEMD010000018.1, read on the forward strand.
CAAGAGGCTCCCAAGCATTTTAGAGTTCTCCACGTTGGCCTCTTGAGCTAGAGCTATAGCAACGCTGCCGCTGTAGCAGGAAGACTTCTGATACGCTTCCCTGTCGCGCAATACAGCGCGTTGGTGATTGCCGCTGCCGTTCCTGGAACTCCGATTTCCCCAAGGCCGCGCGCACCAAACTCATTGAAGCGCGTATCCGGCTTGTCGATGAAGATTACGTCGATTTCGCCGATATCCGCGTTCACCGGTATATGGTAATCCGCGAGATTATCATTGATCAACCGACTGTGAATCGGATCGAATTCACCCTGCTCCATCAGGGCCATGCCGATGCCAAACACAATCCCACCTTTGATCTGGCTCGTCGCTGTTTTGGGGTTGATGATCCGGCCACAGTCCAAAGCGCTGACCACGCGGGATACGCGAATACGCCCGATTTCTTCGTCTACACGAACTTCTACGAAGTGCGCTCCGAACGAGTAAAAGCTTAAGTCATGTTCGCGCGGCATTCCGGTGGAGGTCCCCTCGACAACCACCTCAGGGATCGCTTCGCGTTCGAGCAGCGAGAAAATTGACTCATTCGATTGGGGTGTCGGCGAGTACGACGCCCCTAGTAATGCTAGTTTTTCTCTAAGTGAGAGACAGGCTTGCCGCGCTGCTGGCAGGACACTTGCTGTCGATTTCGAGCGTCCGGCTGTAGGAGCATTTGGAAAAGAGCTATCGCCTAGACGGACCTCAAGCTGGGAGACCGGTAGACCCAGTTCATCCGCTACGGTCTGCGCAAGAATCGTATACATGCCGGTGCCGATGTCGGTCGCAGACGTTTCGATGATTGCACGACCTTGAACTTGGAGTCTCAGTTTCACGGTGGCAGGCAGCGCGGGGGCCGGATACGCAGTCGTGGCCATGCCGTATCCTACCATCTCGCTGCCCTCGCGAATGGATCGTGGTGGGACATAGCGCCCGGGCCAACTGAACGCGGCCGCGCCGAGCCGATAACATTCCAGGAGATGATTAGAAGACCAGTCGCGATCGTGATAGCTGTCGCGTGAAGGGAAATTCCTTCGCCGCAATTCGAGCGGATCCATCTTCAGGGTATGAGCGAGTTCATCCAACGCTGACTCCAGGGCAAAGGAGCCCGGGGTCTCTCCCGGTGCCCTAAAGGGGGTTGGAGTCGGGATGTTTTTGCGGCTGACACGGTGACGTACGTCGAGTTCTTCAGCACCATAAAGCAATAAGGAGTTGAGGCCGCAGGGCTCGAAGAAGCCACCTTGGATGGATGTAGGGACACGCGAGATATGCTGCAGCAACCGGATCTTACCATCACGATCAGCAGACAGCCTAACATCTTGCTCGGTGAAGGATCGATGCCCCGATGCCAGGGCCATATCCGAACGTGTCAGTTGAAGGCGTACCGGCCGCCCCAGCGCGCGAGCCATATGAGCCGCCAGAGCCTGATGAGGCCACACCTGATTCTTGCTTCCAAAGCCTCCCCCTACATAGGCGGAGATAACGCGGACCTTTTCCTTTGGCACCTTTAGCGACTGGGCGACATATTCTCGCGTGGCCACAACCCCCTGCGTGGAGTCAAATAATGTAACATCGTCTCCATCCCAATAGGCGGTTGTCGCAGAAGGTTCCATTGGTTGATGCAGTTGCATGGGCGTTGCATAGGTTTCCTGAATGAAGACTTCTCCATGCCTTGTTTTAGGAGCATCGCCGCGTTGGACCTGCATGTCCGCCCCGAAGAAGAACGTCGGCTCGATCCAGTCATCCTTCTCGTCGTTCATTACGACCGACGCTGCGTCTACTTCGTAACGAACTTTGATCCGTCCAACACCGTGCCGCGCCGCTTCAATAGACTCAGCCACGACAACGGCAATCCACTGACCAGCGAAGTATATTTCAGGGGACGTCAAGGGAAGATAACCTCGGGGTCTGCTGCTCCCTGATGGGAAAGCCGACAAGCCGAGGGCTTCCGCGCTAAGAGCAAGCAGCTCATCAGCGTGTATCCAGGTTAGCGCTTGGCGGGCATTTAGATGACTATAGACCGCAACAACACCTGGTGTTGCTTCTGCGGATGCGCTCTCTAGCGCAACAATCTTTCCGGCCGCGATGGTGCTCTGAAGAGCAATTGCATAGAGTTGCCCTTCCAGCTTTACATCGGCAGCATAGGTAGCACCACCTGTGACTTTCGGGATACCGTCGATCCTATCGTGGGGTGCCCCAATCGACTTTACCATTCTGCACCTCCACGTAGGGTACGGTGGATTGCGCCTCGTGCAAGGGCAAGCTTGTAGGTATTAGACGGTGTTGCAGATGCAGGCGCAAATAGCGCATCGCAGAAGGCTAAGATACTCTCTTGGGTCAGTTTTTTCCCGATCAGAAGCTTCTCGGCAGTCCGGTTCCGCCATGGAACTGTCCCCAGCCCACCAACAGCTACCGCAGCATCGATAACTATATCTCCGTCACGCAAGATGGCTGTCGCGACGGACGCACTCGCAAACTCATAAGATGCTCTACCGCGGAGCTTGAGGTATGACGATGTCGCATTCAAGTTGGTGATCGGAATCTCGACTTTTGTGATGAGCTCGTTGGGGCCGATCACCGTTTCAACACTCGGTGTGTCACCAGGCTGGCAATAGAAGTCCCCGATTGCAATTCGCCGCTCGCCCGCCACGCTCGCAAGATGAACATAGGCATCAACGGCTAATAGGGCGACAGCGATATCGGATGGATGCACAGCTATGCAAGATCGGCTGATGCCAAGAACAGCATGACCGACGTTAACCCCTTCGATTGCCGCACAGCCAGATCCAGGTTCGCGCTTATTGCACGGCCAGTCTCTAGAACGAAAATAGGTGCAGCGCGTACGTTGTAACAGATTTCCACCCACAGTCGCTGCGTTTCGGATCTGACCAGAAGCGCCAGATAGCAAAGCCTGTCCAACGGCGGGCGCGTGCTGCTTGACGGCACGATGCACGGCTACGTCGCTGTTGCTGGCCAATGCCCCAATCGACAGAGCATCACCTTCAACTGAAATCATAGAGAGAGGCAAAGCGTTGATATCGACAACGGTCGACGGAGCCTCAACACCAAGCTTCATGAGGTCGACAAGCGACGTTCCACCGGCCAGAATCCTAGATCCTGGTCGCCTTATCGCAACGAGAACATCCTGGATGTCTGTAGGTCGAACGAACTCAAACGGTTCCATTCGATTTGACCTCCATGATCGCGGCTACAATATTTGGATACGCGCCACACCGGCAGAGATTGCCACTCATTTTCTCGCTGATCGCCTCACAAGTATTTGCAAGTGGATCACCGATAACCTCCAGCGCGGACATGATCTGGCCGGAGGTACAGAAGCCGCACTGAAATGCATCATGCTTAATGAAAGCCGCTTGGAGTGGGTGCAGCGCATCGGGTTTGCCGATCCCCTCAATAGTTATAACGGCGCGCCCTTCGAGTGATGCCGCAAACTTGAGGCATGAGAGCGACCGCTTCCCATCAACCAGGACTGTACACGCACCGCACTGGCCGTGATCGCAGCCCTTTTTTGTGCCCGTTAAACGCAGTTCCTCACGAATGAAGTCAAGCAGCGTCGCACGCACATCTATGGCCGTGTCGATCGTGTCGCCGTTGACCGTGAACCTCACGCGCGTTTTCATCCTAGATAGAGTCCCTCTGTATAAGGATGCTCTTAAGCACGTCAAAGCTTAGGGACATAGCGACTAACGTAGCATGCCTCGCGAATGTTTCAGATCAGACAAATGCAAGGATTTTAGATCGTTGAATATCGCCAGAGCAGTAATGATCGTCCTCTGGCGATATTCCACCAACTTTGCAGGTTCTGATGCATTTCGCGCGCCGAAGCTGAAGGCCACTAAGCTGTTGGGCCCTTTCGAGCACCAGACAGGCTATCATCAGTCGATCAGCATACCTGCTTCACGGAGGCGCCCTTTGATATCTGCGAGACCACCTTCGTACTCCCAGGTCTGAACTGTGTTATGGGGGCATTCGATAAAGATATAGTTCTCCGTGAAAGAGAGAATACGATCGATCTTGATGACCTTCTCCACAAATTCCCGGTTTGGAAGTTCATCGGTAACGATCTTTCGGTCGGAATCATATCCGTGAAAAACCTTCTCTGGCCTGATCCGGGCGGTGATGTACTTCATTTTTTCCTCTTTCGTTGACGAATCTAGAAGGCGGCATTTGCCGTCTTGAACACGGACAGGCTGGCGACCGCTAGCGCGCGTTTTATTGGACGTAGACTTTTGATCCGCGTCACACGGCATCGGCTCCGCTCGTATGGTTGTTTACCGACATAGCGGCGCCGTGTTATGTCGCAGGTAAGGCCAAACCACTCAGGAGCGAAGGCTGTGCAGTGGCTTCTGGTGTGTCGCTATACAGATGGCAAGCCACACGGCGGGCGTCTATGGTACCAGCCTGAACCTCGGTAAGCGCGGGCGCGACCTCCCGGCACTTCGGCATCGCGAATGGACACCGAGTGTGAAACCGACACCCCGACGGTGGATGCATGGGGCTCGGCAGATCTCCTGTCAGCGTAGACCGCTTGCGACGCGGGACACTGGGAGGCAGAGGTTCTGCAATCGCCGAGAAGAGCGCCTGGGTATAAGGATGCAGCGGCTCGGTCCACAGTGCTCGCTTGGGGGCAATCTCGACGATTTCGCCCAGGTACATCACAGCAATTCTATCGGCCAAATACCCAACGACCGACAGGTCATGCGAGATGAACAGATAAGCGGCGCCGCTCTCTTCTTGCAGTCGTCGTAACAGGTTGATGATTTGAGCTTGAATCGAGACATCAAGGGCCGAAACTGGCTCATCGCAAACGACGAGGCTGGGCTCAAGGGCAATTGCACGCGCGATCGCGATACGCTGACGCTGACCACCTGAAAGCTCATGGGGGTACCGGCTCGCGTGGTCGGAATGGAGACCAACCCTGCTAACGAGCTCATTGACCCTGTCGATCTGCTCCCTTCTAGAACCCACACCATGGACTGAGAATGGCTCAGTCAGGATCTGCCGGATCGTCCGCCGTGGGTTTAGTGACGCGAACGGATCCTGAAACACCATCTGCAGATGCCGTCGTACGGGGCGCAGCGCCTTGCGCGAGAGATGACTAATGTCATTCGACTGGAACAGGATGGAGCCATCATCCGGCTCATGAAGTCGAACGATCGTGCGTCCGAGGGTCGATTTCCCGCAGCCAGACTCTCCGACAAGACCTAACGTCTCCCCGGGCATGACCTCGAAACTTACCTTATCGACTGCGCGAACCGTTCCAGCCGGGGTGGCATGATACTTTACTAGGCGATCTACCCCCAGCAGAGGCTGGGGCTTCATCGGCAAGGTCATTTCAATTTCCTGCATGGATGCACGCTACCCCGCTTGACGGCGTCAACAAGCGGAACGCCGGACTGTTGGATCGGCAGGCATCAGTCCCCATGGTGCAGCGATCGGCGAAAGCGCATCCACCACCAAGCCGGTCCAGCGGCGGAACGGTACCCGTGATCTCTGCCAAGGGCTTGACGACCCCATTCATAACGTCATTGGGACGGGGTACACTCGCCAGCAAGGCTCGGCTGTAAGGGTGCCTTGGTGACGTGAAGAAGGTCTCAGCGTCGGCTTCCTCCACTTTACGGCCTGCATACATGACCATGATCCGCTGGGCCCACTCGGCGACAACACCTAGATCATGTGTGATCAGGATGACGCCCATCCCCAGCTCACGCTTGAGCTTGTCTATGAGTTCAAGCACTTGCGCCTGGATCGTCACATCGAGTGCAGTCGTCGGCTCATCTGCAATCAGCACTTTTGGCCTGCACGCGAGGGCGATCGCGATCACAATGCGCTGCCGCATTCCGCCAGAAAGGTGGTGGGGGTACTGATGGAAGCGGGCCCTTGGCTCTGGAATACCGACGAGTTCCATAAGATCAAGCGTCCGCCGCGCAGCGACTTGCACGCTACAATGTTCGTGTTCGAGAATGCTTTCAGCAATCTGCTGCCCGACCGTCATGAGCGGGTTCAGACTCGTCATCGGCTCCTGGAAAATCATCGAGATGTCTTTTCCACGCACCCCGCGCATCTCATCCTCTGACAGAGCAAGAAGATCGCGCCCCTCAAGGAGGACCCTTCCGCCAGCATTGCGTGCTATGCGCCTCGGCAGCAGTCGCAGGATTGAGTGCGCCAGCATACTCTTACCGCATCCCGACTCGCCAACGACCGCCAATGTCTCGCCGACAGTGACCTGCAGATCGATCCGGTTCACAACCGGGAACCACTGCTTATGCGACGAGCGGAACTCGGTAGAAAGACCCTCAATGGTCAAGAGGTTTGTTGAATTCATCATCGTTTGAGCCTCGGGTTCAGAGCCTCATTCAGCGCATCCCCCAGAAGATTGATCGCAAGAACCGTCAGTAGCACTGCAACACCCGGCATGGTGACCATCCACCAGGCGGTTCGAATTGCGGAACGTCCTGCACCAATCATGAAGCCCCAGGTCATGATGTTCGGGTCGCCCAATCCGAGAAATGACAGGCCGGACTCAAAGAGGATGGAAGTCGCAACCATCAACGAACCGGCGACGATGATGGTGGAGAGTACGTTGGGAAGGATCTGCACCACCATAATCCGCACGTCGCTCATTCCCAGTGCCAAGCAGGCCGAGGTAAACTCGCGGTTCTTCACACTGATGACTTCCGCCCGAACGAGGCGAGCGAGTGGGGCCCATGAGACAATGGAGATCGCGCCGATCACATTAACGAGCGTCGGACCCAGGATTGCTACGATTACAATAGCCCCAATAAACGACGGAATCGTCTGGAAGAATTCGGTGATCCGCATCACCGCCGAGTCAATCCGCCCGCCATAGTATCCCGCGACACCGCCAATCAACGTTCCGAGAACCACGATGAACATCGTTGCGATGACACCGACAATGAGCGATATCCGCGCTCCATAAGCAATGCCAGCGGCTATATTGCGACCGAGCATGTCTGTGCCAAGCAAGTACTCATCGAGCGGCTTGCTGAAAGGCATCCCTACCATTTCAAATGGGCCTTCAGGGTATAACCACGGCGCGGCAATGGCTAGCAAAACGACGCACAACAGGAGGGTCAACCCTATGATGCCAGAAGGACTGGAAACCACGCGTCTCATAACACCCGGGCCGCTTGCATGTGTCTCAGCCATGAGCCAGCTTCCCCTTTAGTTCGATGCGAGGGTCGACGATCGTGTAAACCACGTCGACGATGGCGTTGGTCACGACCACTAGGATTGAACTTAGGAAGAATATGCCAAGCAAAAGGTTGAGATCGCGAGCAAACAACGACTCAAAAGCGAGCAAACCCAATCCTGGCCACCCAAACACCGACTCGATGATCACTGAACCACCCAACATGCTAGACACCTGCACACCAGCCATCGTGAGAACGGGCAGGATCGCGTTTCGCAGGGCATGTCTGGAGACAATCTTCCGGTCAGAAAGTCCTTTCGCTCGAGCGGTTTTGATGAAGTCGAGACCAAGGGTCTCGAGCATGGATGCCCGCATCAGGCGTGTATAGAGCGCCATGTAAAAGAACGACAGCGTGACCGCCGGCAAGACGAGGTGGTGAGCGATATCAAGTGCGTATTGCCAACCGGTCATTGTAGAACCGACAGTCGCGATCCCACTCGTCGGAAACCAGCCGAGATGAATTGAGAACACGATGATCAGCATCAGGCCAACCCAGAAGAGCGGCGTCGCATAGGAAACAATCGAAAATATCACGATGACGTTGCTGAGGATTGTTCGATCTTTGATGGCGGCCAAGGCTCCAAGAAGGACACCTACTCCCACAGAGATGACCATGGAGGCGAACATGAGCAGCGCGGTGGCTCCAACCCGCTCGAAAATCAGCGAGGAGACCTCCCTCCCGTGGCGAAATGAATAGCCCATGTCGAACATAAGAATATTCTTCATGTAACTAATGAACTGGATATAGAGAGGCTGATCTAATCCGAACTGCTGACGGATTTGGCGCATGTATTCTTCACTCGCAGCCCCTGCTTCGCCGGCCAGAACCTGCGCTGCATCGCCGGGGGCGAGGCGGATGAGAAAGAAGTTCGCGATTACGATCGCAAAAATAATCGGCAGGCCGTGAATTAGCCGATTCAGAACATACCTGGCCCGAGAGCTCCACATAAGCTCTTCCCTCTTCTGCTGTGGTTCGGAGGAGCAGATCAAAGCTCATCTGCTCCCCCTGCCTGAAGCCTGTTACTGCTTGACCCAGGTGTCGTACAGTCCACCTCGGACGCCGAGCGGCGATGTAATCAGGTCTTGAACCTTGTCGTTTTGAACGGCGACCAGATCCATTTCCATGAGCCAAATCACTGGGCTATCAGCAACCAGGAGCTCTTGCAGCTTGTGAAAATACTGCGAACGCTTGGCCTGGTCCTTTTCGGTCTGCGCCGTCTCCCAAAGCTTATCAACTTCCGGGTTCGAGTACTGGGACACGTTCCCGAATGGCACCTCGGGATTGATGTTCTTCGACCAAGTCTGGCGCTGAACACCAAGAGTCGGATCGGCCATTCCGATCGACCACGTTGAGGTCATGTCAAAGTCGTACTTGTTATGAACTTCGCGTACGAAGGTCGGATAATCCCGGTTACGAAGCTCAACCTCAATACCAACCCGAGCAAGAGCTTGCTTGATGTACTCACCCATACGGCGCCAGTCCTCACCGAATGGGGCGACGTCATGAACGATCTTCGTCCGCATGCCGTTTGCCCCACGCTTCAAACCAGCCTCGTCGAGAAGGCGATTGGCGATGTCCAGGCGATCCTTGACGTCAAACTTGAGGATACCTTGATCGGTGAAGGCGCCACTCCCTTTCACAAACGAGGAGATCGGACCGACTGCTGGCTTGCCAAAACCATACCAGATGTTCTTGGTGATGAAATTCCGGTCCAAAGCGTAGGCCACAGCCTGACGGACACGCTTGTCATCGAACGGAGCACGCTTGGTATTAAGCTCCAGCATCATCACAGGCGCGATGGCCTCATAGCCACCCTTCGCGATCGAGATGTTGGGCAGCTCCTCGAGGCGCCGCATCTCGACAGGGTTGATCGTTCCAAACGTGGCGACATCAATCTCGCCTCGCTCGACGCCAGCAGCACGCGTTGAGCTGTCTGCAATGAACCGGAAGATCAGGCGGTCGAGGTAGGGCTTTCCTTCGCGCCAGTACTTCTCGTTACGCTGAAGCTCAATGAAATTACCTTTTTCCCACTTCGCGAATTTGAACGGGCCAGTGCCGATCGGATTATTCACGGCCGGATTGTTTCGGAAATCCGTACCTTCGTAGACGTGCTTAGGGACGATGGGTGTTTCGAGGCTCGAAAGCCCCTTCATAAGCGGCGCATAAGGATGAGCCAGATTCAACACGACAGTATGGGCATCAGGAGCGTCAATTGACGTCACCGGCCCAAGATTACCCTTGCCGCGAGGGTGATATTCTTTGACGACCTTCATCAGTGAGAACTGAACGTCCGCGCTGGTGAAAGGCTTTCCGTCATGCCAAACTACACCCTGGCGCAGCTTAAAGGTGATCGTCTTGCCATCGGGGCTGATCTCCCATGACTCTGCCAACGAAGGCTTCGGATTGAGATCAAAGTCGTACTCAAGCAGACCATCAAAGATCTTTGTTGCCAGTTCGGCGGTCGTCGGGGCAGAGCTTAGAGCATTTGTAATGATCGCCGGCTCCGGCGTTGTCGTGACGACAAGAGTTCCACCTCCCTGAGGTGCAGCCATTACGGCACCGGCAGCAACTGATACTACGCTTGCGAGCGCTAAAGCACGCACTCCGTTCTTCCAACTCTTGATTAACAGCACTGATATGTCCTCCATATTAGAACTTGCTGTCAGCGAAAGTGGAAACGTTTGATTTCATTCTCATCAAAAGTTTTCACAGACGGCTATCGCATCAAAGTTACGTACCGCCTCTCACTTTAGCCGCTCAGACGAAGCACTTCCCTCATTTCGGCCCAAGGCACAGGCTGGTGCGCTTGATCCTTCTTTAGGCTCAATCTATATGCAGCCGCGATCAGGTTATCTTCAGAATATAAATCTGCAAGCCGATAATGAAAAAGCTCGGCAAAAATTTTCAAGGCATTATAATCTGTGGGGCAAGCGCGAGCTTCCCCATGCCACCTACAGTCGGTTAGCCAACAAATGACGATCAATGACGACGAGGTTGACTTCGAAACGCTCCGCGGGTTGGGGGAGCGCATACGAAGTTTGCGGACCGAACGCGACCTGACCCTTACTGCTCTGTCCGCGCTGAGCCAGATTTCGGTGGCAATGCTCAGTCATATCGAGCGCGGGAAGACCTCGCCTTCCCTGAAGCTGCTCAACCGCCTGCGTGTTGCGCTTGGCGTGCCACTGGCTAGTTTCTTTGATCCGAACACGGATCGAAGTGGCGAGGAGAGTGTCGTCACACGCGTCGAAAAGCGCTCAAAACTATCCTTCGCGCAAATGGGCCTCACTAAAGAACTGCTGTCTCCCCCAGGGCGGTCTGATTTGGAATTGCTTATCCTCTCTATAGAGGTGGGCGGAGGCTCGGGTCCTGATCCATGGCGCCGCGTAGGAGAAAAGGGTGGGATCGTTTTGGAAGGTCGATTCGAGCTCCAGGTCGGTGAGAAGACCTACGTGCTTGAAGAGGGTGATGCCTTCCAGTTCGACAGCACTCAACCACATAGCTTCCGCAATCTGGCGCAGAAGGAGACACGCGTCATCTGGGTAATCCGGTCCAACGAAGTCAGTTGAGCTCAGCCTTGTTGCCGCTTATCTCTGGCTCCGTCGCAGGTGCTCAACACTTCGATCGGGCGCTCTGGATGAGCTCGCGCGAGCGCACAAAGTATAGCTTGCCGCATGAGGTGCCGCTCAACGATGCAGTCCTGGAGGTCTTTCGGCGCATTCCCCACCGCGAGGGCGGTATGTTCATTTTCGGCGAGGGGCGGGGCGGCTTCAGCGGATGGTCAAAGTGGAAGACTCGTCTGATACCCAGTTCGCGAAGGCAGGTGCTGTAGTGCGCCCCTGGCGGCTTCATGACTTGCGGCGCCCGGTGGCCACATGCATACCGGAGATGGGCACCCTCCCTCATGTGGTCGAGGCAATCCTCAATCACGTTTCGAGCCACAAAACCGGTGTCGCCGGAATAGGTAACCGCGCAACCTATGCCAAAGAGAAGCGCGTGGCTCTCAACAGATGGGCAGATTACATCATCGAACTAAAAGATGAACCAGCTGACGGCCCTATGAGCACCTAATATGACCATCCTTGGACGAAGCGCTAGGTGATAAGGGCTGAGGCGAGCGTGAGGAAAGCAGTGTAGATGTCAGCTCTGCGTTCGTAGCGGATGGCGAGAATACGGAACTACCCATATCCAGCGAGTGTGCACTCCACAACCTAGCGATGGCGTCCCAGCGTCGCACTGTCTTCAACCCACGGCGGACAATGCGCGGTTGGATGTGGCGGCAGGTCAGAGCACGCCGGCAACAGTGGTGATCATACGCTTTGTGCGCACAATCTACACCAAGGGCCCCTCAATCAGACTGATCTGCATCGGAAATGCAGATGACCGAACACGGTACGCCAAAACACACCCGGCTCACTGCCATGGAGAACGCGGTGCTGGCCACCTTCGGGTCCGCCAGCGCCAAAAGGCAACAACGTCGGCAGTTGCCAGAAAACCGGCCAGCACGAGGGAGCTAGAGGGGCAGCCAGATCTACAGGCCAGTGAGCCGTGCTAACCGCGGTGAGCCTTCAGCGTCCGTGGGCGAACATTACGTGCCTGACCTGCGTGTATTCGGTAAGAGCCGTCATGGAGAGGTCGCTGCCGTAGCCGGAGTTTCGCATCCCACCGTGTGGCATCTCGGTCGCGAAGACGCCGTGGGTGTTGACCCATGTCACGCCATAGCGCAAGGCGGCGGAAAGTTGGGCCGCGCGTCCTAGGTTGCGTGTCCAGATCGACGAGGCAAGGCCGTAGGATGAAGCGTTGGCCCAGCCGATCACCTGGTCTTCGTCCTTGAAGGGCGTGATCGAGACCACGGGGCCAAAGACTTCCTTCTGCACGATCTCTGAATTCTGGCTCGCCGCGATGAGCGTTGGCTCGTAGAAGAAGCCCTTCCGATCGGGGATACCGCCACCTGTGATCACCGTCGCCCCGTCGGCCTGGGCGCGGTCCACGAAACCGGCGACACGATCGCGTTGCCTCTGCGTGATCAGCGGTCCGAACTCGGCCCCGGCCTCGTCCGGGCCTCCATAACGGATAGAGGCAATGGCTCGTCCGAGATCGGAAACGAGACGGTCGTAAATCGGGGCCGCCGCGTAGACATGACAGGCGGCCGTGCAGTCCTGACCGGCGTTGTAAAAGCTCGCCTCCTTGAGGGTCTCGATCAGGCTCGGAAGATCCGCGTCGTCGAACACGATGACGGGTGCCTTGCCTCCAAGCTCAAGATGCGTGCGCTTCATGGTTTCCGCCGCTGCAGCCAGGATCTTGCGCCCGGTGCCCACATCGCCTGTCAGCGACACCATCCGAACCAAGGGATGCGAGACGAGTCGCTGGCCGACAAGAGCCCCAGTCCCGGTTACGATGTTAACGACGCCTGGCGGCAACACCTCCGCGAAGATTTCAGCCAGCTTCAACAGGGTCAGGGGCGTATGTTCCGAGGGCTTGATCACGACCGTGTTCCCGGCGGCAATGGCCGGCGCGATCTTCCAGGCCGCCATGAGAAGCGGATAGTTCCAGGGAGAAATCGAGGCGACCACGCCGACCGGATCGCGCCGCAGCATGCTGGTATGTTGACCATTGCGGTACTCGCCCGCGGGCACACCCGGCATGCTCCGCGCAGCGCCGGCAAAGAAGCGGAACACGTCCACTACATTCGGAATCTCGCCGCCCAGCACATAGCGGTGTGGCTTGCCGCAATTGTCGGCTTCGAGCCGTGCGAAGTCCGCGGCGTTGGCTTCGATCCCGTCCGCGATCCGCAAGAGTGCCCTCGAACGCTCGCGGGGCGTCAGAGCGGCCCAGGCAGGGAAAGCTGCCTCGGCAGCCGCGACGGCACTGTCGACCTGAGCCTCACTGGCGCTGGCAAGAGACAGCATAAGATCGCCGGTGGACGGATTCACCACTGGTTCGGCGGCTCCCTCGCCAGCCTGGAAACGACCGTTTACGAAAAGCTGTGCCTGATCATACATGATTAAGTTCCTGTGAAATGTGTATTCAGCCGTGAGCCGGGATGACCTTGCCCCGGAGAACATCGCCATAGAGACGAAGGAGAGCCTGGGACTCAGGATTGTTATGGACCTGCCATTCAGGATGCCATTGCACCGCAAGGATGGAGGATGTGCCTACGCGTGCAGATACGGCCTCAACGACGCCATCGGGAGCCGTCGCTTCGACCGAGAGCCCTGGGGCCAATCGATCGATACCTTGGTAATGCACCGAGTTGACCACGATGCTCGATGCCGCCAGCGCGCGGGCGAGAACGCCTTCTTCCATAAGACGGACCTCGTGACTGTGCCCAAACATCGAATCCATATCGGCATCGGTTGGGGCATGATGGCTTAGGGGGCCGCTGCCCGTTGCAAGGTCGCGTCGCAGGGTTCCGCCGAGAGCGACATTGATTTCCTGCAGGCCTCGGCAAATGCCGAGAACAGGCTTACCAGCGTTGACCATCTCCGAGAACAACCGCCTCACGACTTCGTCCCGCTCCTCATCGAACGGTCCTTCAGCCCCGGCATCGGGCCCGCCATAGAACCGGGGGGCTATGTTGGACGGGCTGCCGGTCAAAAGGCAGCCATCAATCATGCTCGCCAAACGCGGCGCCTCGATGAAATCGGGCAGGCTCGGGATGATCACCAGAGAGGCGTTCATATGCTCAGCCGCGGCGAGCAGATAGCGCTGCATCACGCTGGCGGCGACTTCTCCAGCAACCATGCGGTTGCAGGCGATCACGCCGAGGAGCGGTCGTTGGGGTTGACCGGAGTTATTTTGCAGCGCGGTTGTCAAACCGATCATGGCGCTGGGCTCCTCACGGGTACGGTCAAAGTTAGGTCGAAATAACCTGTGCCCCGCCTTCCGGCAGGCGCACCGTCACCCTCTCCCCCGCAGAGAAGTCATCGGATGCGGGAGCCAGGCATTTGAGGCGCAGATCTCCCATGCGGAGTACGTAGCGAATACGCGCGCCAAGAAAGACCCGGGTCTCCACCGTCGCGAGGAAATCGCCGGACATGCCGGGCTTGGCAGGAAAGAGCTTCAAATCCTCTTGGCGAAGAACCAGGTGAGTTTCGCCATGCGGCTTCGTACCCACCGCAACGGCGATGGTTTCACCGTTCGGCAGCTGGGCCTGGGGCCCCGATGCACCCTCAATGACCTTTACCGGGACAAGATTCGCGGAGCCTAAGAATTCGGAGGCGAACCCCGTGTGAGGAGATGCGTAGATGGTCTGGGGATCTCCGACCTGCTCGATGCGACCGCTATTCATCAGCACGACCACGTCCGAGAGGCTGAGAGCCTCCTCCTGGTCATGGGTGACGAAGACGGTGGTCAGCCCCAGCCTGCGGTGAAGCTCGATCAACTCCACCTGCATGTCCTCGCGCAGGCGGGCATCGAGATTCGACAGCGGCTCGTCGAGAAGAAGGATCTTCGGATCGGATACGATGGCCCGGGCCAAGGCGACACGCTGCTGCTGGCCGCCTGACAATTGGCGCGGCATTCGGTCCGCGAGATGGCCGAGTTGAACGGTCTCGAGAGCAGCCTGGACGCGATCGTCCTGCTCCGCCCGCGTGCCTCTGCGCCGCATCCTCAGAGGAAACCGGATATTCTCACGCACGCTCATGTGCGGCAGAAGCGCATAGGATTGGAACATCATGGCGATGTCCCGGGACTCCGGCGGCAAGCCTGTCACGTCGCGCCCATCAATGTGGACGGACCCACGCGTGACGCCCTCCAGCCCGGCAATGATGCGCAGAAGCGTCGTCTTTCCGCAGCCGCTCGGGCCCAGCAGGCTCACGAACTGACCACTTTCGATGGCGAGAGAGATGCCGTGCAGCACCTGTGTCGAGCCAAAGGATTTCACGATTTCGGTAAGATCAAGGGTTGCCATGTCAGGTGCCGACGAAGCGTTGAATGCCGAGGAACCGGTCGATCACCGCGATGAGCAGGATCGTGAGCCCCATCATCAGGGTCGAGACGGCCGCCACGGTAGGATCCGGACTAAATTCAAGCTGGTTGTAGATTTGGATCGGAAGGGTCACGAGGTCGGGCGTCCGCAGGAACAGGGCAACGACGGCCTCATCGAATGAAATATTGAAGGCGAAGAAGGCACCCGCCGCGAGGCCGGGCGCGCATTGCGGCAGCACCACATGGCGGATCCGCTGCCATCGGCTTGCTCCCATGGTGCGTGCGGCTTCCTCGAGAAAAGGATCGGAGTCCGCAAGAACCGCGAGCGTAGTGCGGATGACGTAGGGCAGAGCAATCACCGTATGGCCGATCCACAGGACCGGGAGGGAGACCGGCCCGACGCTTGCGCTCCACAGCATGAGCAAGCCGATGGCGAAGATGATGGACGGCAGGATCAGGGGTGAAAGGAAAAGGCCGGCGAGAATTCCGGTGCCCGGAAGCCGTCGGCGATGGAGAGTGATGGCCGCTCCAGCTCCAATCACAGTTGCAGTCACCGTGACGAGCAATGCGAGCTGAAGGCTCGTGACAAGGGCCCCCACATAGGCGTTCGACTCGAAAATCGCGCCGAACCAGCGGAGTGAGAATCCCGCCGGAGGAAAGGCGATAAACTGGCTCTCCGAAACAGAGACGCCTGCAACCACAATCAGCGGGCCAAGTACGAAGACGAGCGTCAGCGCCACGAACACCCATGTGAGTGCCTTCAGCCAGCGGGGAACGCCTCTAACCATGACGTCGTCCTGAGAGCCTGATGTAGGGCGTCAGCGCAAGGAGTACGCCGATCAGAAGGATGACCGACTGAGCCGCCGCAAAATTCCACTCTAGCGTCTTGGTCGCGGCATCGTAGATGGAGCTGGCCACTACGGGGAGCCTGACGCCGCCAAGCAGCGACGGGGTGACGAAGGAGCTGACCGACAGCGTAAAGGCCAGGAGAGAACCGGCCAGAATTCCAGGCATCGCGAGCGGAAGCACAACGCTGCGCAAAGTTGCCAGGAAGCTCGCGCCCATGGTTCGCGCCGCCTCCTCCAGACGGCGATCGATCTTCATGACGACGCCGAGAATGGAGAGAGCCGTGAACGGGAGCAGAACCTGGACCATGCCGATGACGATCGCTGCTTCCGTATGCATCAGAGTGAAATTGCGCCCGACGAATCCGAGTTTCCAAAGGGAGAACGGGATCAATCCGCCGCGCCCGAGCACAACCATCCAACCGAATGTGCGCACGACGACGCTTGTCATCAGAGGCAGGATGATGAGTACGATGAGCCAGAGCCGCATCTGTGGGCTGACCCGGGCCATTACATAGGCCAGCGGAAAGCCGACGGCAGCGCAGATGATGGTGATCAACAGGGACAGGTATATCGTGCGCCACACCACGCCGAGGTAATAAGGATCTGACAGGAAGCGGACGAAATGCTCGGCGGTCACGCCTCCGTCTGCCCCGACAATGCTAAGACGCAGCATCTCGACAAGAGGAAGGACGAAGGCGAGCGCCAGCAGGAGAATGCCGGGGCCCGCGAGTGCAATGTCTTCAATGCGATCACGCATGGCGAGCCCCGGTCAACCAATCAGCGGGCGATCAGCTTCTTCCAGCGCTCGACCAGCGAAGCGCGGGCAGCATCCACCTCGACGGGATCGAAGCGTATCAGGCCGGACACGGCCTGCTCACCATAGACGACCTCCTTCGCAAGAGTGTCGTCGAGCTTGGTCGCCTTGTTGGTGGGCGAGTAGCGCAGCTCACGAGCCCAACCCTCCTGCACTTCGGCAGAGAGAGAAAAGTCGATAAATTTCTTCGCCAAATCATGATTTGGACGGTTCGCCACAAGGTTTGCCGTGAGATAGACGGCTGGCGTGCCTTCGGCGCCCTGCACGAATTCAATCGGCAGGCCTGCTTTGCGTAAGGTGTAGGCATAGTCCTGCGCATAAGGGGCGACCCAGGCGTCGTTCTGCGCGAAATTCTGTTGCATCTCGGGCGAGGTTGACACGACAACGGCGCTATCGAGCAGGTCTTTCACCGCAGTGAAGCCCGGCTCCGGATTCTTGATGTCGCCGCCCTTGACCTTGTTCATCATCAGGAAGCCCAGGAGGCCATAGCTGTTGGATAGGTCGGTCAGGACGATGTGGTCCTTGTATGCAGGATCCCAGAGGTCAGCCCAGCGCGCCGGCTTCTTAGGCGCCTTGTCCTTGTTGTAAAGGAGACCAATGGCGGCAACCGCGTGAACAGGCCCTTCGCCTCGCGACAGCCCTTCAGTGGCGAACGGATAGAGATCCTTTGCGTTCGGTAGCTCTTCCGCCTTGACGGGCGAGATCAGCCCTTCTCGAGCGGCCACGACTTCCTGTCCGCCAGAGAAGTGGATAACGTCGAACTGCGGAGATGCCTTCTGGGCGCGCAGCTGCGCCAGGGCGTCGGCCGAGTAGGCTGTGACGACCTGAACGTCCACATCGTACTTCTTCATGAACGGCTCGATCACGAGCTTCCGGTGGATCTGCTCGTAAGCACCGCCATAGGAGTTGATGACGAGCTTGTCTTTGGCTGCAGCCGGCGTGACGAGAGCCGTTGCCACGGCAAGAGCCGCCGCGAATTGTGAGACTCTGGCAAACATTGTTTTCACCCTCTGGTTTGTTGCACAGGTTCAGGCTACGCTGTTTCAGGCCAAGCGCCCAATTTCTACAGTCTGAATGCCCTCAATACGAATGCTGCGGCATGCGGCAGCCACCTCTTCGAGACCCTCGGTCATACGGCCGAAGATGTTGCAGGGGGTCCAGCCGATGGGCCCGAAGATGCGCCCCCCGTTGTCGTAGAACATGCCGATCTCCCAGAACTCGTCGGTCATGCCCTTCATGAGATTTTTGGCCTGGTAGAACCACAGGAGCTCTCCCGCAATGGGGAAGCAGGTCTGATTCTCGGCCGGAATCGAGAGAGGATCGAAGGTCTGCGCCTCGGCCGGAAGACCGGTCATGATCTCAGGCCCAGCGAACATGGCATGGCCGGCTGGCATTCGGACGGGATTGACCAGAGCATTCCAGATTGTGTCACAGGTTACAGGAGCATTTTCCCAATAGAGATCGATGGTTCCCTGAACATCCTTGTCGACGAACTTTAGGTAAAGGCGGCGTGTTGTCATGAGCTGTTCCCCAAGGCCGGGAGCAAACCCAGCCAGTATTTGCCACGGAAGCGTTGCAGCCAAGGCAAAACAAGTCCAATTATCGTTCTATATCGCGACGATAAAAATTATTTATTGACCACCTCTGTCAATCCAAGCAAGGCTTGGATTGGCCGCAGCGCAGAAATCTGCTGCGGTTCGCCGGGCCAGCTCCGCCACTCTCTCGGTCAAAAGAGACCCAGGAACCGGGCAGTAGCTCGCAATAAATGTCAGAGGTGGAAAAGGCTTGTTGATCTGGACTTGAACCAGTTCGCCCGATGCAAGCTCCCGTTGCACCACGATGGTAGGAATAGCAGCCACTCCGAAACCATCGAGAGCCAGACGGATCATGGTCGGCAGGGAATTGGAGTTCGACAACTGGGAAGCAAGAACACTCTCGTCCTGGAAATAGGGCGCGATCATCCGATACGGCGGCGAGCCGCGTGGGAACGTGATGAGCGGCATGGCTCCTAGTTCCGCAACTGAATAGAGCTGGTCGCGCTCCACAAGCTTCGGGCTTCCAACCCAGGCCATCGCATAGGAGCACACGACAAAGCTGCGATAGCCCTCCTCCAGGACAGGATCGAGACAGAAGGCAATATCCAGTTCACCGCTTTTCAGGTGCTGGTTGAGGCTGAAGGTCGAGTCTGTAACGATCTCGATCTGCGAACCTGGATAGGTCTGCCGCAGCTGTTCATAGAGGCGCGGAAGCCACGTCTGGACAATCGCGTCGATTGCGCCGATCCGCAAAGTGACAGGGATGCTTTCTGGGTCCGTAAAACCTAGCTTCAGGTTATCGAAGTCAGTCAGCATCTTTTTGATCACCCGCAGCGCCTCGTGACCGGCCGGGGTGAGGTGAAACTCGCGCCCTTCGCGATCGATCAGCTGGACTCCCAACTCCCGCTCGAGAGCGGCCAAGCGAGACGATATTGCAGGCTGGGTCGTGTTAAGGTGTTTCGCAGTCCGACCGAAATGACGGAGGCGCGCCAGATGCACAAACGTTTCGAGATTTGCTAGCTTCATTGCGGACATCTTCCTTGTTGCCCGAAGATACCGACCACCTCAGGAATGTGAAGCTTCGCCTTCCGCACAAAGAATGGCTTAACCCATGAGGTGCCGCTCAGTGACATCGTCTTGCAAATTATGCGGGGCATCCCGCGCCGCGAAGGGCACGACTTTGTATTCGGCGAGGGTCGAGGCGGATTCAGTGGGTGGCCAAAGTCGAAAACTCGTCTGGACGCCCGGATCGCGAAAGCCGGGGCAGTGATGCGCCCGTGGCGGCTTCATGACCTGCGGCGGACGACAGCCACACGCCTGGCGGAGAGGGGCATCCTCCCCCATGTGATCGAGGCAATCCTCAACCACGTTTCTGGCCACAAAGCCGGTGTCGCCGGAATATATAACTGCGCGACCTATGCCAAAGAGAAGCGCGAGGCTCTCAAGGGATGGGCAGATTACATCCTCGAACTAAAAGATGAACCAGCCGACGGCACTATGAGCACCTCATAAGACCATCCTCTGACGAAGCGCTAGGTGATAAGGGCTGAGGCGAGCGAGGGGCAAGCAGTCTGGATGTCAGCTCCGCGTTTGTAGCGGATGGCGAGCCTGCGGAACTACCCGTACCAAGCGAGTGTGCGCTCTACAACGTAGCGATAGCGTCCCAGCGTCGCAATGCCGTCAACCCACGCCGGGCAATTTGCGGTTGGATGTAGCGCTGATTCAGAGCACGCCAGCAACGGTGGTGATTATCAGCCTAGCTTATACAGTCTAGCCCCTGCCCGACCTAGACCACTTAGGCTGATGGCCTTGGCCTAGATTGCCCAAAGCCACCTTCTCAGGCTATTCGCGCTGAAAGCTCTCTTCCGGCAAAGTACGCCACCAAATTACTGATCGCTCGGTCAACAACAGCTGCCATCGCCTGCCGTGACAGTCCTGCTACATGTGGCGTAAGAACCACGTTTGAAAGTGACTTCAAGTCATCTGGGACATGTGGCTCGTCTTCAAAAACGTCCAGTGCCGCCCCAGCAATCACTCCCGTGGTTAGAGCTTTGATTAAGGCCTTGGTATCGACGACTGTTCCGCGACTAACGTTCACCAGATAGCCGTGCGGGCCTAGTTCCCGTAGCACCTCCCTGTTAACGATGTGATATGTCTCCGCTCCCCCTGGACAACTCAGCACGAGAATGTCGCAGAGCTTCGCCAGTTCCTTGGGATCTGGGGTGAAAGCATAGGGTACGTCGTGGCGTTCACGGCGGCTGCAATAGATGATCTTGGTACCGAATGCTTCGGCTCGCTTAGCGATAGCCTCACCGATGTCTCCCAACCCAAGAATCCCTACAACCATGCCATGAAGACTAGGATCGCGTGTCCTCATGTCCCGCCACCGCCCTGCACGCACGTCACGATCCATCTCCGGTATTCTTCGCAGCAGCGACAGCATCAAACCCAGCGTATGGTCGGCAACGCTCTGAACGTTGGCTCCTTTACCCGTAGTGACGATGATCCCACGTTCCTTTGCTGCAGCGAGATCCACGTTCTCGTAGCCGACACCCTGAACAACGATGATCTCGAGCTTCGGGAGGCGTTCCATAGCCTGGCGGGACATGCCGATCGTTCCGAGCGTCCAGACGCCCCTTATATCAGGGCTTGAGCCACTAACTGTCGCTGGATCTGCCCCAGGGGCATAAACAACTTCGCAGAGTTCGGCGATCTTGACCATGTCCTCTTCTGCCTGCTCTGCGACAATGAGGATTTTCGGTTTACAGTGCATCGACGCCCCCTCAACTGCCAACGGACGTGGATGCGGTCAGGCGGCGAAGCAACGCAATGGTGCTCAGAGCAGCCATCCGGCTGGTCCTTGGATTTCCCGGCGCAGGAAGGTTTTCGATCCGCATGGACCATTCGGCTGCGTCTGACATCACGCGAATTTCATGCGTATTGCGCAGGATTGTGGGGTCGGCCCAGATCTCGAGGACGGTGCGATCGACCCCGATACCAGCGAGGCCCAAAGCCACAGCGACATTCACGTTTGTCGGGAATGCCGTTCCACCTTCGCGAGCTGACCCTTGAAACAGGCAGATGGGCTGCGAAAGTTGTTCCAGTTCGGCTTTCCGACCGGCAAGATTGGGCAGGCTCATGAAAGCCATAGGCGGCTTGCTGGTCTTGATCGTTACGGTTTCGATCGTACCTTCGAGACATGCGCGAACGCCGTCCAGACCGGCGATCGCTCCACTTGTGATGTGGAGGGGCACGCGGCGCTCTTGAGCCCGCGCCAGAAGGTCCTCGTTCTCCAGCAAGGCCGCTGCGCTAACAACGACAAGGGTGCGTCCTGCCTCGATAGCGGGTTCCGCAATGCTGCGAAAGGCGGCCGGCGGTAGACATTCGACGATGATGTCGGCATGCGACGGCAATTCGCTCAACTCGCAAACCGGTATCGCAAGGCCCAACTCGGCCAGACGCTCCTTTGCCCTAACCTTATCGCGAGCCGAGACGGCCGCAAGGGTCAGACCGTCAATCCCTCGCGCGAGAGCCCCGATGACCTCGCCGCCAATTGTACCGAATCCGGCGACACTAACCCGAAGGCTTGCTGGAAGCATGACATTTCCCTTGGAAGTGAATCGACGACTCTCCTGATGAGGAGATGACTGCTCAATAGGTCGCGAAGATACGCCGGATCTCTTGCGCATCGTAACCTTGGCTCAGAGCAAGGGCGAGCAGGAGACGGGCCTTTTCCGGGTTCAGGTTGTCGGCGCTCAAAGCCTTGCCCTCTAGCAGGCGCCGACCTTCCGGCACGCGCCCTTCTTGGGCGCGAGAGGCCTGCACCACGATGACGCCTGCATCTGAGGCCTCCTGAAGGATCCGATCCTCCAATGAGCCCGGGTGCCCTGGAGCGAAGCCTGCTGAGACAATACCCTTGGCTCCAGCCTGAAGAAAAGCCTGAATCGCCGTCCCATCGCTCCCGGGATAAGCGTATACGATATCGACTCTTGGCATGCTATCGCTCGCAGCCATATCGAACTCCGTCCTGGGATAGTGGCGGCGAAGCGGCCTCCGATAAAAGCTCACACGATCTCCGTCGACGCATCCCAGCGGACCTGAGTCCGGAGACTGAAAAGCGTGCAATCGCAGCGTCGATCCTTTCGTCACCTCACGCGCCGCATGAATCGCATCGTTGAGGACGACGAGCACACCCATGTTGCGGGCCTCGGCGCAAAGAGCCACCCGGACCGCATTGACGAGATTGATGGGTCCGTCGCTTGAGAGTGAGTCGAAGGGACGCTGGGCTCCAACAAGCACTACTGGAACGTCGATGGTGAGAGTGAGGTTGAGGACATAAGCCGTCTCCTCCATCGTCGATGTTCCATGCCCGATCACGATTCCACTCAGATCCGCATGCTCCTCGACCAAGGTCTCACAGAGACCGACCAGCTCACACCATTCCGGCCAAGCGATGTCAAAACTCGCCAGTCCCCTGAACGAAACTGGCACTATATCGGCATAGAGCTGCAGTTCCGGCACGTTCGCCACGATCTCGTCCGCGTTCAGCCTCTTGCCGCTGAGGCTGTAATCGACGAAATCAAGGGAATGCGCCCCGAGTGACGAGAGCGTTCCACCCGTTCCGATGAAGGCGATCTTCGGCTTCATTTGCGTTGCCCGTTCTTGCTGGTGGCAGCTTCGAATGCCTCAGCAATGGTGAGCAGCATGCGGTCACTCCTCCAAGGACCGATAATGGAGAGACCGATAGGAGTTCCATCCGGCATCGACCAAGGAATGTTGACCTGCGGCACGCCGGACAATCCGGCAGGCGTGGTAAGACAGGAGATCTGATCGCGCAGGTAGCCCAGAGTGGAAAGCGGCTGGTCTTTCAACGGAGCCGCAAAGGGCGTGGTTGGCAAACAGACGATCGTGCCGGGCTGCAGCAGATGCCGCATCCGCCCCATGGCCTCCTGACGGATCAGGGCTGCTCGTCCCCGCTCCTCATCGGTAAACTGTGATGCCCGAAGCAAAGCGCGGGCGACGCTGTAAGACATGAGCGGATTACAGGTGTCCAGCCACCGCGACAGACCAGCATAAGCCTCGCTGGACTGCAGGACCCGTTGTGCGCCTTGCCAGACATTTAGGCCAGCGGGAGCGATAGGTTCATCCGTCCGGGCTCCCACACAGTGCTCCAGCGTCCTGACGGCGCTCTCCAAAGCATCTTGAACACCCTTCTCCGCAAATCCGAATGCATCGGCTGCGACCACTAACCTTCGGGGAGCCCGCTGCTCGGCCAACTCCTTCAGGAGCACGCTGCCTACGCGGGAGAAAGTTCTGGCATCACGTGCGAACCAGCCGACGGTGTCATAGCTCGGAGCCTGAGAGACGATGCCTTCGAAACCGATGAGGCCGTGGGTGGGACGTATGCCGTACAGCCCGCAGAAGGAAGCCGGGACCCGGACAGATCCACCCGTATCCGTTCCAAGAGCGAAGTCGCAGAGTCCGGCCGCAACGACGGACGCCGAACCACTGGAGGATCCTCCCGGCACACGGTCCGGGGCGCGAGGGTTCATCGGCATGCCGAAATGTCCGTTCTCACCCAGAATGCCCAGGGAGATCTCATCGGTCATGGTCTTGCCGATGATGCTCGCGCCGTCTTCAAGGAGAGCCGAAACGACTGGTGCATGCTGTGCGGGCACCGGGTGCGTGCGGCTCCAGTCCGGATTGCCGGCGCCTGTTGCATAGCCCGCAACATCAAGCAGGTCTTTGACCGCGAAGGTCAGGCCGGATAGAGCGCCCTCGCGTATGGCCGCCACAAGGCACCGCTGGCCTCGTACAAAGGCATTCAAGGAGTCTTGTCGATCATCCGGCATCATGGCCCCTCGGTGGGAGGATGACAGGCGGCAGCCGAGGCTGCCGCCTGAACGGTTAGATGACGAAGATTTCCTCGTTGTCAAAGGCGTCCGAGAGCAGCCGGGGGCCATTCTCCGTGATCTCGAACAGGTCCTCCATGTGGAGCCCCTTCTGCCCGACCCACCGCACACGCGTTTCGACGGTCGAGATCATGCCGGCCTCGTAAACCGTATCCTCGTACGGGCCGATGAACGGCGCCTCATGAACCTCCAGTCCGATCGAGTGGCCATTATGTGCGAAGGGAAAAGGCAATCGAGCCTTCTCATGCATGATGGCTGCCGCTTCGAAGACTTGGCGGCCCGTGTTCCCGGGGCGCAGGAGATCGATGGTGTTGTGATGGATCTCGCGCAGACGTTTCCAGGTATCGCTCTCTTCCTGCGTCGGCTTCCCGAGCTTCGCCGTGCGTCCCACATTGGAGATGTAACTCTGGTAATAACCTCCCGAATCGGCTTTGACGATGTCGCCTTTCTGGACCCGGTAATTGGATGGACCAGCGTGCGGAAAGCCCGTATTTGGCCCGGCGTTGATGTGATTGAAGGCTACAAGATCCGAACCTGACAGGATGATGTGATCAGCCAAGCGTCGCACCAGGCTCCATTCGTCTTCACCTTCCTTCACGGTCGCATAGGTCGCGAGCATCGCCTTTTCAGTCCCGCGGAATCCAAACCTGAGGATGTCCTTCTCGCGCTGGGTCTTGATCATGCGCGCGCGGCGGAACATCTGATCGCAGGGCTCAAGGACGACTCGTGGCATGAGCGTTTCGAGTTGTCGGACATACTTTCCGGCAAGATACTCGAGCTCGCAGCCGATCCGGGCATGCGTCAATCCCTTCTCGGCCAGAACCTCGGCAAGAAGGTCAATGGGAGAGGTCACGAATTCCTTGAAGCCTCGGATATCGGTGATCCACGTTTCCTGACGAACGAAGCCCTCCTCGACCTGGCAGACGATGAAGACAGGCTCATGCCCCTTCGCCCACAGGATGAGTGCCAGACGATCGCGGATGCTCTTTTGTGTCGCGATCTCGACGTCGGCGATGTAACGAACGTTCTCGGGTGATACTGCGATGACAGCATCGAACGGACCCTCGTCGATGGCCTTGCGAACGCCGGCAATGTTACCGACAGCTTGGTCGAATGTTTTCAATCTTTCCCTCCTCAGATCAGGTAGTTCTTCATTGTAAAGAGAGCGGAATTAGCACCTTCCCGACAAGCAGATTTTATCGCTCATCGCGATGCTGTTTTTGCATCGCTAGGAGTGCGGCTCGTGTCTTCCGGATTCTAGAGCATCGGACGAAAAGGTGGATCCATGACGTCCCACCCCTCTCCACTGGGAGAGGCGGGAACCGAGCGGGTCCGAAAAACCGTCCGACGCTCTAGACTGCATCAACGACGCTGACATGGGCTGCCACGACACGCCATCCGTCAGGCATGCGAACCCAGGTCTGCATTTGCCGACCGATGAGGCCAGGAGCATCATCCCTCAGGAAGAGCGTTGATGCCGTTGCAAGATCTCGCCCAAATGTTGTGATCGTCGTACGGTCTAAGCGACGCCATTCTCCGGCGATGGGTGGACGAGACACCCGGAAAGACTGGATCTCGTCCCATCCATACTGGTTCTCTCCTCCCATCCCGTATCGCACAGTTCGGCGGTCGTGCCAGAATTGTGACCCAAGTGTTTCGGTATTGTTGGTCCGTAGCGCCTCCTCATATCGGAGGAACTCGACCTCGACCTCGTAAACGACGTCAGGCAAATTGATGTCCATAGATCAGCGGGCCGCAACGATGCCGATCTCGATTTTGAATCCCGGTTGGGCCAAGAGTGCGTTGACGCACGCCCGCGCCGGCGCATCCCCTTCAGGAATCCAGGCGTCCCACACCTCGTTGAACTCGGCAAAGTAGCGCATGTCCGTCAGCCAGACTGTTGCAGACAAGAGCTTCGTCTTATCGGAGCCTCCGAGCGTGAGTAGGCGCTCGATCTTCTTGAGGACCTGTCGGGTCTGCTCATTGATCCCCGCTGCCGGATCGTCGGGGACCTGACCGGCCAGATACACAGTATCTCGATGAACGACGACTTGGCTCATACGGGTCTTTGTCTCTAAACGCTCGATCATGTATCTCTTCTCCGTTGAAGGCTGAAGGCTCGGAACGATGAACCGGAATACGTTGCGTTATTTCATCGCAATCGTTGAAGAAGGCTCTATGAGGGCCGCCGCGGAAGTCCTGCATATTTCGCAATCGGCCTTGAGCCGTCAGATCATCAATCTCGAGGAAGAGATCGGCGCGCCCCTTTTGGAGCGACAGCCACGCGGTATCAGTCTCACGTCCGCAGGCCAGCTTTTTCTGCGTTACGCCCGAGAGGGAATTTCTCAGTTCGAGCTCGTGAAATCCGAGGTCACGGCTCTGCAAGGGCTTCACCGCGGTACGGTTCGTGTCGCGGCTCCCGAGTCCTTCATGAACATGGTCCTGCCAGATTGCATCCGGACCTTCCGACACCAGTATCCAGGCGTGAACACCGTCGTTCGCATTGGTACGACGAATGGCGTGGTGGAGGATGTAAAGGACGGTGCCGTCGACTTCGGACTCGCCTACAATCCGGAACTCGATACGGACATGAAGATCAGCTATTCGCTTCCCGAGCGGATCGTGGCCGTAATGCCGTACTCTCATCCTCTCGCATCGAGAGAGCAACTTTCCATCAGCGACCTTGTCGACATTCCTCTGGCCCTGCCTCTGCCGCAATCGGCCACAGGCGACTTGATCTTCCGGACAGCGCGACGCAGCGGGGTCAAGCTGAGAGCTGCTCTGGAAAGCAACTCCGTTCAAATTCGACTGAATATGGCCGTTCATGCGGATCTCATCGCTCTTCTGGCACATATCTCCGCGGCAGACGCCATCCGGTCCGGAGCCGTGAAAGCCCTGCCTTTCCGGGAGAGATCTTTGAATCAGGGCCGGATCACGATGTTCTCCCTCCCAGGACGGCGCCTGTCGGTGGCCGCAGATGCTTTTCAGCGCCTCGTTCACCGAGAACTCCAATCAGTTCGCTTCCGGGCCAACACCTTAGGCGGCCTGCCGCATACGGGGATCGAAGCGCTCGCGAAGCCCATTGCCGAAAAGGTTGACCGATAGAACGAGCAGGATGATGGCAAGCCCGGCCGCATTGGCGATCCACGGTGCGACGAACAGTCGGTCCCGCCCTTCCGCGAGAATATTGCCCCATGTAGCCGCAGGCGGCGGAACCCCAAGTCCAAGGAAGGACAACGCCGTTTCCTGTAGGATCATCTGCGCCACCTGAAGCGCCGCCAGAACCGTCAGGACGGGCACAAGCTGGGGAAGAATGTGACGGAAGGTGATATAAACGTCCTTTGCCCCATATGAGGCCGCCGCCTCCACGAAGGGCCGCTGCTTGATCGAGCGCGTCAGTCCGAAAATCACCCGCGCATAAATCATCCATCGGGAGATGCCGAGCACAAGGATGAGGTTGAATGCTCCACCTCCCATCGCCGCCACCATGACGATCGCAAGCAGGATATCGGGGAAGGCCATATGCGCATCGGCCAAGCGCATGATAACTTGCTCGCATCGGCCGCCCTTGTATCCAGCGAAAATCCCCGCGACCAATCCGATCGTGCACGACAGCACCATAGACGACACGCCAACAAGCAGTGAAATCCGCGCGCCGTAGATTAATCTCGATAGCAGATCTCTGCCGTAGTTGTCGGTTCCCAAGAGATGTCTCGTTGATCCACCTTCCATCCAAGCCGGTGGCTTCAAGCGCATCAGCAGGTTCTGCCGATACGGATCATAGGGAGCGATCCAGTCCGCGAAAATTGCCATCAGAACAACGGCAAGAACGAAGCCGCCGCCAAGCCAAAGCTTCAGTTGTCCTTTGAAGAGAGATCTTGCCATGTCTCTAGTGCCTAATGCGAGGGTCGATGATGCTATGAAGGACATCGACAACAAGGTTGGCTAGGATGATCGTGATGCTGACCAGGAAGACGGTGGCAAGGACCACGGGCGCGTCACGATTGGACACTGCACTGATCATCAGCCGCCCAATTCCTGGCCACCCGAAAATACTCTCCGTGATGATCGATCCGCCCATCAATGTGCCGATCTGGATGCCAAGAAAGCTCAGCAGCGGATTGGCCGCATTTGGGAGAATATGCGTCAGCAGAATTCTGATGCGTGATAAGCCTTTGGCGCGAGCCGTCGCAACGAACTGCTCGTTCATGAGGTCGAGCACAGCCGTGCGTGTGACTAACATGAAGTTAGGCAACAGAACGGCGCTCAGTGTCAGAGCAGGAAGGATCAGATACTTGAATCCGCCGCTTCCCGACGTGGGAAGCCACTGCATCTTCAAGGCAAAAAGCTGAATGAGGAGAATTCCGAGCCAGAAGCTAGGCATGGACTGCCCCGCTACCGCTAACGCGGAGAGCACCGCATCGGGGAAGCGGTCGCGGTAGACGGCTGCCACCAAGCCTGCGACGGTGCCAAGAGTAACGGCCAGAAGCAACGCTGCAGAGAGCAAGCGTAATGTCGGCCCGATACTCGTAATAACAGCGTCGATCGCTGGGCCGCCATATTGCAGGGATTGCCCGAAGTCCCCCTGCACGAGATCTCGGAGATAGATCAGGTACTGAACGAGAAGCGGCTTATCGAGATGCAGCCGCTCGGTCAAAGCGGCGACCTGCTCGGGGGTCCGGTTGATATCCAGATAGATATCAACCGGATTGCCCGTCACGCGCAGAATGATGAAGGTCACAAAGCTGACGAGAAGAAGTGTCAGAGGCGCGAGGGTCAGTCTGTGCGCGATGGTGCGGAGCATTGGCGTCAGCCTTTACTTGAGTTCCGCCTTATTGACTCGGAGCACCTTGTCAGACGCGGCCCCGAAACCGGTGATGCTGTTGCTGACGGCGTAAATGCTCGGGAGTCCGAAGAGGAACATCGCCGGGTTCTCCTTGTGCATCAAGGCCATCATCTCATTGTAGTATTTGACCCGCTCTTCCTCGCTGCTCGTCGAACGGGCCTTGGTAAAGAGAGCATCGTACTCCTCATTGATCCAGACAGATCGCTTACCGAGTTTGGTGAACCAGACCGAGGAGAAGTCTGCATCTCCCAAGCTGTACCAAGCGATCATGTGGAGTGGCCCCATCTCAAGGGCCGTAGACATCTGCGACCAGACGCCGCCTTCAACCACATTGACAGTAGCATTGACGCCGATCTCGTTGAGCATGCCGGCCACCACGTTCGCGATGTCCACGTCGGACGTGTACTTTCCCGATTGGGTCGCGAGAGGGACAGTGGTCTTGAAGTTGAACCCTGCTTCCTTGAGCAGCGCCTTAGCCTTCTCCGGATCATAAGGCCGTGCTTTGATCTCGGGGTTGTATCCGAGGGTGCTCTTCGTCAGCAGCTGGCCATCCAGGATCTCACCACGGCTTTTCAGGATCTCTTTGAAAATGGCAGGCTTATTGATGGCATAGTCAAAGGCCTCACGAACCTTTGGATTGTTAAATGGCGGCTTGCGCACGTCATAAGTCAGGATCAGGCCTGCACTTGTGGTAATCTCATCGATCTTCGCTCTGCCGGAGCTTTCGATCTGTTCGATGAGATCGACAGGAACCTCTTCGATGATCTGCGTTTCACCAGCGATCAGTGATGCAACGCGCGTTGCGGCCTCGGGGATCTGACGGATCACCAGATTCTCATACTTTGGCGCCCCGCCCCAGTAGTCCTTGTTTGCCGTGAGTTCGTAGCGATCTCCCGGCACATACGTCTTGTAGATGAACGGGCCGGTCCCGATAGGTCGCTGAATGACGGCTTGTTCACCGGCCTGCTCATAGTAATGCTTCGGCTCAATCACGATATCCGATAACCCGCGCACGAGTGTGGGGAAGATCGTCTTGGTCGTGATATCGACCGTGTACTTGTCGACAACCTTCGCTCCGGAGACCTGACCGATACGGGCGAGAAGGCCATAGCCGACCTTCGGATCCACGATGCGATTGATGGTAAAGGCAACATCCTCAGCTGTGAAATCCTTGCCATCATGCCACTTCACACCTTGTCGCAGATGGAAGCGCGTTGTGGTCTCGTTGACAGCCTCCCACTTCAGAGCAAGGCCAGGCGAGATATTGCCGGCGTTATCTCGTCCGACAAGAGCCTCGTTGGTTTGGGCGATCAGGCTCAATGCGGCGAAAGAGCTTTGACCGGTCTGAAGTGACCGAGGGAACACTGCGGCAGCGACCGAGAGCGTCTTCTCCGCAGAGAACGCGAGCGTGGTTGCTGACAGTGAGAACAGGGCGGCAAGAACGGGAACGATACGCGTGCGCATGCATACACTCCTTTCGAGTCGTATGAGAGATGATCAGGCTGATACTGGTACCGTCTCCCCGATGATGGGGATTTCCTCTGGAGCGATACCCAACGTCATTAGTCGGAATCCACTCTCCGTAACTTCCAACAGATCCTCTGTGTGATACTTGGTCCCGTTATCATCCAGAACGGAGGGCTCGATGTTCAGGATCATTCCCGGAGCAAGCTTTGTCTTCTCACCAGGACGTAACATTGGCGTTTCATGAAGCTCCACACCGAAACTATGTCCGATGTGAGCTTGCCGGAAAACGAGTCCGTTCTTCTGGAACTCGTCCCGGGTCAGGAAGTAGAGATCCTCAGCCAGAAGGCCGGGACGCACAGCGTCGATCACAGCCTTCTGAACTTTCACCAGAGCAGAATAGGTCTGGCGCTGCAGAGGAGTTGGGTTACCGGTGGAGTAGGTCCGGGCGAAGTCGCTCGAATACACGCCATAGGTGCCCCCGAGGTCGAAGCGGATAATCTCGCTCTCCTTGGGCACGCGATCAGTCGCCATAGCATGGGTCATATAGGTACGTTCGCCGCTGGCAAAACACAGGAAGGCCGTGCCGTCGGCGCCGTTGCGTATGATGCCGCTCGCGATCTTCAGGCACATGTCGCGTTCGCTATCGCCGAGTTTGCTCTGGGCCATACCGTCGAGAACCGCCTGATGCGTACCGCGGGTTGCATGCTCGATATGGTCAATTTCTTCCTGTGTCTTGATGACGCGAACCGTTGAGACCTCCTCGGTCGTGTTGACGACCCGTATCCCCGGCAGCAGCTCCCGGAACCGTTCATAGGAACTCAGGGGAAGATAGTCGCTGTCCATCCCGACCCGTGCTGATGCCAAACCGAGCTCCTTGAGGCGCGTCGCCAGGACATCCATGGGGTGATGCACAAATTCCGTGTACGGATGGATGGTCGAGACCCACCCCTCCTGCTTGGCCTGGGGAACCTCAATGCTGCAAAGAACAAGCTCTGGTTCGCCCTGGCGCGGCATGATCAGGAACGCCTGACGGGGACGGATCATGCTGACAGTGATGATATGGAGTCCTGAGCCATATGCGAAGTTCTCGGGGCTCATAAGAACAATGGCATCGAGACCGAGTCTCTGAACCAGAGCACGAAGTGCGGGTTCCTTGGAGGCAGCTTTCTTCATTTCACATCCTTTGTGGCTCAAGAGCTTGCGGTTGAATGTCCAGAGATTGAGAGACAAGGTGGCAGGCCACTTGCCGCCCATCGCCCGTCACCACGGTGGCAGGATCGCGCTCATGGCAGATGGGCATGGCGTAGGGACACCGGGGATGAAAGCGGCAGCCCGATGGAATATTTTGGGCGCTCGGGATCTCACCGGTCAGCCGGGTGTGCGACGTTGCGCGGCCTGGCTCGGGAAGTGGGACGGCTGCAATGAGAGCCTGTGTGTAAGGATGAAGGGGCCGGCTGTAGATGGCCCGCTTATCTCCAATCTCGACAATGCGGCCGAGATACATGACAGCGACACGGTCCGCGATATGACGGACGACTCTCAGGTCGTGAGATATGAAGAGGTAGGTGAGGTCGAACTGCTTCTGCAGGTCTGTCAGAAGATTGATCACCTGGGCCTGGATGGAAACGTCCAACGCCGACACAGGCTCGTCGCAGATGATGAACTCCGGGTGAACCGCGAGGCTTCTTGCGATGCCGATGCGCTGACGCTGACCTCCAGAGAACTCGTGCGGGTAGCGGTCCGCATGGAAGTCGGCCAGCCCCACCAGCGGCAGAAGCTCCTTGACGCGCTCCCGGCAGCGCTCCCTCGAAAAGCCGGCCAGTCGCATCGGCTCCGCGATGATAGCGCCGACTGTCATGCGGGGGTTGAACGCGCTTGCGGGATCCTGGAATATCAGCTGAATACGGCGGCGGATTGTGCGGAAATCTGCGTCATTGGCCTTCAGGAGCTCGATGCCGTCGAAGTCTACCTCACCGGAGGTCGGCTCAATGAGCCTCATGAGAAGACGGCCCATAGTCGACTTTCCGCAGCCGCTCTCCCCAACGAGAGCCAACGTTTCGCCGCGTTGAATTTCGAAACTTACACCGTCGACGGCACGGACGCCCCTCCCCTTTCTCCTTGCGAAGATTCCCCCCCGCGGCGAGAACTCCTTCACAAGATTCTTAGCCCTCACGAGTGTACTTGGCTCGCTCATGCGTGCATCCTTTCAAGCTCGGTCACGCGCAGGCAAGCAGCGACATGGTTGGGACCGCATGAGGCGAGCTCCGGGACGGCTTCCAGGCATGCGCTGGAGGCGAAGGTGCACCGCGGGTGGAATGCGCATCCGGACGGCATGGCGAACGGAGACGGAACTGTACCGTTGATGGCGGGCAGCTTTTCAAGCTCCTGGTCACCGAACGGAGGGATACTGTTGAGGAGACCTTGCGTATAGGGATGTCGCGCTCGCGCAAAGAGCTGAGATACTGGGCTCTTCTCGACCATGCGGCCGGCGTACATCACCAGTACATCGTCGGCGAACTCCGCGACGACGCC
This sequence comes from Microvirga arvi, assembly GCF_016892765.1. Taxonomy (GTDB): domain Bacteria; phylum Pseudomonadota; class Alphaproteobacteria; order Rhizobiales; family Beijerinckiaceae; genus Microvirga; species Microvirga arvi. Next base: position 108,382 of record NZ_JAFEMD010000018.1, read on the forward strand.
TAGATCATGCGTGATCAGGATCACAGCCATATGCAGCTTGGATTGGAGTTCGCGCAGGAGATCGAGAATCTGGGCCTGGGTGGTCACATCGAGTGCCGTTGTCGGCTCGTCCGCAATGAGGACTTTTGGCCTGCAGGCCAGCGCCATCGCAATGACGACACGCTGGCGCTGGCCGCCTGACAGCTGATGTGGATAGCTGCCGAGGCTTTCCCGTGGAGAAGGAATCCCGACGAACCCGAGGAGGTCGACTGCTCGCTCCTTTGCCTCCGCCCGGGATAGCTTTAGGTGAAGCCTAAGCGGTTCACAGATCTGGCGGCCGATTGTCAGAACCGGGTTGAGGGAGCTCATCGGATCTTGAAAGACAATGGAGACGTCACGACCGCGGATTCTCTCCAGTTCCGATTCCGAGGCCTTGATGATATCTCGTCCCTCTAGAAGAATTTCTCCGCGGGCAATCCTGGTCGTTGCAGGCGGAAGCAGACGAAGAAGCGACATGGCCGTGACGCTCTTGCCGCTCCCCGACTCTCCGACAATACCGAGCGTCTGCCCGGCTCTTAAATCGAAGCTGACGCCATCGACCGCCGTAATGAGCCCTTGGTCGGTCCGAAACTGAACGCTCAGGTCCCTGACCGACAGAAGTGGCGTTCCTCTCAAGGTTCCCATGAGCATCAGATCTCGAATATTTCTTCTTTGGGAGAGATGTTAGAGTGGCGGATGGGGCCATGTGCGGTGATCTCGTATAGATCCTCCATGCTGGCAGGCGGCTCTATCTTGAGGGCCTCGAGATTTCTGATCGCATCGCTCATTGTTTTCATAGCAATACATCCCATCACCAAGTGCAATCATGGTTGCCGGCTTCTGACTTCCCTACAAGCGCGATGTTTCGCTCACATTGATGACTTTTTTGCATCGCTTCAAGGGCATACTGTTATCGACACGGGCAAGGCTGAAAGTTTCAGGAGAGACGGCGGCTTTAGTGCCTATTTGCCTTATGTTTGCTTAAGGGCCTTTGACGATCTTGGATCACTGCTGTTCACTAGAAGCTGTTATGGACCTGATTTGAGGTCATCGCCGGGCTCCTCCACACTTACTACCGTATCTCTTGAGTGAGCTTCGGCAGAGGTAAGAGCCTCGCCCACTCTCCGAGTGTGCCTGCTTAACTTCAGGCGCCGCACGGCCATCGGCTGACCTAGGGCAGGGCCTGCAACGGAACCCCCGCTTTGCGACCTTCTATCTCTGATAGAATGTGTGCGGAGACCTGCCCTCAATCGGGTAGGCTGGGTCGTTATACCCAGGCGTCGACGGATGCCCTGCCATGACGAGGCCATCAACGAACATTTCATCTTCAGCGGTGAACCGATACTCAAGAGCCTTAAGATACTCGTCCCACTGTTCCTCGGTGCGGGGACCGCCAATAACGGCCGCAACGAAACGGTTGTTGAGCACCCAAGCCACGGCAAATTGGGCAGCGGAGATCCTCCGGCGACTGGCATACTCTTTGATTTTCTGCGCAATCAGTAAGGACTCGGGGCGCCACTCAGTTTGCATCATCCGCAAGTCCTGCCTCCCGGCTCTGCTGGTTTCAGGCGGCGGTTCTCCAGGCTTGTATTTGCCGGTGAGCACGCCGCGTGCCAGGGGGGAGTACGGCACTACGCCTAATCCGTAATACTCGCACGCAGGAAAGTGCTCGGCTTCTGGCATACGGTTCATGGCATTGTAGCAGGGCTGGCTCACCACCGGACGGTCAATTCCAAGCTCATCACAGAGGCGACAAATCTCCGCCACACGCCACGCTCGATAGTTGGATACTCCAAAGTAGCGGATCTTTCCTTGCCGCACCAGATCGCCCATGGCACTGACTGTCTCAAGGAGCGGTGTCGCGTGGTCTTCTTTGTGGAGGTAGTAAATGTCGATCCAATCTGTTCCGAGGCGGCGCAGGCTCGAGTCAACCGCCTCCATCATGCGTCGCCGAGACAGTCCTCTCTGATTGGGGCCTGGCCCGGTGGGATTGGCCACTTTTGTAGCAAGCACCCAGTGACTGCGGTTTGCTGCGATGGCACGCCCAGTGACCTCTTCAGACTCGCCATCATTGTAGACGTCAGCAGTATCAATGAAATTGACACCCGCCTCCTGAGCCTTTGCGACGATGCGCGTGGAGTGGGTTGCGTCGGTTGGGCCACCGAACATCAGGGTCCCCAGGCAAATGGGTGAGATCTTGAGCCCAGAGCGGCCCAGGGTGCGATACTCCATTCCAGTCTCCTTGATAGGCTGTCAGTGAATACTCTGCTCCCGTGAGCACGGATTTACGTGTGCACTATACGGCCTCATGGGTGTAGGCCGCCCCCTGATTTGGCGCTTGCGCACAGTAGTCTGACAAGCCCGGAGTAGTGCCGTGCCCGATTGGAACGGGGATATCTACAGGCTAGATGTCCATGCCAAACATCTGGACCGGAGCTCGAGTCCGCTACGAAGCCACTGAACTCCTACTTTAGGCAAACAGGGCGTGGACCCCCACCGAATACCGAGCCCGAATGCTATTCTCGACTACATGAGAGCGGCAGGAAGGAATGTAGCCATCTCCGGCACGAACACGAGAACTAACACCACGACTAACATGATCACGACGAATGGCCATATATCCACCTTGAAGACTGATATTTTCGCAATGTCCGCAGCAATGAACAGTTGCAAGCCCACGGGAGGTGTGATGGTCCCGATCATAATCGTGATGATCACAATCATGGCGAATTGGATATCATTGATCTCATAGAGCTGGACCAGCGGCATGAAGATCGGCACAAAGATGAGCATCGCGGCGGTGCCCTCAACAAACAGACCAACCACCATGAAGATCGTTACCACGATCATAAGAAGAGCGATTGGACTCGTGGTGATCTCCTGCAACACATCCTGCACCATGAAGCCGAAGCCAGATGTTGTTAACGCGAACCCGAAGATTGATCCCGCCGCAATGATAAACACGGGCACCGCCGTTGCCTCAACTGTCTCAGCCAGGATGGGCAAGATGTCCTTTAGGGTCAGTTCCCGATAGACAACGAAGCCGAGGAATAACCCATAGACGCAGGCAATGACGCCAGCCTCAGTCGGAGTCGTTACCCCAGTGAAAATGCCTCCAAGAATGATAACAGGAGCCAATAAAGCCGGCAATGCATCGAGAACTGGACCAACACATTCGCGCCACGTCATCTTTGGCGCACGTGGATAGCCGCGGCGTCCGGCCAGAAACGAAACCACAACCATCATCCCCAGACCGGTGATCAGTCCAGGAATGACTCCCGCAAGGAAGAGGGCGCCGACTGAGATGTTTGTAACCGACCCATAAATCACCATTGCGATGGACGGAGGAATAATCGCTCCGATGGTGGCAGATGCCGAGTTCACGCCTGCCGCAAAACCTGCATCATACCCCTCCTTCCTCATGTGAGGGATCAGAATGCGCCCCTGCGAGGCGGCGTCGGCCGTGGCAGAGCCTGACATCCCTGCAAAAAAGATGCTTGCAAGGATGTCGACCTGCGCGGTACCGCCCCGGAAATGCCCAACAAAGCAGCGTGAGACACCCAGGAGGCGATCAGTCAATCCGCCGCGGTTCATGATGACCGCCGCAAAGATGAAGAACGGCACGGCCAGAAGCGTGTACGAGTTGATGCCGCTCAGCACCCGCTCTGCCATGATCGTCATTGGCATGCCTCCGACGAAGAGCGAGAGAACGGCAGACATGATCATGGCAGCCGCCACTGATGTCCCAAGGAGAAGGAAGACAATGAACGACACGAACAGGACCGTCAGCTCCATAGCGGCTCTCCAGTGGCTTGACGATCAGGAACGCAGCGCGATTAGTCCGCGCAGGATATACCAAAACATAAAGAACGAGCCGACTGGTACCGCTAAGTAGAACAGGACCTGCGGGGCATCAGGGATCGTGTAGAAGAAAGAAAATCGATTTCGCCATGCCACGATGATACCTGAGTAAAGCAGCATACCAATAGCGGCGAGTTCAACGAGGCGCCTCAATATGTCGGAGATGCGCATTCCGGCCGGCCCCAACAATGCCGGGATGGCATCCACCTTGATGTGGGAATCTCTGGCGAACGCGACGGCAGATCCGAGAAAAGTGATCCACACGAACAGATACCGGCCGACTTCTTCCGACCACGCCTGTGGATTGTTGAAGATATAGCGCAGGACGACTTGCACGAAGCTGAGTCCAACGGTTGCAGCGACCAGGATGGAGGCAATCAGGAGGAGCAGCCGCACGGAGCGGCTGTCCTTTGTCTGGCTAACGGAGTCCAATGCAGGTTCCCCAATCATTGCTCGGATACCAGCATCTTGATGAACCGGTCGGCTCCCCTGTTGCGAGTGGCGACTTCATCCCTCAGAGGAGCCATCGCGGCCCGCCACTCCTCGATTTTCGGGGCCTCCACAACCTTGACGCCAGCTTTGGTGAGCCTGTCGTATGCTGACTTCTCCTCGGGCATCGCTATCTCGGTGTCGCTCCAGTCTCCGGTTTCAACTGCGGCAGCCTTCATGAGCGCCTGATCCTCAGGCTTCAGCCCCTTAAACTTGTTTTCATTCATCGCGAAGATCATTGATCCAAACATATGGCCGGTCTTCACGAGCGATTTGGTCACCTCGTTGAACTTCATATCAAGCGCAGTCGCGGGCGGGCTGTCGAGGCCCTCCGCAACGCCGGTCTGCATGGACGTGTAGACTTCGCCCCACGTCACGGGAGTTGGTCGCGATCCCATCAGCTCGAACATCCGGATCCAGACCGTGTTCTCCGGAGACCGCATCCGCTTGCCTTTCATGTCGGCAAGAGTTGCCGGGGGCTCACCTGTAAATAGAAGGTCTCGGAAGCCAAGATGGATAAAGCCGAGGATCTCTGTATCACTCGCCTCACGCACACCATCGGTCAGCGCTTTGCCGAATTCCCCCTTGTAGGCAGTGCGGGCATGATCCCAGTCGCGGAAGACAAACGGCAGTGAGGTCACCGCAATTGGCGGGAACACCTTGTCGAGGATCGCAGTTGATGTGATGGATATATCAATGGCGCCCTGGTTCACCAGATCGTATGCCTCGCGCTCTTGGCCGAGCTGTGCAGCGGGGAACACACGAACGGTGATGCGCTTTCCGGACTTTTCATTAACAAGCGCCGCAAAATGCTTGGCCGCTTTGTCAACGGCGCCGCCGACGGCGTGGTGATGCCCCAGCCGGAAGGTCTGGGCAAAGGCAGTAGCAGGAAGGAGACTTATGGTCGCCGCGACCAGCGCGGTGATACCAACAAACTTGGACATGCGCATTTCGTGTCACTCCTCTATTCGCCTTCTGGATTATGACTGTGCCGGAGCGCCGCCTAAAAGCGGCGCTCCGGCGAGTGGATCAATGCTGAAGCGTCTGCCCAATCACAGGGAGTTCCTTCGGTGCGATCCCGAGCGTCAGGATGCGGAAGCCCGTCTCGGTTACGAGAACCAGATCTTCGCTGTGGTAGAGCGACCCGTCATCATCCTTTGCTCCGGGCTCGATGTTGATCACCATGCCGGGCTGCAAAGGCGTCTTGTCTCCTGGGCGTAACATCGGGTTCTCATGCAACTCGACGCCGAAGCTGTGCCCAACATGAGGCATATGAAACTTAAGCCCGTGCCGCGCAAACTCCTCCTTGCAGAGGTAGAATAGATCTTCTGCGAGAATTCCGGGCGCCACCGCGTTAATCGTGGCTGTCTCACACGCGATCAGTGCTGCATAGACTTGCTTCTGCATGTCAGAGGGTTCGCCTGCCGAATAGGTGCGGGCGAAATCGCTTGCAAATGCTCCATAGGTCCCCCCAACATCGAAACGGATGAGGTCGCCTGGCTGTGGAATGACGTCGGGCTGAGCGATCGCATGAGGATGCGGTGTCCGCTTTCCGCTCGCAAAGCACAAAAAGAGCGTACCGTCGGCACCATAATTGATGATGTTATTCGCGATCTTGTTCGCCATATCGTACTCGGAATCTCCGAGTTTGCTGGCGGCCATAGCATCCAGAACGGCGCGATGGGTCTGCTTAGTTGTCGTCTCCAGCAGTTGGATCTCGCTGTCGCTTTTGATAACCCGTACTGCTGCTATGGTCTCGGTCGTATTCACGAGCTCTACGTCAGGAAGAGACTCCTTTAAAAGAGCGTAGGAGGTTGACGGAAGATAATCGAGATCGATTCCAATCTTTCCCTTATTGAGCCCTTCCTTCTTTAGTTCCTCGACAAGCCTATCAATCGGGTTATGCACAAACTCGGTGTAAATTCTAACATCCGGAATCCAGCTCTCGGAGCGGGTCAGGCTCTCCTCGATGCTGCAGACAAGAACAAATGGCTCGGATCGGGCTGGCAAAACGGTATAGGCCTGCCGGGGACGGATCGCTTTAACAGTGAGAACGTAGGCACCCGAGGCGTAAGTAAAATTCTCAGGGCTCATCGCAACAATCGCATCGAGCCCTTCTTGCTTTGCCAAATCGCGCAACGCTCTACTATTCGGTTTGAAGTTCATCCTGATATATCCTTCCCTGCTCTCTTAGCCCGTTCGAGCCTCTTGCAATTTCAATCGTCTGCCGAGCACATCCAACAAGCTGTCAGCAAGTTGTCGCGAGTTCAATAGGCTTTGGAGACAATTTATAGGTAATTTGCCGTGTGAATGTCGTTGTCTTGTTGGAAGTGCGCTAGTACATGGCTTGCTCGTTGGATGGTTCGGAACCGGGAGTAGGACGATGATGCGGCTGAGTGATGAGAAGGCCCTTACTAGCTTTATAGAAGAACAAGGGCCTGCCATGACCCAGTTTGAGTTGAACCTTAATGTCGCGAAGAATGCCTTTGAACAATGGGTCGTACGATGCGCCGCCGCGGCTGGAATAAAAGGGTTTTCGTCGCTTGAATTGCTTGTCTTGCATATGGTTAGCCACAAGAATGGCTCTAAGCGCATTGCGGATATCTGTTTTGCTCTAAAGATTGAGGACAGCCACTTGGTGTCCTATGCTTTAAAAAAGCTTTCGAAAGCAGATCTCGTCGAGAGCAAGAAGATTAGCAAGGATACATTCTTCTCAACTACAGAGAAGGGTCGAAAGATGGTCTCAGCCTATCATAGCGTCAGACAACGTTGCCTCATTCGCTCGTTGGCAATGTTTTCGACGTCAGAACTTGATCTTAGCCAGCTGACCGATATGCTTCGGGTCTTATCTGGGATCTACGAGCAAGCAGCGCGCAACGCTGAAACATCAATCTAACGATCACCGTCCAACGGGCGCTGCTCCCCCAATTCAGCGCTCTCAGCTCCTCCAGTGGAAGGAGCCCCAGATTGAATAGAGTCAGGACACGGACAGGCGATAACCGTGGATCGCGTAAGCCGGGGCAGAGACGCGCCCCTGGCGGCGTCATGACTTGCGGCGGACGACAGCCACACGCCTGGCGGAAATGGGCACCCTCCCTCATGTGGTTGAGGCAATCCTCAACCACGTTTCCGACCACAAAGCCGGCGTCGCCAGAATTTAAACCGTGCGACCTACTCAACTGAGAAGAAGCAAGCGCTCGATAGGTGGGTTGCGCATATCCAATCGGTAGTAAGCCTCAAGTTTGCACGAACCGGCAGTGGCGATTCCCATTCCAGCTAGCGTGCAAAATACTCGTCCAGCACTATACTGAGACCTGGGCGCGGCTAGGTTTGGCCGCCGAAAGCCTGGACCGCACCGGGCCCGCCGCGCCTTATTCATGCGGGAAGCGCCATGCGGAGGTGCATCCATGTCGAGAAGTGTTTCTTCTCGCTTACTAGTACCGCCAGGGTACGTTTCGCTTGTGAAAGCACTGCTCATCACTTGGGCAGTACGGTGTGATGACTGGTCGTTTATACTCGACCACAAGGTACAGCATGACGGATACATACCTTCCGCGTGGGAGGTAGATCGTCAGCGCGTTCAAGTTGTTGGATCCTTCGACGTGCTGGAGCATTCCGACGTGGTGGTGTCGGTAGATGGCGAGCTTGTACCTGTCGACCCCAGTATTTTACCTGGGAGCTATTCCCGGCCCAAAGTTGACGCCCTCGTGCTAGGGCACGATGCCGCTGACGAACTGAGGCGGGCATTTGGCAAATACAGATTATCACCTTGCTTTCTTAGGACAGACGGCAGCTTAGTTCAGTTTGGCTATCGTGGTGAGTGGTACGACAGGCAATGCCTGCAATGGTTCACCAATGAAGTTATATCGCACTACGATCCCAAATATGTTTCCATCGTCGTGCGCTTCTCCGAACTCAAGCAGTACCTCACACGTGATGGCTTCGCCGAGCCTTTGGTCAGGGTGAGCCCGAGAATAGATCTTCCTGCCGAAGAGCAAGATGATATACAGGCCCCCTCAGACCCTCTGAACGCAGTTGACAGCTCCAAAGCGAGCTCTGAGCGGGTTTCACCACAGCGAGTTCGCGTAGAGAGGGTTCTACGCACGTTATATCCGGACGGCATTCCTGGCCGCGATATCATCTCCGATACCAAACTCCACCAGGAGGTGATCAAACTCCTAGAGTTCAACCCTCCGTCTATCTGGACAATTCGAAGAGCTGCAGGGCGAGCTTGATGAGCAGCGATTAGCAATGCGAGCAACAAGAGCATGCTCTTGTTGCTCCGTGCATAGGTAGACATAAGCGCTCATGGTGTTCCGCATGGCCAAATAGATCGGCGGAATAGCGATGTTCAACAGCCAAGATCTCTCTCAAATCGGACCAAGGGGTCACCGGGTTCAACACATACGAGACGCTGCGGCGCTGGCCACAGAAATCATTCAGAGCCTGCGCAGCACGTGGAAGACATTTCACCCTGGCCAACACCAGCCCTCGGCTACTCTTCGGACCTCCGTCGAAGAGCAAAGCCTTTCCCAGCTTACGAGCATTATCGCCGCTCTTGCTACTGAAGCAGAACACAGTGCGAGTGTAGCGCTACGGCAATGGGAGTTCTCTCCGCCTTGCAGCGAGTTCACTCGCCTACCGCCGGAGATAGCGCGGCATCGCATCCTAGAAACGGCCGAGGCTGCTGCGTTCTGCGGGTTCTCAGTAGCGCATTGGCGGAGGCTCTACCGCAATGGGAGGGCTCCTAATACCAAGTCCCAACGAGGATGACTCGTCGCAGTTTCAAAGCACCGGAGATGTGATTCAACATGGCAAACGAGGAGG
>NZ_JAFEMD010000190.1 GCF_016892765.1 Microvirga arvi
TTCCAGCATGAGCTGCCGTGTGATCCCAGCTCGCTGACGCGCTGGCGCAAGCGGCTCGGACCCGAGGGACTGGAGAAGCTGCTGGCCGCCACCATCCAGGCCGGGCTGGAGAGCGGCGCGGTGCGGCCCTCCAGTTTGGAGCGGATCAGCGTCGATACGACGGTGCAACCCAAGGCCATCACCCATCCCACCGACGCGAAGCTCTATCTCAAGGCACTGCAGGCTTTGGTGCGGCAGGCCAAGCGGCACGGCCTCGAGCTGCGGCAGGCTCACACCCGCCTGGCTAAGCGCGCCACTGTGCAGGTCGGGCGCTATGCCCATGCCCGGCAGATGCGACGCATGCGCCGCGAACTGAAGCGGCTGAAGACCTATTTGGGCCGGGTCTATCGCGATATCGCCAGGAAAGTCGCCCGTGATGAGGTTCTCTCACGCCGGTTTGCTCCTCTGCTCGGCCTGACGGAGCGTCTTCTGATCCAGGAGCGCACGAGCAAGAACAAACTTTACAGCCTGCATGCGCCCGAGGTGGTGTGCATCGCCAAAGGCAAGGCGCATCGGCCGTACGAGTTCGGCAGCAAGGTCGCACTGGCACTGACCAACCGCGAAGGCTTCGTGCTCGCCTCCAAATCGCTGGAGGGCAATCCGTATGACGGCCATACGCTCGGCACGACGATCGATCAGGTCGTTGCCATGACGGACGTGGAGCCCGCACGCATCTACGTCGACCAGGGCTATCGTGGGCATGACTACGCCAAGACGGATCGGGTATTCATCACGCGACAGCGGCGGGGTCTGACGCCCACGATCAAGCGGGAACTGAGACGCCGGTCCGCGATCGAGCCGATGATCGGGCACATGAAGGCGGACGGGCGGCTGGGACGCAATCACCTGCTCGGAGCCGCGGGTGATGCGATGAACGCGCTGCTCGTGGCCGCCGGACATAACCTGCGGCTGATACTGACGTGGCTCAGACTGTTTGTCGCTTGGCTCATGGCGGCTCTAATGGGCTCATCCGCGCAATCGGATACTTTCCCCGAACCCTGGAATCCAATTGCCGCCTGAGCAAACTGCATTGTTCAGGGCCGACTAC
>NZ_JAFEMD010000191.1 GCF_016892765.1 Microvirga arvi
CACATGGAGTAATTCCGGGGACCGCGCCATAACCTGGCTCTGGGAATCAGCTCTCTACCATCGACGAGGCCCACGCCAGGGCCCTGACCGTGAGGAGGGTAGCCATGGAGCACTATGTCGGACTGGACGTCTCGCTGAAGCTGACGGCGATCTGCATTGTCGATCAAACCGGGAAGATCATGCGCGAAGGCATGGTCCCCTCCGACCCGGAGGCGATCGCAGCCTTCATTCAATCCCATGCGCCGCAGGTTGCCCGGGTGGGGCTCGAGACCGGAGCGACGGCGACGTGGCTCTGGAGCGAGCTGAACGCGCTGGGATTGCCGGTCATCTGCATCGACGCCCGACATGCCAAGGCGGCGTTGAAGATGCAGATCAACAAGAACGACCGCAACGATGCGGCTGGCATCGCCCGGATCATGCAATGTGGATGGTACAAGCAGGTGCACGTCAAAGACCGCGGCAGTCACGCTATCAAGGCCCTCCTCTCCAGCCGCGCTCTGCTGGTCAAGCTCAAGCGCGATCTGGAGAACCAGATCCGTGGCCTCCTGAAGAACCTCGGGCTGGTGATTGGCCGGGCCAAGATGAACGTGTTTGCCAGGCGAGCAGCAGACCTGCTCGAGAACCAGCCGGACCTCGCCGTCGCGGCCATGCCGCTCCTCAGAGTGCGTGAGGCGGTCGAGCAGGAGATCATGGACCTGGATCGCAAGGTGCTGCGACTGGCCCGCAGGAGTGCTCAAGTACAGCAGTTCATGACAGCCCCCGGTGTCGGTGCCATTACGGCGCTGTGCTTCCTGGCGACGGTCGATGATCCCGCCCGCTTCAAGCGGTCAAGAAGTGTCGGAGCCTACGCAGGGCTGACGGCACGCGGCTATGCCTCCGGCGAGACCGACTGGACGGGCCGGATTTCAAAATGCGGCGACACGATGCTGCGCAGCTACCTCTACGAGGCCGCCAACGTGCTGCTCACCCGGGTGGCCAAGTGGTCGGCGCTGAAGGCGTGGGGTCTCAGGCTGGCCAAGCGCAGCGGACTGCGCAAAGCCAAGGTTGCCGTCGCGCGCAAGCTTGCCGTCATTCTGCACCG
>NZ_JAFEMD010000192.1 GCF_016892765.1 Microvirga arvi
AAAGATCCCAAATACGAGATCGTTAGTCTCGCCGCTCAGAGACACGGATGTAAGGTGGGGTCAGAACATCGCTTACCAATTATCTTGGCGACGGCACCCGCTGCATAGGGCCTTCTTGTTCCTGTCATAAAGCCAGCCCTGGCCAGTTCGTCTAAAATTTCCGCAGGGTGCGCTTGTGTCCCTGAACCTTGTACCGCCGCAGCTTCTTGTTCCAGGTGACCATCTCCGGACTGATCGCGGTGTAGCCTTGGCGCCCCTCAACCTTCGCCTGTAGCGCGTTTGCGGTGCCGTACGCCTTTCAGCTTGGCGATCACTATAGCCTTCTCGAACTCGCACACGGCTCCGAGGACCTGCCGGATCAGCTTGGCCGTCGGGTTTCATCAAGTAAAGCATCGGACTTATCGGCTGCAATCAGCTCGGTACCGCGTTCTTTCAGCATCGCATAGCCTCTCTCCTGCACGATCAGGTTACGGGCAAAGCGATTTGCCGTTTCAACGACGATGGTCCTGACACCATTAGAGCCGATGCGCTCCATCATGGCCGCAAAGGACGGACGCGCCATGATGTGGTCGGCCCCGCCCACCGCCTCGCCGTAGTAGCTGTCCACGATCTCGTAGCCAGCGGCCCTGGCGAACGTTTCGATGGCAGCCCACTGGCGTTTCTTACTGTCCTTGTCGGCTCCCGCGGTCGCCGCAGACGAAGAGCTGGGAAAGCGAGCACAGGGACGAGCAGATGGAGATGATCCGCTCGCTGATCGAAAATATCGAGCTCTCAACAAAGGAGGAGGGTTGTCTCAACGCGCTTCTGCACAGCGATCTCGCGTGCACCCTGGTGTTGTGCTTGACAGACCAGCCGAAGGCCCGGCCGCACCAAGCCCTCTGCGCGCGTGCTGGCGGGTTTTTCTCTGCAGGTGCATGTGCCCCGACAAGCAAAAGCCCTCGCCGGGTTTTTCCGTGCGAGGGCTTTGTTGTGTTTGGTTGCGGGGACAGGATTTGAACCTGTGACCTTCAGGTTATGAGCCTGACGAGCTACCGGGCTGCTCCACCC
>NZ_JAFEMD010000193.1 GCF_016892765.1 Microvirga arvi
CAGCCTGATCCTGCCGGACAGGCTCAACCCGATCACTCTCTGACGCTGAATGTCAGATCAAATGCCGACTACTACATTCTATTGCAACTGCCAGCACGTCTGCGCTGCGTGCAATGGACGGACTCTGGTGGCGCGGGCGTCATGGAAGTGGCCGCGACAGGCTCTCGAGCAGAGCCTTCGACCTACACAGCTCGAGGACATCAAAGCCCTCGCTGAACCAGCAGAGGATCGGCACAAGGAGATCACGGGCTTCTGCCTGCCGCTTCTGCACACGAAGCATCTCGGCCAAATCACAGGCAGACTTGAGCTCCCACATACGTGCACCCTGCTCCCGCGCAATCTCCAGAGCTTTGCGGTAGCTGCACTCGGCCTCATCAAGACGCCGCAGGAGCAGGAGCAGTTGGGCCTTTATCCGGTACAGCTCGGCGTTGAAGAACCGGCTGCCCGTCTCCTCCGTCCAAGACAGGGATTCCTCAATAACCCGCAAGCCTTCCTCAGGGGTGCCGCAACGACCATAGGCCCGGGCCAGCACGCCGTCGTGCAGAGATCGTGCAAAACCCGGCTGCGGGTGCCGGCGCTTGTACTCCATCTGCTCAGGATCGTTATGCAGAGCCACCGCCACAAGCCGCTCGCGCCGGGCCACCTGCTGCCGCTGCCCGGAGAGGCCCCACTCCGTCGCAAGAGCCATGGTCGCCTCGTTGGCTCTCCGGACCCCCTCCCAGTCATCCATCAGTTCAGCCAAGTGACCCGACATATGGACGGCATGAGCAGTACTCAGGTGGTGCCCGCCACGATGGCCAGCGGCGATTGCATCGGCCACTGCCTGCCGAGCGCGGTCGGGGTAGCCCCTGACCCACAGCACGCAGCCGCCGAGGACCAGCAGGTGCGGACTAGGGTCATCGACCTGTTCGATCAGAGTTTCGGGCCAGGGACCATCCTCGTAGAGGCTTATCCCACGCTCAAAATGCTCCTGAGCCTCCGCAAACTTGCCAAGCTTGTAGCGGGCATTCAGGAGGGACCT
>NZ_JAFEMD010000195.1 GCF_016892765.1 Microvirga arvi
CTCAGCCGGTCGCGGGATCGTGGCGAGGCTGATCGGGCTCGGGCGATCCTCCTGACCCTGATGGGCTGGACCAGCCTGCGCATCGCCGAGGCCTTCGGGGTGCGCGAGGACACGGTGCGCTTCTGGCGCAGCGCTTTCATGGAGAGCGGAGCCGCGGCGTTGCGAACATCCGTCGCCCCGGGCCCGGTTCCGGTCAAAGCCGCGTGCGCCCTGGCAGTCGCTGAGGAGGTGCTGTCCGGGCCGGTGGCGGATCGCCCCAATTGGACGCTGCCGCGCTTGGCCGACGAGATCGAGAAGCGCTCTGGCGTGCGCATCTCGCGCTCGCGCCTGTCGGTCGTGCTGCGCCAAAGGGGGATTTCCGCTGGCGCCGGCCGCGCCACACTCTGAAAGCCCGCCAGGACCCCGATGCCGTGGACCGGATCGGCCTGCGCTGCCGGCTGTTGAAGGCGCAGGCTGAGGCCGGCGATATCGTGCTGCTGTTTGGGGATGAGTCCGAGACGCTCACCCATCCTTATCTGGCTCATGTCTGGGCCAGGCGCGGGGCCGATCTGCGCATCCCGGCACCCGGACAGGCCACCAAGGTGGCCCTGCTCGGCGTGCTCGACTGGGCCGCACGCGAGCTGGTCGTTCAGACCAGCCGCACCAAGCGCAGCACCGACTTCATCGCGCTTTTGGAGACCCTCGACCGCCGCTACGGCCCCGAGCCCGGCCGCTGCGCCAAGCCGGTTCGGCTCGTCCTCGATAACGGTCCCATCCACACCAGCAAGGCAAGCACAGCAGCCCTCGCCCAGCGGGCGCACTGGCTCAAGGTCGAATGGCTGCCAAAGTATGCTCCCGAACTCAACGACATCGAGGAGCGATGGCGTGATGTGAAGCGGCATTACCTCGCTCACCAGACCTTCACCGGACCCGAGGACCTCGACCAGGCCATCCACGAAGCCATCATGAAGCTCAATCACGAACGAAGCCGCCATTCGTTGGTCAACCGGCGAATCCCTGCTTAG
>NZ_JAFEMD010000196.1 GCF_016892765.1 Microvirga arvi
ACAGGCCAGGTGCGTAACATCGCCGACGTGACCACCGCGGTGGCGAACGGCGACCTTTCCAAGAAGATCACAGTCGACGTGCGCGGCGAGCTTCTGGAGCTGAAGAACACCATCAACACCATGGTGGACCAGCTCAACTCCTTCGCCTCCGAGGTGACCCGCGTCGCGAAAGAGGTGGGCACCGAGGGTAAGCTCGGTGGCCAGGCCCGCGTGGAAGGCGTCGGCGGCGTCTGGAAGGGCCTCACCGACAACGTCAACATGATGGCGGCCAACCTGACAGGCCAGGTGCGTAACATCGCCGACGTGACCACCGCGGTGGCGAACGGCGACCTTTCCAAGAAGATCACAGTCGATGTTCGGGGTGAGCTTCTGGAATTGAAGAACACCATCAACACCATGGTGGACCAGCTGAACTCGTTTGCTTCCGAAGTGACGCGCGTCGCGAAAGAAGTGGGATCCGAAGGCAAGCTCGGTGGCCAGGCCCAGGTGAAAGGCGTCGGCGGCGTCTGGAAGGGCCTTACGGACAACGTGAACCTCATGGCCGCGAACCTCACCGGTCAGGTGCGCGGTATCGCCGACGTCGTGACTGCTGTTGCGACGGGCGACCTGTCCAAAAAGATCACCGTCGTGGTCGAAGGCGAGATGCTGGAGCTGAAATCGACCATCAACACCATGGTGGACCAGCTCAATTCCTTCGCCTCCGAGGTGACACGCGTGGCGCGCGAGGTGGGCTCCGAAGGCAAGCTCGGTGGCCAAGCCCAGGTGAAAGGCGTGGCCGGCACCTGGAAGGACCTCACCGACAACGTCAATATGATGGCGGCCAACCTCACGGGTCAGGTGCGTAACATCGCCGACGTGACCACCGCGGTGGCGAACGGCGACCTCTCCAAGAAGATCACCGTCGACGTTAAGGGTGAGATGCTGGAGCTGAAGAACACCATCAACACCATGGTGGATCAGCTGAACTC
>NZ_JAFEMD010000197.1 GCF_016892765.1 Microvirga arvi
CCTGCGCCCAGATCACGCCTTTACAGGAGTAACCTGCCCATGTGGATGTCACTCATTCTCGCAAAGGTTCAAGCGTGGATCACCTATCGCGATACCGTGCGGGAACTGCAATATGTTGGCGACAAGGAACTGTTGGACCTTGGAATATCCCGCAGCGATATCAAAGACGTCGCACGTCGAGTCACGCAGGAGCAGTCCGCTCCACTCACGTAAGCCGATAGCCATCCTGCGACTAGATTTCTGCAGCGCGTGGAGAGTTGTCCCCTTGTTACGGATACTCGCCTTCCAAGGTAAAGCCAGCCTTGAGCACAACCTGAAAGTGGCGAACCTCGCCATTCTCAATGTGTCCGCGGGTCTGCACGACCTCAAACCAGTGCAGATTTCTCAACGTCTGATCCGCGCGCTTGATCGCAGTTTGGATGGCATCCTCGATGCTGGTCTCAGATGATCCAACCAGTTCAACCATCTTGTAGACGTGATCCGACATCCTATGCTCCTCGCCGTCAACCCGCGAGTAGATAGTGCATGGGATAAGGCCTGCTAGTATTCTAATGCCTCTTGGTGTGCTTCATTCCCGAGGAGCTGGAGTTGCTCATTGCTTTTCGCACTCTTGGTTGTCTGGATGTAGGGGGAGGCTGCCGATATCACTTCGACAAAGGGTCGTCTGGGCATGAACCACAGAAACAACCGGACGGTGTGCCGGATGATCTCGAGCGTAAACTGGTGACGAGCATATGAGACGGGCTGCATCCCCCTACCCTATTGCGCAGCAGCTTGATTCATCAGCCGTGTTCCCGTAATAAGGCCTTCGAGAGAACCTCGATCCGCTGCAGATCCCGCTCGCTCACCGCTATCAGTCCCATCCGCGTTCTTCCGCATCATTCAGAAGTGGGGAGTGTGACATTCCTACTTTACGGGATCAGGACATTCTAACTTTGCGGCTACAACGCA
>NZ_JAFEMD010000198.1 GCF_016892765.1 Microvirga arvi
TCTTTTCTATACCGACCCTTCCTGTCCTGACAAAAGAGGAGGGTGATTGTCCTATCAGCGGTTCGTTGAGCCCAGAAGGATCGTCTGGGACGCATGACGAGAGGGGAGGAGAAGAGCCATCATTGCTCTGGTGCTCGTGGGCAACGCTGTCGCCTGCAAGGACTGAACAGGGACCTGAGTTCGATAGCACTTGCGGCGGCCGCATCATTGACACTGTCGAGGTCTTGAGCGCGGTGGGGAGAAGTCATGCGGCACGGAGCAAGCCGCATCGGCACAGCTTCTCAGTTTTCAGCCCGCCTTTGGCCCCATTTGCGCACCAATCAAGCTTGAACGTAGGGCGTCATAACAATCAGCGGTTGGTCAGGCAGGATGGACAAAGACGCTCCGTTTGTAGAGCATGTGGTTCGTGAATTCTTCTACTCAGTCAACAGTGCCAGACTCTGGGAGCACGAGGCCGAGGCATCGAAGGAATATTTCCGGCAGTGTGCCCGCAAGGCCATCGCATTTCAGAAGCAGCATCGAATGGCGCGGAACTCGCTGAACTGAGGCTGCTGCACAGAGCAATCAGATCGGAATGTGCTCAACCCCATCGACACTGGCTTCGTCGCGCCAGTATCGCAAGCCGTCCGAGATCACCTTGGATGCGCACTCAACCCAGCGTTATCAGCGTTGAGCGTGAGGGGGCCAGATCCAGCCAACGGCGCTGCCCAATGCCTGAGCTTTAGGGTCGACGATGTACTCCGTCTCCGGTGCAGCGGAACCAAAGGTTGAGGCAGGAGAGGCCTTGCAAGCGCTTGAGCACCTCAAACGGCGGCGGGAGTCTCGAGGTTTGCCATGTAAATCTTTGTGAATTGGCCGCAGAATCCCGTTCAAGCGTAAAACTGTTGCGCAAACAAATGCCGCTGGTAAGCTGAATGTAAATCAAACAAGCAAAACACGAT
>NZ_JAFEMD010000199.1 GCF_016892765.1 Microvirga arvi
GCCGGGTGCAACCGCCAGACACAGCCCCAGAAGGGCAGCCGCCAATCCTCTTCCTCGTCTCACCATGTCAGGTCTCCCTCAATATGTGTCGATCACCTCTGGGTCTGCTCTGTTTCACCCGTCATTGCCGTGGAGGGCGGGCACCTCCCTGCATGCCTCAGTCCTTCCACGTCATCCGGTTCAGGAAGAGGCTCTCACTCGGCGAGGGCTGCCACCCCAGCTCCTTCGCCGCTCCGTAGATCGCCGCGCTCTGATAGAGCGGAACGAGCGGAACGTCCTGCGCGACGATCTCATGGACACCGCGGTAAGCCACGAGCCGTACCTTGTCGTCGAGAGACTGCCGCGCCTGTTCCAGGAGCTCATCGGCTTTGGGATTGCGGTAGACGGACCAGGAACTGCTCTTATGCAGCAGCGGGAAGAGCACGCCGTCGGCATCCTGGCACGAGCAGGACCATCGCCCAAAGCTCAAGGAAGGGGTCGCATCAATGCCGCCCTGGGCGCGCTTCAGATAGCTCGCCATGTCGGACATATTGATTTTGACGTTGAGACCGGCCTCGCTCAGCATTTGCTGGATCGCCTGAACGATGCGCTGATCGAATACCGGTGAGGTGGCGAGCTCGATCTCGGCTTTGCCCCCCTCGCCTGCCTCTTTCACCAGGGCCTGTGCCTTCTTGAGATCATAGGACGGCGCCGCGATGTCGCTGACCCAACCGACATGGGCTGGGGTTAACATCTGTGGCACCGGCTTGTCATAGCCGCCGAGGATCCCCTCCACCAGTCCGTCCTTGTCGATGGCATAGGCAATCGCCTGGCGGACCTTGGCGTTGTCGAAGGGCGGCTTTGCTGGGTTGAGACGTAGATACGCCACGCGTTCGGTGAGGACGGAGAGCACCTTAGCCTTGGGCGAGTTTTTGAGCTGCGCGGCAAGGTCGGAGTCGAG
>NZ_JAFEMD010000019.1 GCF_016892765.1 Microvirga arvi
GCAGCCTGATCCTGCCGGACAGGCTCAACCCGATCACTCTCTGACGCTGAATGTCAGATCAAATGCCGACTACTACAGGGTTCGAGTCCCAGCGCGCTCACCATCTCAAACCCTTAACCGGCAAGGGTTTTATCGCTTTCTTGCGTCTGCAGTCTTGCAGCTGCCTTTCTCTCGGGTAACGCCACGGGTAACAGCAGACGAAATTCGGACAACCGGCGCCAGTCCAGCCATAGTTTGAGTTGGGTAGACGAACGTCTGCAGCTGCGCGATGAGCTGACCTTCACACAGCCACGCTTAAAGGCGGTTCTTGACCCACAAGCGACATTCAGCGATTTCCATATGGAAGCTCCGCTTCGCAAGCCCTTGCCGTGGTGCTGCTCGCTTGGAGGCTTCTTCAGCGCGCTTCGTCGCCAGCCCAGCGTGTGCGCAGCAGGTTCAGGAACTGCTGCGCTGAAGGGGTCAGCGCCGCGTCGCGGAACCAAATGATCGACATGGTCTTGCGCACCTTCCAGTAGGGCACCGGGATGATGACAAGCGCACCGGCCTGGAGCTCATCCTGGATAGCAAAGCGACTGCATCCAGCAATGCCATAGCCGTGCCGCACTGCGATCTTGATCGCTTCCCAGGACGGCAGCTCAAGCCGCCGCTTCGGGGTGATCCCGAGGTCAACACACGCAGCCTCCACAACCAGCCGGGTCGATGAGCCCTCCTCGCGTGAGATCCATGTGAGAGCCTCCAGTTCCTCCCGCGTCGGCTTCCTGCCGCGGAACTGCGGTGGCCCAACAATGACGATCTCATCCTCAACCAGGGGCTCGGCCTCGATCTCCGGCGCCGCCACGAACCCTCCGACCACCCCGAATTCGGCCCGATGGCCTCGCAACAGTTCGACTGCCTTCGCCGAGGTCGCCAGTTCAAGGACGACCCGCATACCAGGATAGCGCTGCTGGAACTCGGCGATGACGTCCGTCAGGAGATATGTTCCCGTATTGCCCGATCCAACTATCGTCAGAACTCCCGAACCAGGCTTGCTGAACTCGCTCAGGCCGCGGGCGGCCTGAGCCAGGATTGCTTCGGCGCGTAACAGATGGTTGGCGAGGAACTCCCCGGCAGGGGTGAGGGCGCCGCCGCGGGCCTGACGCTCGACCAGAACAGCCCCGATCTCATCCTCAAGGTCGGCAATGTGCTTCGACACAGCGGGCTGGCTGATCCGCAGTTCCTGTGCCGCCCCTGAGAACGAGCGCAGTCGGGCGAACGCCGCAAGGGCCCGCAGTCGTGCTTCCAGTCTCATAACCTAAACTTATATCAAGCTGGCCAATTATGTATTTTCGTACTGCGGACCCATCCGGTAAGCAAGAGGCAGAAGACGTTACATGGCTGCCCTGCCCAAGTTCCCAGTTCGACATCCAGGAGCAGCGACTTGGCCCACCTTTAACGGCCATCCCACACGCTCGCAGCAGGCTGGGAACACCGTTTGTATCTCGACCTGAAGCGACGATCCCCATCCTCTCACGGAGGTATTCGCAATGTCCTCATGGTCTCACCAAGCTCTCAAGCCTGTTCTGATCAGTGCTCTGGTCCCAATGCTTGGAATGGTCGCACTCTCAACGGGTCCATCTTCTGCTCAGACGTCGCCCGACATCATGAAGGCGACCCTGTCTCAGCCGAACGACAAGACGCCAGAGGTCGCAACCGATGAGTTGCGCCGGATCTTGGCCGACAAGAGCACCGTCGTCTTTGACGCCAGACCGCAAATGGAGTTCGCGATCAGCCATATTCCTGGAGCCGTGAATGTCTCGCCCAAGGCAGGCGTGCCGATGTCAGTTTACGTATCGGATGTTGCGGAGATCGGGCGGGTGCTGGGCGACAGGAAGGATGCCCCCATTGTGCTCTACTGCAACGGGCCATTCTGCGGAAAGAGCAAGCGTCTGGCTGAGGAACTGGTTGCGGCAGGCTACACGAGCGTGCGGCGTTATCAGCTCGGGATCCCGGTCTGGCGGGCACTGATCGGCGTGACGCAAATCGCGCCCGAGGGCATCCGGTACATCCGGGAGGGCGACAAGACAGCGGTGTTCTTCGACGCGCGCTCCCTCGAGGAGTTCAAGGCCGGCACCATGACAGGCGCCCGCCATCTGCCCAAGGCCGAGGTGTCCAAGGCCAAGGACGACGGACGGCTGCCGATGGAGGACCATGCCACCCGCATCGTGGTGTTCGGGGCCGATGCAGGGCAGGCGCGCGACGTGGCCGAGGAGATCGCCAGGAACGCGTTCCACAACGTCAGCTTCTACGCCGGCTCTCTGACGGACCTGAAGCTCGCCCAGAACTGAGACGTGCCATTGCCGATAAAGGGCTTGGCCCATCGCTGTATGTAGCTGCGGTTTTGCCGCTGCGGCTTCATTTGTGGATCATGCATCCCTGCCGCAGTCCGACGTGCAGGTCAGGCCCAGGGCTTGGCCCCTCGCATTCCTTTGCCGATCTCCGGATGAGGAGTAGAGTTGGCGGAGCATATGGAGGATGCCATGAAGAGCAATTCCGCCAGCTTGCCCCATGTGCAGGATCAAGGATCCCGGAGCCGCCGCCAGGTTCTCAAGAGCCTGGGCGGGCTGGTGAGCCTGCCCTTCCTCGCCAGAATGGGGTCCGCATCCGCACAAGCCTCCACACCACGCATCGGCTTTCTGTCCGTTCCCCCTCAAGGGCACTCACCCGTCTTCGGGGCGTTCCAGGACGGATTGCGCAGCCGCGGCTATGTTCCCGGACAGAACGTCGTCCTCGAATGGCGCGGCGCGGACGGAAAGGATGAACGGCTCCCGCAACTCGCCACCGAGCTGGTCAACGCAGGCGTGAACGTGATCGTGGCGGAGACCTATCCGGCCATCGTTGCTGCCAGGAACGCGACCGGTACGGTGCCGATCGTCATGGCCGTCAGCAGCGACCCGGTCGAAACCGGTCTCGTGGAAAGCCTCTCGAAGCCGGGCGGCAACATCACGGGGCTCACGACCCTGTCCACTCACCTGAACGGCAAGCGCCTTCAGTTGCTCAAAGAGGCTTTCCCGGGCATGAAGCGGCTCGCGCTGGTCTGGGCTTCCCTGGCTGCGCCGGACAAGGCGCCGGGGATCAGGGAGGCGCAACGCGTGGCGCAGGAATTGGGCCTTGAGATCCAGTACTTCGAGATCCGCAAGAGCGACGATTGGGAAGAGGCGATCCGGGCCGTGGCCAAGGCCCCGACGCCACCCGACACGGTGTTCCAGCTCTGCGATCCGGTCACCCTCAGCCGGCGCAAGGCGCTGGTCGACTTCGCGGCCAGGACCGGCCTGCCGTCCATGTACGAGATGCGGGAGTACGTCGTCGAGGGCGGCTTGATGGCCTACGGCCCGAGCCTCGCCACCATGGGCCGCCGCTCGGCTGACTATGTTGACAGGATCCTCAAGGGAGCCAGGCCAAGCGATCTGCCGGTCGAGCAGCCGACCAAGCTCGAACTGGCCATCAACCAGGCGACCGCAAGGGCGATCAACCTCGACCTGCCGCAAAGCCTGCTTGCCTGGGCCGACGAACTGATCGAGTAGGAAGCGTCTTCATCCCGCAGGAGGGAGCCTTGCCGGCGTGAGGCCGCCCGTCGGGGGCGATGCCGAACACCGCATCTCCTCGTCGACGTCCTTGAGGCGACGTCTAGCACGCTGCGGATAGCGGTAGCGTGCGGCTGTGCCAACAGTGCTACAATCAGTCTGACACCTGTGCCGACCTTGCCTGAAGGGCCGGTCGGCACGCAGGAGACAACAATGGCGGACACACGAGAGGGACACTGGGACACCGTCTACACCACCAAGGCGGACGAGGCGGTCAGTTGGTATCAGCCTGTACCAGAAACCTCGCTGCGCCTGATCCGCGCCTGCCACCTGCCGAAGGACGCATCCATCCTCGACGTTGGAGCAGGGGCCTCGCGCCTGCCAGACGCTCTTCTGGGCGAGGGGTTCACCAACATCGCCGTGCTGGATGTCTCGGCCGCCGCCCTGGCAAGGACCAAGGCACGTCTCGGCGGGAAAGGGATATCTGTTCGCTTCATCGTTGCCGACGTCGCCACATGGGAGCCGGATTTTCCGGTTGACCTCTGGCACGACCGGGCGGTCCTGCATTTCCTGACGGAGCCGCAGGATCGGGTCGCCTATGTGGATGCGCTCCGCCGCACTGTGAGGCCGGGCGGTTTTGTCCTGGTCTCGGGCTTCGCGCCGAGCGGGCCCGAGCGGTGCAGCGGGCTGCCTGTGCTGCGGGCGGACCCGGACGCGATCGCGGTCCTTCTCGGCCCCGAGTTCGAGCTGATCGAGGCCTTCGAGGAGGATCATCAGACACCATCGGGTGGTCGGCAGCGGTTCGTGTTCACCCGGTTTCGGCAACGTGGCGCCCAAGGCCAGTAACGTCGCAGGTTGCATTGTCACGCGCCCGTGAGGCCGCGGCGCTTTCCATCGACCTTCCCCGCGTTGATGATCCGATCGAGATGTTGCCCCAGGCCTGACGGCCAATCTCGCCCCGCTTATCGTCACCTCTGATGGAACCCAGCAACTTGACCCAGCGACAAGGGCAGCAACGTCAACTTTTGGCACTCCTGAGACGTAAGCACTTGGACCGTCATGAGGCGAGAAGCGGACCTTCATTGGATCCGCTCTACGTTACACTTTGGACCCCAACGGACCTTCCAAGGTGCGCGTGAGAGCAAGTAATACCAATCGGCACTGATGCTCATGCATTGGCCCAGTCGCGCAGGCCGATGGACATGATGGTCCAAGGCTGCGCGACGAGCTTGTTCCAAGCCGCGCAGCAGTGATCGAGGATGTCGGTGTAGGAGGTGAACACCCGGTTGGAGAGCCAGTTCTCCCGCAGATACTGCCAGATGTTCTCGACCGGATTCAGCTCAGGCGCTTTCGCCGGTAGTGGCAGAAGCGTGATGTTCGATGGCACCTGCAGCTTGCGCGAGACGTGCCAGCCCGCCTGATCGAGCAGCAGCACGGCGTGAGCCCCGGGCGCCACCGCTTGCGAGATCTCAGCCAGATGCAGCGTCATCGCCTCGGTCGTGCAGCGCGGCAGCACCAGGCCGGCGGCTTTGCCTTCAGCCGGGCAGATCGCCCCGAAGATATAGGTCGAGGCCGTCCTCAAATCCCGCGGCGGCGAGGGACGGGTGCCGCGCTTAGCCCAGCGCCGGGTGATCTTGTTCTTCTGGCCGATCCGCGCCTCGTCGGCAAACCAGATCTCTAGCGGCTTGCCAGCGGCCTCGCTGGCTGCGATTTCCGCCAGACGCGCGGGAAGCTCTTTTTAAAAACCGCCACTGCGGCCTCGCTCTTGGCATGATGGCGCGGGCGGGCCGAGAGCTTGCGGTAGCCCAGCGCCCGCAGCTCGCGGCCCAGGGTCGTCTGGCTCACCCCAATCCGGAACTCGTCCCAGAGCCACTGCACCAGATCCTCCAGCCGCCAGCGCACCACGCCATGGACAGCAGGAATGGGGCCGCTCTCCACCAGGGCCAGCAAGGCCTCCCGGTGGCAGGCACTCAGCCTGCAGACATTCCCCGGCGCCTTGCCGTCGACCAGGCCGTCGGGCCCATGGGCGTTGAACCGCACCACCCAATCCCGCACCGTCTGCAGCCCGACCCCGCCGAGCCGCGCCGCCTTGGTCCGCGTGCCGCCGTCGTAGATCTCGGCCAGCGCCAGCAATCGTCGGCTTTGTCCCGCATTCCGTGTCGCCTTGGCCAGAGCCCGCAGCCGGGGCGCATCATAATCCTGGCGAAGCTCGATCCCTGGGCGCATGGCGAACCTCCTGCTCGCCAGCATGGAATCAGACATGCGCCCAGCGGGAAACCCCAAATGAGTCAGCCTTCATGCCGCTTGGTATAATAGCAACCTCTGGGCTGCACTACAGCCGACATGCTGCTGGATCAGCCAAACTACTTATAATCTAAGCTTGATGCTGACTATCACTGGCGTGTGGATCCAATGAGCTATGAAGTAAGCTATCAATATGCGACCTCAGGCAGCGGTATGGCTCGTCCTTCCTGCTGGCTGTAGGGAGTGCTGCTGCTACGCTCGATCAAGGCACGGCAGCATGTCCTATCACCATTCGTGCAAACCCATCTTTGAAGGCCTTGATCGAGGCTACGACCGTTGACACCTTGGTCGCGAAGGATAGGCTCAAGTTCGTTGAACTAATCGACGACTCGTGGGTCTAATCACAATAGAGCAGGCTGGATTGGGCCGTTTTCAAGCCCAGCCGTCAACCTGAGCAAAGCGTGTCAGGAGGCATACTTGCCATGGTGACCAGACGAACTCTCCTCACAGCCGCCCTGGCGGCCGGACTTCTTCCAAAAGCGGGCTTAGCTGCGACCAGGATCCGCATGGGCGAACTCTATAATCACGACGGGTCCTTCTCTCCACGGGCAGATGAGCTGAAGGGGACACGCATTGCCATGCAGGGTTTCATGGCACCCCATCTGAAGGTCGACTCCGACTTCTTCATCTTGTCGAACACACCGGTTGAGACCTGCCCCTTCTGTGCATCGGAGGGTGAATGGATCGACTCGATCGTGTTCGTGCGCATGCGCGCCAAGCAGGAGATGGCTGCGCCTGGAACACTCATCCTGGTGCAGGGAACGCTCGAGGTTGGTCCTGCGATTGACCCGACGACTGGCTTCGTCAGTAAGGTCAGGTTGACAGACGCAGTCTTCCAGAGGGCGGGTGCGTGAGCCCGCATGACGCTGAGGTCGGGCTTTCAGTCTTCCAGCTTGAGGTTTCCTTCTGCGACGCGACCGGCGACCGGTTCAATGCTCTGTCCGGCGTCACTGCACAGTTCAAACCCGGTCAAATTACTGCCATTGTCGGCCCATCGGGTTCTGGAAAAACGACCCTCCT
Organism: Microvirga arvi; assembly: GCF_016892765.1. GTDB lineage: Bacteria > Pseudomonadota > Alphaproteobacteria > Rhizobiales > Beijerinckiaceae > Microvirga > Microvirga arvi. Next base: position 6,885 of record NZ_JAFEMD010000019.1, read on the forward strand.
GCATTGCATCGCGGGCATTCTCGTCCCGCGTTCAGGCGAGATCCGTCATGGTGGCGTGATCGTCAGCTCCTTAGGGGAGAGCGCTCGTGACACATGGCGGCGTCACAACTGCGGAATGGTGTTCCAGGATTTTCGCCTCATCGACGAACTCACCGTGCTCGAGAATGTCACAACGCCGGCGCTGTTCGGTCACTATCGGGTTCCTTCAATCCTGCGCGAACGGGCCCGCACGCTTACTCGCGATTTCGGATTGCTGGAGCGTTCCGTTCCGACGTCGCGTCTGTCCCGTGGCGAGCGGCAGCGGGTTGCCATTGCCCGCGCTCTCCTGATGGACCCCGCGATCATCCTCGCGGACGAACCGACCGCCAGCCTCGATCGCGCAAATGCCGCCTCGGTCGCCAAGACCCTTGAGGGCCTCGCCGGACAGGGGAAGGCTGTCGTATGTGTCACTCATGATGACCTGCTCGTTTCCCGGGCACACGAAGTGATTTCATTGAAGGCTGGGCGGATGGGCCCGCCTGCTGTGGATCCTTTCGTTGGGCTCCGAGCGGGAGACCTCGCATGAATCCTTGGCCCATTGTACGTGCGTTCCTCGTCCGGCATCGCTGGGCCGCCCTCGCATTCGTCTTCCTTGTTGCAGCAGGTGTCAGCCTTGCGGTAGCGCTCATCTCGCAAGAGCGGGCCTTGCGCACCGGCAGCGCCCGTGCGGCCGACCGCTTCGATCTGATCGTGGCAGCCCCCGGGAGCCAAACCGATGTCTTGCTTACCGCTGTGTTTCTGCGCCCTGGAACGACCAAATTGCTCCCGCCAGAAGTAACGGCGCGCCTCTTAAATGACAAACGGGCAGTGTTTGTGGCTCCAATCGGCTTCGGAGACAGCCACCGCGGCGCTCCCATTGTTGGAACAACAAGCCAGCTCGTCATTCATTTATCGAACGAATTGCAGGAAGGCCGAGTTTTCGCCCGTCGAGAGGAGGCGGTTGTGGGAGCTGCCTCGCCCATGAAGGTCGGGGAGACTTTCCGACCGACGCACGGCATCCCACGCGACGGCAATCCGGAGGAAGACACCGATCCTCACGAGCATGGTTCAATGATCACGGTCGTAGGCCGGATGAAGCCGACAGGCTCGCCGTGGGATAGCGCCATCATGCTGCCGGTCGAGCACGTATGGCAGCTCCATTCACTCCCTGATGGCCACGAGGAAGGCAGCGAAGCGGTCGGCCCGCCCTTCGATCCTACCCGGACGCCCGGCGTCCCGGCAGCCGTGGTTAGACCTACTACGATCGCCGCCGCATATCAGCTTCGCAATGCCTATACGACCAACGAGTCCATGGCGTTCTTTCCCGCCGAAGCGCTGACCCGTCTCTACTCTGTGATGGGCGACTTGCGCCAGCTCATGAGCCTGCTCGCCATCGTCACACAAGCGCTGGTCTTGATGGCCATCGTGATGGGTGTGCTATTATTGTTTCGGTTTCTCGTACCACAGCTCATCACCTTAAGAGCTCTGGGCGCTCCTCGGCTCTTCATTGCTGCCATTGCTTGGGGCTTTACCGCCACGTTGGTGCTCGCCGGTGTGGTGCTCGGCCTTGTGGCCGGATATGGGCTCTCATACGGAGTAAGCCAGTGGCTTGCCGCTGATACAGGCGTGGAGCTTACCCCGACACTCGCCTCAAGCGAGTACCTCATCGCAGTCAGCATACTAGCTACAGGATGGATCTTGGCTCTTCTGCCCGCATACGTTGTTCAGCGACGATCGCTCGCGATGTCCCTCGCGGAGAGCTAAACAAAGCTCCCGCTCATTTGCCTTTTCCATCTGTGCTGATCCCAGCACAGAACAACCAGGAGGAAGTAATCGATGCATTCGGCTCTAAGGAAACTGAAACACGCTCTGGTGGTCGGAACTTTGATTGCAGGCCCGGCCATTGCTCAGGACGTTGCACCAGCGCACACCGAGACCGTGAAGCGCATCATGGACAGCCAATCCTTCAAAACGGCCGTCGACGCGCTCCAGAAGGACCATGACCGCTGGATCAGCGAGGTCATCAAGCTGACCGAGATCCCCGCTCCGCCCTTCAAGGAGCAGGAGCGGGCCAAGGCTTACATGGAGATGTTCAAGACTCATGGCCTGAGCGACGTCGAGCTCGACGAGGAAGGCAACGCCATTGGCGTGCGAAAGGGCACCGGAGGAGGTCCGCTGGTGGTGGTGTCCGCCCACCTCGACACCGTCTTTCCCGAGGGAACGGACGTCAAGGTCAAGCGGGACGGCACCCGCTTGGCGGCCCCAGGGGTCGGCGACGACAGCGCTGGACTCGCCACCCTGCTCAGCATCGTCCGCGCGATGGATGCCGCCGGGATCAAGACGAAGAGCGACATCGTCTTCCTGGGCGACGTCGGAGAGGAAGGCCTCGGCGACCTGCGCGGCGTGCGCTACTTCTTCACCAAGGGCAAGTACAAGGACCAGGTCAAGTACTTCTACTCGCTCGATGGCAGCAGCACGACTCGCCTCACGAACTGCGGCGTCGGGTCGAAGCGCTATCGGGTGACCTACAAGGGCCCCGGCGGGCACAGCTTCGGTGCCTTCGGCCTCGTCAATCCTATGGCGGCGATGGCTCAGACAGTGGTCGAGATGTACAAGATCCAGACCCCGACCAAGCCGAAGACCACCTACTCGGCAAGTGTGACGCAGGGGGGGACCTCGGTTAATTCGATCCCGAACGAGGTCTGGATGGAGTTCGACATGCGCTCCGAGGATGCCAAGGAGCTCGAGCGCCTGGAGAAGCGCTTCCTCGCGATCGTGAACCAGTCCCTGGAGACGGAGAACTTCGCCCGGTCGATCAAGGAAGGATCGATCACGGCGGACATCAAACTCGTGGGTGACAGGCCTGCGGGGCGGACGGACGAGAAGACGGATCTCGTGCAACTCACGACGGCCGCCTTCCTGGCGAACGGGAGCAAGCCGACCTATGAGTGCGGCTCGACCGACTCGAACATGCCCATGAGCTTGGGCATACCGGCGGTCACGATCCCCCGCGTTGCCAAGGCGGATCGCTCCCACTCGCTTGATGAGTGGATCGACACCGATCCGGAGAGCAACCACACGGTAAAGAAGACGATCCTGACTACCGTGCTGGCGGTCTCTGGGGCTCAATGATGAATGGGCTGGACCGGGCACTTGCGCCCGGTCCAGCCCATGGCTAGTTGGCCCTCGTTGCCGGATCCTGTTCACCGCGTTGGTAAACTTGGAGCACATCGACATGGCAACAGGCGCGTCCAGGGTTCTGGCCATGCTGGCCACCGGACATTGAGGGTTGATGTATGTCTGGGAGTTGCCGACCATGTTGACGACGTTGAATGCCACTCTGGCCCAATAGGCTACGATCAACGGCTTGCCACTGTCCTGGACGGGGAAGAACTGCCAAAACGTGCCTCCTTATGCCTCGGGGTGAACACGAGCGCCACCGTCGTACCGCTGAGGGCGGCCTTCTGGCCGTCACGCTGAAGAGCGAGAAGTCATCTGCTTAGATTCCATGAGTTCTCGAAAGACCGGGAATGGCACATCTGAGACCTAACCCTGAGTACAGCTTTCCCCGCCGAAGCGGACGCTCCTGAAGGGCAGGGGATCGGCAGAGGATGACCCTAAGCCGACCTTTGTTGTTCAGATTGGAATGTGTGTTGCTGCTATGGCCTGTCTCGGCTGTTGCAGAAGGGCCCGCAACTTTGGGTAAGGGCATGACGGCGGTCCACGGAGACCGCCGTCGGTTGCATCATTGCGCCTCGTGAAGGGGCCTCCGTGCGGTTGCGAGTTTCAGTTCTTAGGTTTCTCCAGAACCGGGAACTTGATCCCCAACTGGTCGAGATACGTCGCGTACTTGGTTGGGTCGTAGTAGTACTTCTTCATCTCGGGCCGGTATCTGGCCATGATGTCGGCGTTGAGATGGATCTGCGGCTTGTCCTCGGCCGAGATCATCGGAACGTACTTCTGGTTCTTCTGCTGCTCGTTGGCGAAATACCCCTTGGCCTGCACCAGCAGTTCCGGCTTGGACAGCAGGTCGATGGTCGTCATCGCCATCACCTTCGCCCCGGCGACGATGCCCTTGTGTGCAATGGGCGTGGCCATCGACATGGCGTTCGCCCAGTGGTGCCCCGGCAGGTTGGGGATGTTGGACGGGTAGTTCAGCGTAATCGTCGGGACCGTCCAGGAGATGTCGCCGATGTCGTCGGATCCGCCGCTCTCGGGCTTCTCCAGCGGCGGCTCGAGCTTCTTCAGTTCCTTTGCGAGCCCTTCCTCCTTGTCCTTGACCGTGCGCTGCACGGCCTTGGCGAAGGCCTGCTCGTCCTCGGTCCACTGTGGCAGCCCAACCTGCTGGATGTTGGCATAGGCAGCATCAGCGATTGGCTTGTTGAAGTGGCGCGGTGCCGCCGTGCCGATCACCTTTCGGGTGACGGTGGTGTCCGTCATCTTGGCCGCTGCTTCCGAGATGGTGTTGGCGATGTCGAAGTTCTTACGGATGTTCGCGAAGTCCTGCTCGCGGATGAAGTACCAGACGCTGGCGACCGACGGCACGACGTTGGGCTGGTCGCCGCCATCCGGGATCACGTAGTGCGAGCGCTGCTCGGGCCGCAGGTGCTCGCGGCGCATGTTCCAGCCGATGTTCATGAGCTCGACGCCATCAAGCGCACTGCGCCCCCGCCAGGGGGCCGAGGCGGAATGGGCGGACTCGCCGCTGTATGTGTACTCGACGGAGACCATGCCCGTGCCGCGGGGCTGGCCCCAGGTGGTCTCCAGATTGTTGCCGACATGGGTGAAGAGGACCGCGTCCACGCCGTTGAACACGCCGTCGCGGACCATGTAGGCCTTGCCCCCGAGGAGCTCCTCGGCCACGCCGGGCCAGAGCATGATGGTGCCGGGAATTTTCTCCTGCTCCATGATCTCCTTCAGGGCAAGCGCGGCAACGACGTTCAGGGCCTGGCCCGAGTTGTGCCCTTCGCCGTGCCCCGGTGCGCCTTCGATCATGGGCTCGCGGTAGGCGACGCCCGGTTTCTGGGACGCCTTCGGGATGCAGTCGATGTCGCTGCCGAATGCGATCACGGGACCGCCGGAGCCCCACTTGGCGACCCAGCCCGTTGGCAGGCCCGCAACGTTCCGCTGAACCGAGAAGCCGTTCTTCTCGAGGATGTCGGTGATGTACTTCGAGGTCTCGAACTCCTGGAACGCGAGCTCGCCGAAGCTGAAGATGGAGTCGTTCATCTCCTGGGCGAGCTTGGCGCGGGCCTCCACGCCTGCGACGGCACGCTTCTTTAGTTCCGCGATGCGCTCCACCAGCGCGGCGCTCTGGTCGGTGGTCTGGGCAAAAACAGGTGCCGAGGTTGTGAGTAACGCAGTGAGCAACAGACTGGGCAGCAAACCATGTTTCATGAGGTCCTCCCGGGTCTTCGGATTGGCGTCAGCAAATCAGGCAACGCAACTACCATCCGATCAGATCAGGATTATCTCAGCCTCGTCGTGGAACGCACTCCAGCCATCCAACAAAAACATGGCTATCGGGGGAACTTTCGTTGAAGTCGCAAAATTAAGATGCGCTTGGCGCAGCGTCAGAGATTTCGGGCAGACGTTGGTAGGGGTAGGGCTTGAAGTGGAAGGTCGCCTTCTGGCCGATTTTGTTGAAAAACTCCCTGGCGCCGCTGCATGAGCCTATTGGTAGCGGCAGCGTGCGAGATCGGGCCCAGCATCTTGTATGCTGACCACGCAAAAATCGGCAGTTCCGGACTTTTTCAACACTATCGGCACGAGGCAGACGAAAGCCGAATTTCTGTAATCATAGGGTAAGCCGACCTTCATAAGGCCAAGCCCAAAGGCCTAGTTTGACCCATAAGAGACCTTCCCACACCTTCAAAGCAGGTAGTCACCGCGCCTCGGAAACACATTTACTGGCTTCACTAAGCCAGGAGTCGCGCTGGGACGATGAAAGCTGATCGACGGCAACGGCCCGCCCTTTACGTCCTTGCTCTCCCGACGCGCCCGGGTCCGATGACGGCGATGGGCCTCTTCATTATGGGACCGGACCACGCCATCGAGCGGCGTCATTGGCGGAAGCGCCCGGTGAGGCGGGGAACTCGATGGTCGAGGGAGTCGGAGACCGGAAGCCTGAAGATCAGTTCGTCCGCGGCATCCATAACCTCTATGGTGTAGTCGCACGGATGCTGGCCGCACGCCGCGAGTTCGGCGCTGATGTCCCTGGCCGCGCAGAACGTCTCACGATAGGCGGTCTCCACGTCAGGAAAGTCGAGCCCGAGTTCGTCGCGGCTCAGGTCCTGGCGTGCACCCCTGACGTGAAAGAAGAAGCGAGGCATGACACTCCTTTCATTCCCAGGGCGTGTCGGACGCGCGCCATCATGATCCGCCCCTGGAGCCCCTGCATATCGCAACGGCAGCCCCGTCGACGGGAGGGTCCAAAGGTCCGCAGCTATCCAGAATCCGGGAATGGAGCAGAGGCCGGGCCAGGGCACGGCTTCGTCCGTGTCCCAAACTGCCAACGGGAAGTCCCAAGGTATCAAGCATGCCACGGTCCGGTTCATAGACTGACGATCGACGGAACCAGCAGGAGACCGGAATGCGGAAGGGAATGATCGGCGTCGTGGCGGCCATGTTCATCGTTGGCGCGCCAGTGACCCACGCACAGCAAGCCAGCTCCGGCCCGGGTGGCACGCCTGAAAGCGGACGGCTGAGCCAGGCCGAGTTCAAGATGCTGACCGACATTCGGGTCGGGGTGATCAAGGCCGCGCTGCAACTCACGCCGGAGCAGGAGAAACTCTGGCCGGCCGTGGAGGAGGCGATCCGCGCCAGAGCCGAGACGCGCTCCCGCCGACTGGCCGCGCTGGGAGAGCGCATGGACCAGCAACGCGACGTCGATCCGGTGCAGCTTTATCGCCAGCGCGCCGATGTCCTGGCGGACCGTGCGGCGGGCCTGAGAAAGCTCGCTGATGCCTGGCAGCCGCTTTACCAGAGCCTTACGCCCGACCAGAAGACGCGGCTGCGCCTCGTGACGGCGCATGCGATCGAGGGGCTCCGGACTGCCATGGAGAACCGCCGCATGGACTCGGATGACGAGGAGGATACCGAGCTTTGGGTGCTCCCTCGTTAAGCGGATCAAGAAAAGCACACCTGATCGCGGGAGCAGGGACAGCGCAAGGAAGAGGATGCCCATGAACTCCCTGTACCGTGCCGGATTGGCTTTGGGAGCTCAGCCCTGACGTCAAACTGGAGAAGGTGGCCAGAGATGACCGAAATGCCGCTATAGGGACACCCAGAAACGGGTGAAACTCTGCCGCAGACAGTGAGGTGTCCCAAAAGGTTCAGCCACTGTCTCCAACGGTCAAGCTAGCCGCTCACGAACAGGGAATGATCCGCAGCCTTGAGGCTTCCAGTTCCCGCTCCCAGACCGGGTGCCCATCCCTTCCACGATGATCGTCCGTGCTGAACCAACGGTTTGGAGACGATGTGGAAAAGGATGTCTCGGTGAGAGGGCAGTGGGACGTTCACCCGACGCCCCCCCGCACAAAGCAGCCCGGCCTGTCGGCCGGGTGACACAGGGTCGATGCGTGTCCTGGCAAGGCGCTCGGGCACCCATCGGCGGATCAAGGAGTTTCCATGCGGATGATCATCGCCGTGCTTGCGGTTGGTGCTTTACTGACAGGTTGCGTCTCAAGCTCCGGCTCGAACTCGCGGCCTCCGAACTACGTTTCGAGCCAGGCGACCCAATCACCGGGGGGCCGCAACGACGCCTTCGGGGGAGCGGCGATGCCGATGCGAGGCTTGCCTCGCTAAGGGCCTGTAGGCTTCTTCGCACTGCGGGCCGCGGGAGCGCACCACGCACAGGGTGTAGAGCCGGGCGAGGGCGGTGAGCGCAACGACGTTCGTACCATCATCGAACAGGGTCGGATGGAGCCCCGCCGTGCGGATCAGGGGATTCGGATTGAGGCTGAAACTGCGGAGAGTCGGAACAACCTCCCTGCTCGCCCCAAGTGGATGCAACCCAGTGGAAGGGTTGGTCGAGATTTCGCCATGGACAAGGCACTGGCAGTCCTCCGCTCTCACTGGGGACAGACATCCCAGAAGCCTTGGGTGCGTTGCGGATTGCTGTAGTACCAGCAATAGCCGGGAGCAGGCGGTGGCGAGGTAACGTAGGCCGTAGCGGCCGCGGCCGTCACGAAGCCCAGTGCCGCGCCGGCGGCCACGGCGGCGCCGGGACGCCACCAGTACGACGGTGGTCGATACCAGCCGCCCGCCGGCACGGGTGGCCGGTAGCCCGGCCGGGCCGCGACATTGCCCGCCGGCCCGCGCACAGCGGCCCCGCCGTAAGCCCCGCGGGCGGCAACTCCGCCCCGGGGACCACGGGCGACCGCACCACGCGGTCCGCGCGCCACAGTCCCGCCCCGTGGGCCGCGAGCGGCTGCCCGAGCATACACCAGGTCTCGGTCCTGAACGATGGTGAGCAGCGTGGGTGGGCAGTCCATCCGTGAAGTGCTCGACGGCACGGGAGTTGCCGTTGCCGGAGTTCCGGCGTCGATCAGCAATCCGATCAAGCAAGCAGGTCCGATCGTCCCAAGGAGGAACCGACCTTGGCATTTGTTATGCATGCGCCTCTCCCGTCAGTGCCTCACGAGCAGCAAGGAGCGGCCCCGTCGCAATCGGAACAAGGTCCGTAAAAATGTCTTCCATGCTCGGTCTGGGACCAGCATTCTATCGGTTCACACCTCGTGCTTGACACTTCAGGACAGGTGCTTTGCAGTTTGGGACATCCAGCACAGGAGAACCCGTGCCCGTCGAGGGGCGGCTCCAGTCCTGAATCATGCGTTCCTCCGAGATCGGTCATCAGTACCGCAGGTGCCGAAGTCGCACGGTCAAGTATGAGGCAGTGGCGGGTTCCGGCTACGGCTCAAGATTACACCAGAATGCGTCTGCTGTTCTGTCAGGATTGCTGTCCCGGTTCCACGCCGATGCCCTAACGGATGTATTGGTTGATTTGACTTCGGAGTAGTTTCGCGGCCTAATGGTCATGTCTTCGGAGACCTCCAAAGTAAAGAAAACTAGATCCTGCCCTCACAACGGGCAGGTTTTTTGTATCTGATCTGCCATTTTCAGGGTTTTTCCGGTTGGCTTTAGGGTTTTTCTGATGGAACAGCTTGGTGGTTCTGATAGTCTTGTGTTGACACTTAGGGACATTATCTGCTCCAATTCGCACGAATGAAGACCATGGTCGGGCTGTTGATGGAGCCATGGTCTGATCCCAGATCTCCAGCTTGGATTGGGACTGGGGCGACGATCGCCCCAGGCACGACGGTGTGACTGAGGATGCGGGGACATCATCAGGTTGATTGCGTAAGGGCATCCGATCGACCTGCATGAGGTTCTCATGAAGCAAGTTGATGGCACCGAATGTCTGGCAGCAGGTGACAGCCGGCCACCAAGCCAGGGGTCCCACACTGTCCCGGCAGCAAGCGGGCGAACGCTTGCCCCAGGTTACATCCACCTCGGCGTTTCCAAAGAAATCGTACCGACCCTGCGCGAACTCGGCGTCGATCCTGATCCGGTCATCCGGGCCGCAGGACTCGACCCACGCCTGTTCGATGACAGCATGAACGTGATCCCGTTTGCGGCCCTGGGCCGGCTCTACACCCTGTGCGTGGCCCGCACGGGCTGCGCGCATTTCGGGCTGCTGGTTGGCCGGCGGGCGAGCATCCTGTCGCTGGGCCTGGTCGGTCGCCTGATGCGGCACTCACACACCATCGGCGATGCGGTGCGCGCCCTCGCCTCGAACCTGAGCGTCGAGGACCGGGCGGTGGTGCCGTCGCTGACGACCAGCGACGGCACGGTCCTGCTCACGTATGCGACCTATCCGGTGGAGAGCAGCAGCGTGGAGCAGATCCTCGACGCAGCCGTGGGCGTGACAGTCAACATCCTGCGGACCTTATGCGGATCGGACTGGCGGCCGAGTGAGGCTCTGTTGCCCCGGGTCGCCCCAGCGGATCAGTCGCTGTATCGGCACCATTTCCGTGCGCCGGTCCGATTCAACCAGGAAAGCGCCAGCATCGTCTTCCCGGCCCGCGATCTGGATCTGCGGATTGCCGGGGCCGATGCTCTGTTGAGGGCCATGCTGGAGGAGAAGATCCAGCGCCTGAAGGGCGATCCAGGGTCTGAGTTCTCTGACGACATTCGGCGGCTGCTGCGCACGCGGCTGACCAGCAACCGCTGTTCGGCCGACGACATCGCTGAACTGCTCGCCATGCACCGGCGCACCCTGAGCCGGCGGTTGAAGGACAGCGGCCTGGGCTATCGGGCGATCTCGAACGAGATCCGGTTCGAGATTGCGCGTCAGTTGTTGCAGCACACTTCGGTGCCGCTGGGCGAGATTGCAGCGGCGCTGGGCTATTCGGAAGCGAGTGCCTTCACCCGCGCCTTCCGGCGCTGGTCGGGCCAGACGCCGACCGCGTGGCGGGCCAAAGGCCGTCATGAGTGACGCCCCGGCGACCTAAATCGTCAAGGGATCATCGCCGCACTGGCCATGTCTGAACGCCAATGGGAGACCGTACCATGAACCGACTGCTGGTCAGCCTTTTCCTTGCCGCGCCATTGATCCCAGTCAGCACCACGGGCATGGCGCAGTCGCAGTTCGACGGGCGCTGGACCGTCACGACCATTCCAGAGAGGGGTGCCTGTCGGAGGAAGAATCATTATGCGGTCGTGGTTGAGAATGGCGTGGCCCGCAATGCCTCAGGGCGGACGAGGACCACTGTCACTGGCGGGCTGGAGCCCAGCGGGCGCGTGCAGGCCAGCCTCCAACGTCGTGAGGCTCAGGTTGATGTGACAGGCAATCTCGCGGGGCAATCGGGTTCGGGCACATGGACCTTGGCCGGGAGGATCGACTGTTCGGGACGGTGGACCGCCGCGAAACGAGGCTGACGCCTGAGGGCGGAGTCAATCGCGTCGAAACTCTCCTGAAGCGAGTCAAGGCTGAGGGTTAGTGCTGTCGAGCGGCGACGCTGTTCAGCGATGACCCAAATTGTTAAGGGATTGTCCCTGCCGATCAAGCACTAGGTTCTCGCCGGACTAGCATGAGGCCAGAAAGGCGGGAAAGCCGCGAGGCCCGTCCTGGTGCGAAGTGTGCCTCCCCTTGGCGAATTTCGCTATTGGTGCCTCACACGATCCGGTCCATGAGCCCTCGCCATGATCAGTGCCAAGGCCACCTGCACACTTCAGGAGGCAGGATGGGAGGCCAGGTGAGAATAGCCAACGTGAGCTCGGGTTCGTGAACGCCCGGGTTGGGGGCTCAACAAAAGGAGCCGACCATGCCGCTTTCGATCACTCGCAGGTCCATTCTCCAGCAGGCTGGTGGCGTGGCAGCTTTCGCCGCCAGCAGCGGTGCTCTCCAGAACATAGCGCGGGCACAAACCACCAATGGCGAGGATTATTGGGACCTGGTCCGTCGCCAGTTCATCTTCGCGGACACCGCCGTTCCGATGAACTGCGCCAACCTGTGCCCGTCCTTCCAATCCGTCGCGGACAAGGTCGAGACGCTGACCCGGGTCGTCGATTATGACGTGTCCTTCAACAACCGGGCGCAGTTCAATGACACGCTGAAAGCATCACGGGCCAAGGTGGCAGCCCAGATCGGCGCGGCGCCGGACGAGATTGCACTCACCCGGAACACGTCGGAGGGCAACAGCATCATCACCAACGGCCTCAACTTCAAGCCTGGCGACGAGATCGTGATCTGGGATCAGAACCACGTCACCAACAACGAGGCCTGGGATATTCGGGCCAAACGTTTCGGATTGAAGATCATCCGGGTTGCGCTGCCGCGGGTGCCCGACAGCGATGAGCAGGTCGTGGATCTGTTCGCCAAGGCATGCACGGACCGCACGAAGGTGCTCACCTTCACCGAGGTTTCCAACGTCAGCGGGCTCAAGCTGCCGGCGAAAAAGCTGGCCGCGACGGCCCGCGACCGAGGCATCTATTGCCACGTGGATGGCGCCCAGAGCTGGGGGGCCTTGGCCCTCAATGTTCATGACACGGGTTGCGACTCCTTAGCCGCCAGCGCCCACAAGTGGTTCATGGGCCCCAAGGAAGTCGGCATTCTCTACGTCCGCAATGGGCGTGCCCCGGACATCTGGCCCAACACCATCGGCTATACCGGCGACATCAAGGTGGAGCTGGACCTCCAGAACGCACAGAAGTTCGAGACCTTGGGCCAGCGGGACGACGCGGCCGTCGCAGCCCTCGGCGAGACCGCCGATCTGCACGCGCAAATCCGCCCGGAGCGGGTTCAGGCCCGTGTCACGGAACTCGCGAGCCTCTTGAAGGCAGGGCTGAAGGATGCGGGCGCGACCCTGGTGACACCGGAGGATCCGGCGTTGAGCGGGGGCGTGGTGGTCATCGAGGTTCCGAAGGAGAACCAGAAGACGGTTGCCGATACCCTCTATACGAAGTTCGGCATCGCGGCCTCGACCTCCGGCGGACTGCGGCTTTGCCCGCATATCTACAACACCCGCGCCCATATCCAGCGGGCTATCGACGGTGTCGCCTCCATGCGGGAACTGATCAAGGTGTAATGCGCGGGATCGATACGGGAGGAAGCTATGGCAAGAACAATGAAGGCAGCCGTGGTGCGTCAGTTCAAGGCGCCGTTATCCATCGACGAGGTTCCGGTGCCGGAGGCTGGCCCTGGCCAGATCCTCGTCAAGATCGAGGCCTCCGGGGTATGCCACACCGACTTACATGCGGCAGATGGCGATTGGCCGGTCAAGCCCACTCCGCCTTTCATTCCGGGCCATGAAGGCGTCGGCACCGTCGCTGCGGTCGGCGCGGGCGTGACCGCAGTGAAGGAGGGGGACCGGGTCGGGGTGCCCTGGTTGCATACGGCTTGCGGACATTGCAGACACTGTCTCGCAAGTTGGGAAACCCTGTGCGACGCACAGCAGAACACCGGCTATTCGGTCAATGGCGGCTTCGCCGAGTACGTCCTCGCGGACCCGAACTATGTCGGGCATCTGCCCGACCGCCTCGATTGGAACACGGCTGCCCCGATCCTCTGTGCCGGCGTCACCGTCTACAAGGGGCTGAAGGAAACCGATACCAAGCCAGGCGACACCGTCGTGATCTCGGGCATCGGCGGGCTCGGCCATATTGCCGTGCAGTACGCCAAGGCAATGGGGCTCAATGTCATCGCCGTCGACATCTCCGACGAGAAATTGGCGCTCGCGCGCGAGATGGGGGCTGACGCCATAATCAACGCGAAGACGACGGACCCTGTCGCCGAGGTGAAGGCGCTGTGCGGGGGCGCCCAGGGCGCGCTCGTGACCGCCGTCTCTCCTCAGGCCTTCAGCCAAGCGCTCGGCATGCTCGCCAAGCGGGGGACAATGGCGCTCGTCGGGCTGCCGCCGGGCTCGTTTGCACTTGATATCTTCGACACGGTGCTGATGCGCAAGACCATCCGGGGATCGATCGTAGGCACCCGCTTGGACCTGGCGGAATGCCTGCAATTCGCGGGTGACGGCAAGGTCAAGGTTCACTACTCGCTCGAGCCTCTGGAGGCGATCAACGACATCTTCGACCGCATGCGTGACAACAGGATCGATGGTCGGGTCGTGATGACCATCTAGCGAGGGAGAAGCAGCCAAGCCGTCACCTCGATGCATGCTGGGCTGGTGCACGGTCCGCTCCAGAGCCGATCTCATCGCGACATGAGATTGCGGGCGAGCATCACCGCTGCGGCATCGGGGGATCCTCCCTTGGCGGTTGGCATGAGCTTCCCGGCCTTGAGCATGAGCTCGGTCATGACGTGCAGGATCTCCTCGTCCGATTGGACCACGCTGGCGGCGTCAAAATCCTTGCGGATCTTGCTGAACACGTCGCTGCGCTTTGGATCGACCGTACCTCTGGCGAGAGCGTCTGCGTAAGTATCTGCATCCTGGCCCGTGATGCCCAACTTCTTGGCGGCCCATCGGCCGAGGAGCTTGTTGCGGATTATCGTCGTCTGCACATCGTTGGAGTTGATCATTCGAGTTCTCCGATCGCTGGTCATTGCACGGAAGGGAAGTCAACTAGCTCCTGAGTTCCGGCTTGGTCTTCAGCTCATGGCGCAAGTACCGGCGCCAACCCTCGCGACGCCGGGCCGCCACCGGTTCATCGTACTCGCTCGGCAGCATGACCGGCACGAACAGACAGACGCTCTGGGTCGGCAGCACCTCCCGCCACTGTGAGAGAAGCTTCTTGAACGCTACTCCCACCGGTCTGATGTTGCGATCGAGATCGTACAGTCCACGCGGGTTGACCTTGCCCCGCTGTTCACGCAAGGCGATATCCCAGTCGATCTGATCCGTGAGCGAGTACCAGGTGAAGCCGACGATGGGCACACGGTTGTTGCGCACGCGCAGGACGTTGGCCCATTGCTTCCAGAGCCAGTCAACGGCCTCGTCACCCTCGTGACCCTGGTCGAAGTTGGTCTCGGTATGCATCACGGGCAGGCCATAGCGGTCGTGATACTGGCGTGTGATCTCGTCATAGCCGAAGACCTCGCCTGCGGGCAGGATCCCGCCGCGAGCATCCACCCGGTGCTCGTTCGAGTGATAGAAATCGTTGCCCATGATGCAGTGGTGGCGCAGGGTATTGTCCAAAAAGAAATGGTATTCTTCCCGCGTCATGCCGTTATCGAGCAGGTACTCGTGCATGTGCGAGTTGACCGGGTACCCGTAGTTCAGGTCGAGCGACAGGAACCGTCGCGCGTTGTAGAACTCGGCGGACTTGATCGCCTGCGGATTGTCGGCGTGGAAATACTCGGTTGACTCGCTCTGGATGAAGATCGCATCCGGACGCTCGTCGAGAATGGCATACATGGCCAACACATTCGCCTTGGCCATGTGCTTGAGCGCGGTGACGAAAGCCTTATCGCTCTTCAATTGCTCGTTCCACCAGCCGAAGGCGGCCGAGAACTGGGCGCAGATGAACATCTCGTTGACCGGAGTGTAGAACTGGACCCAGGGGAAACGCTGAGCAAAGGCGCGGGCGTACTCGGCAAACAGCTCGGGGAAGTCCGGGTTCTGGAAGTCGCCGATCCAGTCCGGCACGCCGAAGTGGCACAGGTCGACGATGGGGATGATGTCACGTTCCTTCAGCCAGGCGAATGTCAGGTCGGTGAACTCCCAGTCATAGCGGCCCTGACCGAGGAACGTCTTGTACAGCGGAGGACCGTAGCGCAGGAAGCGGATGTTCAGGTCCCCGAGGAGTTCGAAGTCCCGCTGCCACTGGTCGTAGTGACCGCACTCCTCCATCTGGTCCCGGCGCACGCGGCCGTTCTGGATCGTGGGATAGCTGTTCTCGATGCCGGTCGCGAACAGGAAGAGTGTGACCCTGGTAGGTTGGCGGTCACCATCGCCGTGGGAAGGATCTCTCATGATGCTCCTCGTCGGTTTCTCAGTCGAGGCGATTGGGGTCTTCTGAGCCGGGCCTAGGGCCGCCTGCAATGAAAGACGTGCGCCAAGGCCCGACAGTGCGGCAGTGATCCTTGAGCAATAGTCTCGCCCTCTTCCAGCGGCCGCTAGTATCGCACCAATCGAGTATCCTGCTTGACCTTTTGGGTCATTCATTCGGCAAATTGTGACCGACGTCGCGGCTCGGTTCCCGACCGAGGTGCTGCCCTGGCAGACTTTGTGACTTGGTTAGGCTGATTACCGAACGTCGCCGGCCGTAACCTGTGACGACGAACGACGGAAGTGCCTGAGTTCCACGAGTTGCTGCAATGGATGCCGGACTCGGATCTTAGGCCTTTGCTCAAGGATCGAAGATCAACCTGAAAGTAAGGCAATGTATAGGTTTGATTTTGATCGCAATTCTGCTTTGCTTTCTACTATGCTTGAAGCGAAGAACGTTACTCCCTACGGTCCCATTCCAGGCCTGATGGGGCTGCCATGGCGTCCTATGAGGAGCAAAAAGGATGGGTTCTGTCGCAAATCCGGAACACGGGCGAGAGCAGTAGATGCACCGTACTGTGCCCTTATGCGGCGAGCAGGTGAAACTGCTCCGCGAGCGACAGCTGCTGACTGCAGACATATTTCGCCTGCTGTTTACGCATCATATGGATCAACTCGATGCCACCCAAGATCACGCGGGCACTGTCAGCGGACTTGAAGCCGAGCATCGAACGAACGCGGCGTTTGACGGCGCGGTGATCCTGCTCAATGCGGTTATTGAGGTATTGGCTCTGCCGGATCCTGATCGGCTCGAGCCTGCGTCTTGAACGGTCCTGTAACCGGCTCTCGGCATCACACGATATGATGGCTTTCCGATTGGTTTGGCTGCCGTCGATGACGACCCTCTCGGGCCGGCCGTGCCGCTTGAGCGCCTTGCGCAGGAACCTCTTGGCGGCCGTCAGATCGCGCCGTTCGCTGAACCAGAACTCGACCGTGTCGCCATGGCTGTCAAGGGCTCGGTAGAGATACGTCCATTGCCCGCGCACCTTGATATACGTTTCATCGACATGCCATTTCCGGCTCACGGGCCTCTTGTGTCGATTGAACCGCTGCAGCAGCTCGGGGGAGTAACGTACGACCCAGCGATGCACCGTGGCATGGTCGACGGAGATGCCCCGCTCGGCCATCATCTCTTCTAAGTTCCGCAGACTGAGATTGTAAGCCAAATACCACCGCACGCAGAGCAGGATCACCGAGCGATCAAAATGCCTGCCCTTGAACATGCCACTCTCTTCCCTGAAGCCGAGGAGGCTATAGCTGAAACTCTGAAACAAAACGTTTGCGACACATCCGTATGGGGCGGTAGAGCCTCACTCTGAAAAAATGCGGAGTGGCCGGGTCAACATTCCGGTCTTGATGTCACGCCAGTATGGGCTCAGGCGTGAACGGCGAGCGATCAACCAGCAACACCCTGGCCACTGCGCCAGCGGACCGCAACTCGCCCAAAACAAGCTTCATCGCCTCAGAGGCGGCTGCTTGCTGAGCCTGCTGTGTCGTGCGGAACTCCAGCATGGCGAACGTGTCGGGGCTTTCCTGATGAGCCGTGCGGTAGGCCATGAAGGATACCGCTCCGGGAAGTTGCAGGAGACGAGCGATCCAGTCCTGGACGTGCCGGTTGTAGTCGTTCCAGTGCTGCGTGTCGGTCGGACGATCATACTGGAGCATGACATAAGCCATGGCTTTCCTCCTTGGCGTCACCGTAAACTGGTAACCACCTGACAATCTCTCGTCTCATCACATGTCCTGAGCCGTTCGGAATGCCTCCAGATAGGCGGTTTCCAAAGCCGGAAGCTTAAGTCCGATCTCGTCAGGATTGAGATCCCGTGCGGTCGTGAGATGAAAATAGAAGCACGGCATCACACCTTCAATCGCGCTTCGCCCATCGCAAGACCATTCATATCAATGTGCTGGCACCACCTGAGTTGCTGCTGGCAGGGAGAGCCTGCTTGATCTCTGGCCGAGGCACGCTGTGGTGCGCTGCGAGAAGGCCCAGTGTTCTTGATGCCAAGCAGGGTGTAAAATGCCCGTAAGAACAAGAGCGAGGGAGGCTTACCATGTCATGCGTCCCGACGAACGACCCAGCGCCCCTGTCCCAACCTGATCGCGGCGCTCTGACCACAGAGATACAACGGGTGCTGGCCGCGCTGTCCGAAGTTGAAGCCCGCTACGAGAGCGACCGGGAATGCCTCAAGGGCTGGTCTGGCCCTTACGCAATCAGGGTGCGCTTCGTCGAGCATCTTGAGGCCCATCATGCCCAGGAGCGGCAGCCCCTCGTCCAGCGTCTTGCTGATCTGCATCAGCAGATCACCACGGCGGCGATGCTCCAGAGCCTGCGCAGTTCGCAGCACAAAGGTACCGAGGTCAGTAATGGCTCTGGGCGGGTGAGACCATCTCGTGGTTATCGCCCGCGTGGCTCGTCCCAATGGGGAGCATAGCCCCGGTTGGTTCTGCCGTACTCCGGGACGTGGTCGTCCCGCCCACACCGCTGACCAAGGATCATCCAGGTCAAGGCATACCCGATGGCCCCTGCCATGATGAACGTGATCTGCCGGGAGGCTGTTACCGGGTGCAGTTCTCCTTGAAGATCGTGGCTTTCATCACCCGATCTGCTCCGATGTCCTCCGCGCTTTCGATGCCAAGCAGATCGGCCAATCTGGTCCGGGCTCGGTTGACCCGGCTCTTGATCGTTCCAATCCGTGCGCCGCAGATTGCAGCAGCCTCCTCGTAGGAGAACCCCTGTGGGCCCACGAGCAGAAGGGCCTCCCGCTGGTCAATGGGCAGTTGGGCTAAGGCAGCCTTCAGGTCTTCCACATCAACGTGTCCGTCCTGCTCGGGCGGGACAGCAAGGCGGGCTGCGGTGCCACCATCCGGGTCTTCCACTTCACGTCGTCTCTTCCGATAAAAGGTGTGAAACTGATTGCGCAGGATTGTGAAAAGCCAAGCTTGGATATTGGTGCCGGGTTGAAACTGATTGATGTAAGTCAGTCCGCGTACCATCGCCTCCTGCACCAGGTCGTCGGCCTGATCGATATTGCCGGTCAGCGAAATGGCAAAAGCCCTCAACGAAGGAATGGACTGGAGCAGCCCGGCGCGAAGGTCTGGCGGCAATGTCATGGCTTTCCCCTAGAGGAAGGTTGACCTAGCTGCGTGATAAGGTTCAGGAGGCGGTCGGGCAGAGGCTCCTCTTCAAACTTTCCGTACATCGCGCGAAGCTCCTCACCGAGCTTGTCTCTGATGGTCGAGAAGGTGCGCGGGTCTGTTCGAAGGAGACCCGTTCGGGAGACGGATTGGCGCTTGTCGGTCTTGCTCATCGTGGGAACTCCTGAGCTAAGCTCCAGTCCCAGAGGCTTAAGCGATCATCATCGCTGGTCGTGAACGATAGGGGCGTCCGACTAAACGAGTTCTTAATGGGCGAACTCTCATAAGACGACCAGCCGCGTTCGAACTGTTGCTCAAGAGGCAAAAGCACCAGAACATTGCGACTGCGCAAGCAACCGAGAGCCCACTCCAAGGTAGTAAAAGGGTGCTGTTTTCGACGAAGCCAGACACGCTGCTCGTACAATTGCCACAAAATCCCGCTGCGTTGCACGTAAGAGACCCCCAACAGGGGCGAGCCCATAGGGGCGTTCAGTGGCTATCCGTGCCACCAGCGAGAGTGTCTCTATGCAACAAACCCTGCTCCAACGTGACGCCCCGGCAGTTGCGCTCACTCGATCCGACTCCATTCCAAGCCAAGCGCCGGGTTCCTGTGACCTTCAGCAGCTTGGAGAGCGTCTGCGGCTGACCTACGGACCAGTGGAGGCTCCACTTCCGGCTCGGCTGGCAGAGCTTGTGGAGCGCCTCGCACGACGTGAACAAGAGAACCAGTTGGCGTAGGTGGCGTTAACGTGTGTCCACTCGATCCGGTGGGCTGACCATTGATCAAGAGGCTACTTTGTTTCAGAAATGGGTTTCATACAGTAATTGAGACCGTAGTTGAGTTGCTTTTTGCTACCGCCGTGGCAGCCGAAAGTGTCGCCACCTTTTTGTTCCTAATTGTCATAGGAGTTGCTTGAGAAGGTTCGGAGAACGGCCATGACCGAACTTGGAACACGTCCAATGGTGTTGTGGGACACCCTGAAGCTGTCAGCCCAACCCTTGCGTGGGCGCAGCGATATTCTGGTGGTCGCCCGGGTGGAGGTGCGTGACAGCGGGCAGAAGCGTGCTGACGAATACCGGATCAACTTTGAGATCAACCGGCATCATGGCCTCGTGTCGTATGACACGGAAGTTCTGGTGTCGGTTGTGGGAGCGGATGGCCGCCGCTGGCGGTATTCAGGACGGCGCGACCTTGTTGTGGCCGTCAAGGACCGCTTCCTCAAGACACAACTCTACAACCATGTGGCCGGTCAACTGGGCTGGGTTCCGGCCACAAGTGCGTAGCCACCACACCCCCTGAATCAGCACGGAGGCGTGTCATGCCTGAAGCACGCGTTGGTGTTCGAGTGGCTGATGACCGGCAATCCGTGAGCGTTGAGGTTGGCCCTGTTGAAGGCCCGTCAGCACCGGTTGCCATGAACCATGAGCAATTGACCAAGACAATCGACCTTTTGGGGCAAGCACGAATGCAGATGCTGGAAGGGAAGCGGATCGAACCGCTCGACGGCACGATGGTCACCACCATCAGCAATCCCATGTGGTACGTGCAGGTGGCCGAGATTGACGGGTCGCTCCTTGCCTTCAACCACCCGGCCTATGGGCCAGTTGCCTTTGCCCTCCCTAGAGAGGATGTGGCCAAGATTGTTGGCATTCTGACGAACCATCTTGCACTTCCGATATGTCAGCCAGAGAAACCAAACTGAGGCACCCGCTAGACCCCTTCCGCGTTATCTAAAGGGTTGCCGTGGGGCAGTCCGATGACCAATCATGGCTTCAAATCTGTTGCCCTTCCGTTGATCGTCGCCCTTGGGCTGAGCGTCCTTGGGGTGCTGATTGCGGTCTTGGTTGGGTTTGCCTGCATGCCTATCCCTACCCCCTGATAGTGACAATGAAGGCAGAATCGTGCGCCATGCAGTTCATTTGTCATTCGTTCTGGATTTTCCTGGTACTGAATGGAGAAATGGGCAACGCTACTTGTTCGTGTTCCAGATATCGGTGGCGAGCTTCCAATCGCTTCCGACTTTCTCCCAGACCACCACATACTTGCCAGTGATCTCCTGCGGCTGCGATCCCTTTGTCTGTAACGAGAAGGCGCCAATCTCAAGGGCTCGGTCGCTCCCCAGCGGCTTCACTTCAACGGTCGTCAGCTTGCCATTGCCAAGCTGCTCAGCAGCACCCTTCCAGAACGCCTGAATGGCAGTCCTGCCCTTCATCATCTCGGCCCCAGGCGGCAGGATGACAGCTTCCTCAGTGTACAGGGCAGCAACTCCTGCCGCATCGCCCGCATTGAAGGCTTGGGCAAACTTATCGCTCAGGCTCTGGATGGTGGCCTTGTCCTGTGCCATGGCAGGAACCTGGAGGCACAGGCAAGCCGCAGCAACAATGGCCTGGATACGCATAGCTCCCTCCCATCTTGTTTTCAGCAGCATCAGCATAGCACTGCTACAACTACAGGCCATCCAAGCTCCGCGTACCCCTTCGGGAGGAGGTGTTGCCAGAGCCAAGCTGCTCGAAGGGCAGAGAAACCTCGCCAAGAAGCGCCGCTACGCCAACCGCCACGGTTAGCTCTGTAAACACGACAATGAGAAAGGAACATTCGCGCAGAGTGTCAGAAAGGGATATAATCTTCCCAGAGTTCCCGCCGCGTCGATCTGGGCGTTCTCTCCTGCATTGCGAGGGGACCTGCGATGACAAAGCTGCTCCTGGCGTTCGGCCTCTGGTGTCTGGCATTTGTGATCGCTCTTGTGGGCCTCATCACCACCGGTCCCGGCAATCCCAATTTCACCGGCACGGTTGTTTTCGACTTCAAGCCATTCTGCCAGAACTTCATCGTTCAGACGGAAAAAGGCTTCGTGGTGCTTGAGTGGGAGGATGGCAC
Source organism: Microvirga arvi (assembly GCF_016892765.1). Lineage (GTDB taxonomy): Bacteria > Pseudomonadota > Alphaproteobacteria > Rhizobiales > Beijerinckiaceae > Microvirga > Microvirga arvi. The sequence goes on from NZ_JAFEMD010000019.1 coordinate 28,425, forward strand.
CCTGTTCTTCGGCGAAGGCGACAGCCTCGTAGGGCCGCTCCACACCATAGGGCTTCAATCCTTGAATGTTGTGGGCCGTGGTGCGATGACAGCACGGTTCGAGACCTGGGTTCCTGATCTTGCTGCCGCCCAACAGGTGTTTCGGGAACGGTGCAACCTCCCTCCCGGTACACCTTTGGCTGGGGCCGCACGAAATTAGCCCTTCAACACGGCCTCAGAAGTGCCTGTAGCTGCTGATTGACGTAGTGCTCCTGTGGCCAGTGCCCCTTGATGCTGTTTCGGAGGAAGTTCGGCTGCGACACGCCGACCTCTACAAAAAGTAATCGCCTTTGTCGGGTATCCAACAGACAGGAGCCTCAATCTTCAGTATCTCCCGGCGCGTCTTCAGCAAACAGCCAGTGGCGGGTGCCGCCGCCAACCACCTGACCTCCCACAGAGAGGATCAGGAACTGTGACATGGTCGCTGTCTGCTGAAGCAGAATAGTTTAGGGATGAACCGTTTCTTGAGAATGGACACGTGCTGAGCTTAAGCACCTGAATAAGGGTGCGGCTCAGCGCGGCCAGCCGAGGGCCGTAATGCAGAACCAGCAGTATGTCTCGCCTGCGCTGAACCGCCTGATCGTGGGCGCAGAGCGCCCCTTTGATTTGCATGCTCTGTTGCAGAGCACGTCACGCACCCTGTCCAATCTGGACTTTGAGCACCAGCATGAGATGCAGCGGGTGGAGCGCGGCAGGACAGATCCTGCACTGAAGAGGCAGATCACGGACAACCTGAAGCGGCGGCACCGCGAGCGGCGTCAGCCCTACTTGGCGCTGATTGCCGAACTCCAGAGCCACCTCTCGTCAGCCGTTTCGGATGAACTTCAAGCGGCGGGCTAACAGGATTTCTGCTTTGACCGGCTCATTTGTCCCTACCGAGCGGGACTTTGAAGCGCTTCTTATTGCCTGCTGTTTGGCAGTTTTCAGCGGTGTTGAAGCAAGGTTAATAATCTACGTTGATTACGGTCAAGCTTAGTCACGTTAATGTGATTGAAAGTACAGCTTAGGACTTTTGGCTGAGTGCGTTCTGTCGGGATTCAGACAGACAGAGTTCCTGCTACTTGTTTACTTTCTCTTAACGGGAAAATCTCAGTAGGGGGCACGGATGACTGCGCAGACGCTCACGCTTGTTTACAATACCTCATCTGACACTGTCACGCCTCCTCGCAGCCCTGCGCCAGCCGTCCCAACGGCTCTGATCTGTGACAGCGCTCTTCTGCGCTCTGGACTTCAGCACATCCTTCGGGACACGCCGTTTGCGATTGACGAGGCAGCGTCGGTCACAGGGCCAAAGCGGCTCCAATATTGTGCCCTCAACACCGCCTTGCTTCTCATTGAAGCAACCCAGAGCACCGGGCGGGTGCTTGAGGTGATCAAGCAAGTGAGAGAGCGCTCGCCAGAGACCCTGATCGTGGCTCTGGCGGATCAGTTTGACCTCGGCTTCGTGCGGATAGCACATGAGGTGGGCGTGACCGGCTTCTGCCTAACCGGCAATGGACCTGACGTTCTGATCAAGGCGCTGGAACTGGTCATGCTGGGCGAGAATGTTCTGCCCTATGCTGTCCTACGCTCAATCATGGATGCGGCTCCCCAGAAGCTGGAACAGCCGGTTCAGGACAATACACCAGAGCCGAATCCGTCTGATCTGGAGGAGTGCAAGCTGTCGGCACGGGAGACACAGATCCTGGGTTGCCTGCGGGAGGGAGCGCCCAACAAGCTCATTGCCCGCAAGTTCGATGTGACTGAGGCGACAGTGAAGGTTCATGTCAAAGCGATCCTGCGCAAAATCGGCGCGGCGAACCGCACTCAAGCGGCCATGTGGGCGTCTCAGCGCCTGCCGAGAACAGGAGTATCTGACCTGAATGTCTGAGACATCGCCGATGAAGATTGCTGTTGGAGATGAGGTTCGCGTTCACTTCCATCCTCCCGGTTCATGGAAGAGCTTTTTCGAGGGGCTGGTCAGGCGAGTTGATGTGCCATCGGCGGAAGGGCGCTTCTTCGTCGTGGAGGTCACGCACGAAGTCATCCTTGACCGTGAGCACCGGATCAGGCCCGGTTTCCAGGACTACGTTCGGTACGAATGTCGGAACGACTTTCCAGGTCGGATCGAGGTGTTGTCCGCGACAAAACTTGATGTCGAGCGGGAGGGTACGCCTCGTTCCACAACAGCCGAGACACCAGAGGCGGAAGCGCAAGACGCTCACGAGCAACAAGCACCTCAAGCAGACCTCTGCCGTGAATCCGAGGTTGAGCTACCAGTCGAAGTGAAGGCTGATGACGAACAATTTCACGTCCATCTTGAACATGAGCCTGTCCGCAAGCAGACTGGCCTGATAACCGCGCTGTTCGGGCGAAAGAAGTAGCCGCCCTCGACACCAGCAGCTTGCTCATCCTCAGTCTTCAGGTGGGTTCAAGCATTTTGCATGACATTTACCAAAGCAGCTTGCTTCGCCTGCAAGGGTGAGCAAAGGGCTTGATGGATCGGCTCTGCCACCTTGATGGCCTGCACGCCACCGCCTCCTGTGACCACGACCTCCTCGTTGAGCGCTTCGGAGTTGGTCAGTGGTGTTCCAGCATCCTATCCTTTGGAGGTGTGGCTCGATCTCAACAGTAACCTGCCGTCTGACACCCCGCTCCAGAATCTACCTTGTTCCGTGCTCCTTCCGCTGACAGCCTGTTCAAAAGGGCTAGGAAGACAGGCGGGTGGGACATGGAGCGGTGTCATCGAAGCGGCCTGACCACCCCTGACAAGGGACGAGCGACCCGCAGAGCAATGAAGGTGGGCCTTCTGCTCGCCACTCTCATGGTCGGCTATGGGGCTGAACCAGCTTCCGCCACGTCGCTTTCTGCTTTCGTCAACCAGACCCTTCAGCCTGCCGGTTGGGCGGGTCCGACCCCTGCCTGGATCGAGTTCTGCCAGCGACAGCCTCAGGAGTGTGCAGTTGATCTCTCCGAACCTGACATGATCGCGCTCGATCAGCAGACCTGGGACACCATCGTTCAGATTAATGAAGAGGTGAATGGGACTATCCTCTCTGTTGCCGATCAGGATCACTGGGGTGTGGTGGACCGGTGGGATTATCCGGATGATGGGCTGGGTGACTGCGAGGACATCCAGTTGCTCAAGCGCAAGCTCCTGGTCGAAGCTGGTCTGCCGCGACGAGCCCTGCGAATGACGGTCGCCATCGACGAGCAAGGTGCAGGACACGCCGTCTTGATGGTGAGGTCCGACTTTGGTGACTTCATCCTCGACAACAAGAAGGACGCGGTTCTGTCCTGGCAGGAGACGGGCTACGGCTACGTCAAGCGAGAGGGAAGCGACAGCCTAGATTGGGTTTGGCTCGGGGATCAGACTGCGCTAGTCGTCACCGCCAACAGGTAGAAGGCAGAACCACGTCCAACGTGCTCACTGTCAGTAGGGCTGGTCTCCGGTGCCGTTGCACGCCTCCATTGCCTTGATTTCGCCTCATCAGGGGATAGGCTGAGCGAATATGCTTTGGACATAAGGACCAGATGAGTACCATCACTCTTGTCGTTGACAAGCGAGAGTTGAGTACAATCCGCGCGGCGCTCCTCCTCCTGCAAGAGCAAATTGATGCGCTTCCCGAAGATCTCGCCGAGATGATGTGCGAGCACGGTCCTCCAATAAGTGCGACCGAGATCGACAACTTCATTAGTCGCGTAGGCAAGGGTCAGGAGGAGCCCCTCCGTCTTGAGGTCCTGGCTGAGGTCGAGCGGTTCCAAGGCGGCTTTCGCCGCGAAGCAAATGGTCCATAGCAAGTCTCACCGGGACGATAGGCAGTACGCCCCGCTGGTATGATAACCGCTCGGGCAGGCTCCTGTTTTCGGGAGAGCGTGTCGGGCACCCTCATAGCCGAGGCAGTAGTCACCCGAGGTGTGATAGCCTGAAGGGCAGGAGCCGACTTTCGGCAAAGCGGGACGGGCTGCTCTTTCCCTAGAGTTCGGAATACAGGCGCTGCCGCTCGTGTGATAGCCAGATGGGCACGTCCCGACCTTGGGAAGAGCCTGTGCGATGGCGGATATTGGAAGTGGCAGAAACATCGTCAGACACACTGCAATGATCCGGTGGCTTGTCATGCTCTGCATATCACCGACCTCGGCGCTCAGGAGACGTTCTCGCAACGATCATCATAAGATAGAGGTCGCTGCTCAAGGTTGAAGCGATGAAATATATAACTCTTCGTCGAAGGCGACCTTATCGTCCATGTTCCAGAACGCTACGGCAAGAAGCTCTCGGCGCGTCACTCGGCTTCCTATCTCGTTCTCAACGAGGAAGCTTCTAACCTGATCTTGGCGGGAGGGACGCACGAACGCGAAGTCATCTGCAAAATCAACATCCTCGCCGAACGCAAATCTAAAATGAAGAAGATCAGCATCATGCCGAAAGCCCAGCATGAGCACCGGCCCAGACAGAAGCTCACAGTTCCGGAGATGACGGTCATGGATGATATCTATGACTTCCGCAGCAGTGAGATCATAGGCGTACACGGCAGGGGGTGAGATTTTCATGAGTTCCTTCTGCTCACACCAAAATTGGCACCGGTTCGAGAAACTTGTTTTTCCTCGGTGAGAAGCGCGGCTCAATCAGTACCGGTGTGCGACGTGGCCAGATTGTCAGCTTCCGGTGCTGGTACCGGAATTGATCTTGTCCGTCGTTCCAGATCACGAGAGGACCCACTGCTTCGTAGATGCGACCGCGAAGGACTGTTTGATCGGTTTGACGTAAGATGATTGGCCATCGCCCGCCGAGTGCAATCTCAACTTCGGCCTTTGTAAGCGCATCGAGCGTTATGACCCCACGGACCCAACTGTCCTGAGAGAGCCACACGTATAGCCCGACCGACCTCCAATAGCTGCTTGATCGGCGGCGATGGTCCATCCAATTACGGATCTCGATGCGCCAACACCAGAAGGCAGCCAACGAGGGAAGGGCAGCGTCGATTTCAATGGCCAACAGGTTTCGAGGGTTCGTGGCCAGGATTCGCCGAGCAACCCTGTTGCTATATCGTCGAGCGCATCGCTCGCACGTAATCAATGAGCATTGGTTCTCAGAGCAGCACTTCCTCGTCATGGAGTATTTATCAGCGCGGGCTGTTCCAGTTGACCTGACTATCCATCAGCACGGCTTATCGCTTTCAGCACCGATTGGAGCTTCCACGCGACCAACAATTCCCACACGACCAAGCTCAAGGGGAATCGGAAGTACAACCAGACGGCATGGCTGATCACCTCAGCCGGAAAGCGGTGGCGGGCATAGCGGGGATGACGGGTGTTCTTCATCCCTCGCCTATGCCCCGATCCGGTCACCCCTTGGTTAATTTGACGGTGCCCGCCAACGTGCTGCTCACCCGGGTGGCCAAGTGGTCGGCGCTGAAGGCGTGGGGTCTCAGGCTGGCCAAGCGCAGCGGACTGCGCAAAGCCAAGGTTGCCGTCGCGCGCAAGCTTGCCGTCATTCTGCACCGGATGTGGATGGATGGCACGGACTTCCGCTGGTCATCACAGGAGGCCGCCCAACAAGCAGCATGAAAGTTTAACTGGATTCCCGCCAACCCGCGGGAAGCAAGGTTCCTGCCGGGACGTTGGCGTTGGTGAGATCGCCCCAGGCTTTGCGAGGCCCTCTTGGGCCAAGCGCGCTTCACACATTGATCCACCAGCGTCATCTGACGCCATCATGCGGAAGGCCTGTCCTTACCGCGGAGAGAACCCTGGACCCGGCAAGGACGCTCACAGAGAGCTTGATCTCAGGCCCGGAATTAGAGAACCCTCGGTCACGTCCTGCCCTTCAGCATAGCCGTGTAAAGGTCCGCTGACCCTGCGCAACCAGACGTTCGGCTTACTTCGGCTCCGTGCCGATAGTGTTGAAAAAGTCCGGAACTGCCGATTTTTGCGTGGTCAGCATACAAGATGCTGGGCCCGATCTCGCACGCTGCCGCTACCAATAGGCTCATGCAGCGGCGCCAGGGAGTTTTTCAACAAAATCGGCCAAGAGACGACATTCGTGATTAGCCAGAACACCATTCTCCGGCAGCCAAGGGATACGACACGTGCTTCCAAGAAGCCAGTGGATGGAAGTAGGCCACCCTCAAAGCTCGGACTTTCTCCATCACAAGGCATGCAAACTCTTAAGGATAAGCAAATGACCTCTGTGGTCGACATGCACCGCTGAAGGGCGCAGGCTCAAGCCTGGTCCTCGCGGTTTTGCGACCGAACCACGAACTGGCCCCGCCTTGTCCACGTGAGACTGGAGTTCTTACGTGGTGCCACAATCCCGCGACAGGTGGCTACACCGTCGCCCGCGATTGCCGCTTGTGTGAGTTCCGTAAGTGTTCAGTGAGTCCGTCGACTCTGCCTTGTGCCACGGCAAGCCACCCCGAAGGGCTTCTTGACCCTTGGGGGGACGAGGTCGGCCCAAACAACCTGCTCTGGGGCAATTGAGCCTCGGCAGGGACGCAGAGCGGCAAGACAGCTCCGCGTTACTGGATTGATGGAGACAGCAATGCAATCCGATCACCTTCTCCGCCGCGACTTTCTCACCTACGGCAGTGCCGCCTTCGCCGGGCTGACGGTTCTCCGCTCCTCCCTCGCCCGCGCGTTCCCGGCTCGCCCTGGCGAGGAGGTCATCCGGTGGGCTGACCAGCCGCCGCCCGTTCCTGATGCGGCCTCCGGCGTTGTCCAGAACCTGCCCAAGTGGGAGGACCTGAACACCTGGTTGACGCCGAACGAGCAGTTCTTCAGCGTTGCCCACTACAATCGCCCCGTGATTGATGAGAAGTCCTGGGCTCTTGAGATCAGCGGGTCAGTCGCGCGCCCGCTCCGGCTGACACTCGGCGACATCAAGGCTCGCCCCCGGCGCGAGGTTACTTTCACCCTCGAATGCTCCGGCAATCATGGTTTTCCCTGGTTGACCTCCGCAGTTGGCAACGCCCGATGGGCCGGCACGCCCCTGGCGCCGATCCTGGAGGAAGCGCAGGTGCGCGGCGGTCGGGAAGTGGTCTTCTTCGGCAGCGATGCCGGCGAGGAGCAGGTGCGTGATGTCAAGGTACGGCAGAACTTCGCCCGCAGCATGTCGCTTGCTGATGCCATGAGCAGCGACAGCATCCTGGCTTACGAAATGAACGGGGCTCCCCTGCCTCAGCCCAACGGATTCCCGTTACGTCTGATTGCCCCCGGCTGGTACGGAGTTGCTAACGTTAAATGGCTCGACCGCATCGAGGTGCACGACACCCCGTTCATGGGCCGCTTCATGGCTCGGGACTACGTGACCCTGCGGGAGGAGCAGCGGGACGGAACGGTGGTGGGGATTGAGACCTCCGTTGGGCGGGACCGGCTCAAGTCGGCACCGGCTAGGGTGACCCGCCAGGGCGGTCAGTACCGCATCATCGGGATGGCGTGGGGTGCGCCCATCGCCAAGGTGGAGGTCCAGATTGACGATGGTCCCTGGATGGCGGCCAGCATCGATCGGAGCGAGGAGGCGGACCATGCCTGGCGGGTCTGGTCGGTTGATTGGGAACGCCCGTCACCGGGTGAGCATCGCATCACCTCCAGGGCAGTAGATTTCCAGGGGAACGTTCAACCGGCGATGACTGACTCGGGGATTGCCAACAAGCGAACTTACTGGGAGAGCAACGGCCAGGTGACGCGCCGAGTGCAGGTGAGTTGAGGACATCGCGTTGTGGTCATGGTAGAGGTCACACATAACCCTATTACCAGGCGAACAGGCGCAGCAATTTCTCATTATGAGCCTGACTCGACTCGCCCGGCGGCGATGGGCTTCGGCATGCCAAATCAGTCGGCAGGTTAGGCGTGCCCCAGCCGCGAGCAAGCCGTGATCGGTGCAAGGCAATGCTGCATGCAGCAAAGCAATAGCAGCCTCATCCGGCCATGCCGTATAGCAGATGGCCTTGGCCTCGAGCGACGTCCCGGAATGTCGCCTCTAGGCAAACGTCCACCTTCCGGCCGCTCAACGAAGGTCGGCTTGTGAGCGCTAAAGCGGACCAAGCTCTTTCGTCCGTGGAGTGCCAATAAGAGACATTCGCCTGGTTACCTTGGACCTGCCCCTACCACGCGCTCCAGCTCTGTCGCGCTGCTGGCTGGAGCGTCGGGCCTTTCAGTGGACGCACCACGGGCGGCTTCGAGATGACTTCACAACCTAGAAAATCAAAGAGCTTTCTGTCACCCTCGATGCGAGAAGGTCTGAAGCACTGGCGCGTGGAACTATAAACAGCGAACTTGCCGCCAATACAGCTTACATGCACGAATGCAGAACCGAAATCAGTACGCTCGACCACGACCTCGGTGACAGAGAGTTCAACGTCTTGAGGAACACCACAGAGGCGCTCCTCTGGATCGCCTACGCTCTCTTCTTCGTAGGTGTGTTTAGTGTGGTTTTGTCAGCCTGATTTGCCGAAGCAATATCAGGATAATCAGAGCTTAATAATCTGAAGGCCCCTATCTGCGGGAGGCGATGCCAGATCCCCCATGGGCACCTGACCCCGCCGAAGCCCCAGTAGCTACACCGGGGGTTACCGCAGACGACAATGGGAGCCTGGGTAATCCCAGCTACCTGATAGTCCTCGACACCGTTCCTTGAGCTTCCCATATAAGGCCCTCAAGTTCCGCTAGACCCCCTGCCTATCTGAAAGGTGGCCGAAGTCAGTTGGCGTAGCCGCATGCGCTCTGGAACATGCCAAGCACCTGGAAGATGAACGCATCCCCGTCATTGTTGCTGGTTCTTGTGTGAAGGTACAGGGCTTGAACGTTGTAGGCCTCTCCTTCCAAGGCTCCCAAGCATGAGGCACGCTCGTGCGCACCCCGGCCAAACTGCTGCGCATGCACAAGCTCATGGGCGAGATAGCTGCGGGCGAGCGGTGTGGCAGGATTCAGATCTTGTACCATCAGGATCTCACGGGTCGCGGCGACGTAAACGGCAGCGAGAGTTTCTCCATGAGACTTCCTGGCCACTGCCGATGGAACAAGCGCATTCAACACCTCTGCCGGGGCAGAGCGTACACAAACCTCCGGCACTTGCGAGCGTGTTTCCTCCGCGACGAACTGAGTGACCTCATTGATCCACTCGCCATCCAAGCATCCCTCCGGCGTCTCCGCACGAACTGGCGCGTAGTCGAGCATTGGCGAGACAAGCAGGATGCCGCAGGTTATGAGCGCGCCAGCAAAGGCCTGTGTGCGCGGGGCCCTCTTGGAGCTGTGGTGCGTGTGTGGGTGTCTGATTAGACGAGCTTTCTCCACTTTATGAACCCTCCCTCTGAGCCGGTGGGATTCTGCGACCTTTGCGTTAGACCGCCGTTAGGGCTGAGGGAGGCCAGCGTTAGTCGGGCGTTAGAGCTATACCCCCTGCCATTGCGGCTAACCATTCGCTGGTGCTAGACTGTTGTGCGCATCCACAGCGCTCGAGGGTCAGCCATGACGAAACTCGAGATCGCACTGCTTGGCGGGCTTCGCCTGCGACATCCCGATCGCGGGGATGTCGAACTCGCAAGTCAAAAGGGAGGGCTGCTGCTTGCGCTTCTGGCCTACGTACCTGGCAAGAAGTATCGACGGGAGACTGTTCAGGATCTGCTGTGGCCCGGCTCCGATCTGCCGCACGCGCAAGGCAATCTGAGGTTTGCCCTCCACCAGATCAGGAAGGACCTGGAAGAAGGTGAGCGGATCCTCCTCAGCGACAGCCACTCGGTGTGGCTGGACCCCGACCGTGTCTCCGTTGATGTGGCGCGCTTTGAGGCCCTCGCGCGAGAAGGAACCCTCAAAGCGCTCAGCGAGGCTTGCGAACTTTACCTAGGCGATCTTATGCCCAACGCGGACGCAAGCGCTGAGTACGAAGACTGGCTCCTGCCGGAGAGGGAGCGTTTGCGCGAAATAGCTCAATCAGCCTTCTGGAATCTCTTCTCTCTCAGGTTGTGGCGCGGCGAGGTGGCAGAAGCCAAGCACTGTGCCAAACGCTACCTCGGGATCGACCCCTACTGCGAGCGCATGCACGCCGCCCTGATACGGCTGCACATGAACCAAGGCGAACACGCTCTCGCAGTCGGGCGTTACGGGCAGCTCCGCGCCCTTCTGGCACGTGATTTCCAGATCAGACCTGGGGCAGAGGTCGAACAACTCGGGCGCACTGTAAGCCAGTCGGGTGGCCGCTCTGCCGCTGAGCCCTTCAATGCTGCCTGGGTTCTTGGTCGCAGCGACGCGTCCTTCGATGGCAAACCCCTTGTTGCGGTTCTGCCGTTGCGGGATCTTTCGGAGGACCAAACGCTGGGCAGTTTGCCGGCAGCGCTGACGGAAGATGTTATCGGGGATCTCGCGCGTTTCCGCCGGCTCGCGGTGCTTGCTCGACATACATCGTTCGCCCTCCTGCAAGAACCGGACATAGAAGGAAGGCTGCGACAACTGGGGGCTCGATATACGGTCGAGGGCAGTGTCCGTCGCACCGGCAACCGGTTGAGCGTCACGGTGCGGCTCGTTGACAATGCTTCACTGCGCCACGTGTGGAGCGAGCGATTCCAAGGAGACTGGCAGGAGCTGCCTTCGTTTCAGGAAGAGGCTGCCAAAGCGATTGTCGCCAGCATCCCGGTGCAGGTGGAGCAAGCCGAGTTGGAGAGGGTGCGCCACAGAGAGATCCACTCGCTGACAGCTTATGAGCATTGCCTACGTGGACGGGAGTACGAGCGCTCGACCAACTACAGTTCACACGCGAAGGCGCTCGAGTGTTTTAGCCGTGCGCTCGAGCAAGATCCGAACTCGGCTGCAGCGTATTGCGGCTTGGCTGTCTGCCACATCGCGACAGGCGGGATTGCGCCCCGGGAGGAGGAAGAGCGGCGGGAGAAAGCCATCGGTTATGCACGGCAGGCGATTGAACTTGATCCGCTCGACCCGCAGGGTCACTGGCTACTCGGGATGTTCCTACAGATGAGGCGCGACTTCGGAGGGGCCCGTCTCCATTTAGATCGTGCCGTTCTGCTCAGCCCTGGCGATGTAGAGACCCTCGGCTACACTGGCCTCGAGTATGCCTACGCCGGAGATCCAAGCCGGGGTATCGAGCAGGCAGAGCGCTCGATCAAGCTGAACCCATTCTACCCGGCTGTTTCTGTCGAGCAGATGGGCAAAGCGTGCTTCATCGGGCGCAAGTACGAGGAGGCGCTTTTCTGGCTTCGCCAGTCGCCGGACCGGATCAGAACTAACCGGGGTTGGCTAGCCGCCGCAGCAGCCTATGCCGGCCAGACAGAGGAGGCCGCCATGCACGCTCAGCTTATGCGCGAGACCCTTTATCAGCACCTCGGGCCGGAGCAACTGCAGGCTATTGGCGGTCCAATCGCATGGCTGCGGATCCCTGCACGCTTTCAAAGTCCGGCTGACCTGGAGCATTATGAGCATGGCTTGGAGATGGCAGGCCTCGCCAGCACATAGAACGTGTTTCGCCAGCGAAAGTAGTCTCAGATGTGCTCGCTGGAAAAATCTCAAAGCCCTTTCCTGCGGGGCAGCGGGGCCAAATCCCCCGTGGAACACCCCCAAGCCGCTTGACGACCCCGGCAGCTACACCGGGGTCACCGCAGACAGCGGCGGGGTCCTGCGTATCCCTATCGACCTGACGACCCACAACGCCTGTTCTTGAGCGGCCACCATGCCCAAGGTCCGCTGCCTCACGCTATCTTGAGCTTTGGCTGAAAGCTAACTTTAGCAATGCTGCCCTTGGAGCGAGCGGGTGAAGAAGGATCGGCGACGCCACCTTCCGACCCCTCCTGCCTGGTCCCGAACACCAAGGGATTGCCGCATCTCCAAGGCGGAGAAACCATAGCCGGCTTTGAGGATCCTAGCAGCAGGGCGATTATCCCGCCCGTAAGACGAAGGCCGGCAGTGCGCCCGTCTGCCGAGCGGGGCAGAGCGGTTAAAGGTCCGCAAATCCGCCGACCCCAGTCGCCAAAGGAGTTGTGTCGCGGAGCCGGGCCTATGGATTTGGGGCCAACCGGATCAATCGCTCTGACAGCCATGTGTCCCACCCTCAGGATGGTCCGAAGGGTTCCGTTGCAACCCCCGACATAGGTCGAGCGATGGCCAGAGGTGAACTCAGGTTAGGCAGCAGCGCTGAACAGAGCAGCAATGAAGTCCCTCTGGGCCTTCATGTCGTTCGCGGGTGCGCTCACAATCTGGTCTTTTCGGATCATTGCGATAGCCTCGTAGCCTGCAATCGTCCGTGAGGCTGTTACGAAGCTCTTGAAGCTCAGCGCCGGTCTGACCAGCCGCTTGATGCGCCGGTGATCCTGCTCGACGATGTTGTTCAGGAACTTCACCTGCCGGAGTTTCGCAAAGTGCCAGAGCTCTCCAGCCCGCTTCATGGCTTTGGTCGCAATAGGGTAAGCGGCATTCTTATCGACCGTGATGGTCCGCGGATTGACCGTATGGGGCTGCTTCAAGGCCTTCCGGAAGAAGCGCCGAGCGGCAGCCGCATCCCGCCTGGGTGAAAGCAGAAAATCGATGGTCTGCCCGGCAGCATCGACGGCACGATACAGGTACACCCATTCGCCCTTTATCCGAATGTATGTTTCGTCCACGCGCCAGGAGCCATTGGTCATCCGCAGGTGCGGACGAATGCGCTTGTCGAGTTCAGGAGCATAGGCCTGGATCCAGCGGAACAAGGTTGTATGGTCCACCTTAACGCCGCGGTCCGCAAACATCCGCTCAAGATCACGATAGCTGATGGGGAACTGCGGATACCAGCGCACCGCCCATAGGATGATCTCCGCCGTGAACTGCCGACCCTGGAACGGGTTCTTCTTACCTGCCATCACCATGAGCCCCTCTCAACCCTATCCCGTCATAGCTTGGGTGGTGGGAAGCTTCAAAGCTGCAACAGAACCCGTTCAGGGCGGCAAACGGTGTGGTGGTGCCATGGCGCTTGTGGTCGTGGGTCATGGTCTCGAGGCGGCCCTTCTTGAGCGGCAGACCGGGCTGGGTGCGGTAGAGCGTCTGGATCTGGCTCTTCTCGTCTACCGAGAGCACGATGGCATGCGCCGGTGGGTTGACGTAGAGCCCGACCACGTCTCTGAGCTTCTCAGCGAACTTGGGATCGTTGGAGAGCTTGAACTGGCGATAGCGATGCGGCTGGAGGCCGTGAGCCCGCCAGATGCGCCGTACGGCACTGGCGCTGATCCCGGTCTGCTCGGCCATCATGGCGGCGGTCCAACGGGTGGCCTCGGCCGGAGGGTCGGACAGCGTCGGGTTGACCACCCGCTCGGCAATATCAGGCCGAGCGGCTTGACCCGGGACGGGCGGGTCTTGTCGCGCAACAACCCGTCAACGCCCTCGTGCATGAAGCGCTCCTGCCCGCGTCAGACGCAGGTTTCGGAGGTGCCGGTCTGGCGCATGATCTCGGCCGTGCCGACGCCATCGGCGCTCAGCAGCACGATGGCGGCCCGCCAGACATGCTTCTGGGCCGTGTTCCGGTTGCCGGAACAGAACCAGATCCAGCCCCAGAAGCCTCAGGTCCGAGCCGATCAGACCTTCCGTTTGGCGGAGCGCCAGCCGGAACATCGCCCGAAGCGTCAACGCCGTCCTGATCGCCAGAGTGGAGTAGTGTGGCTGGCCGCCCGGTGTCGTGCGGGGCTCGGCCTGCCAGGCGGCAATCGCCTCATCGGAGAACCAGAGCGTCAGACTTCCCCGCTGGTGCAGGGCTGCATCGTACTCGGCCCAGTTGGTCACCCAGTACCGCTGCCTGGGGATGTGGTGACGGCGAGCGGCATGAGCCTTGAAGGGCATGGCGGGGGTCTTTGTTTAAAAGGCGACGGGCCTCTATGATATCCAGCCTGGGTTACCAACTCGCTCCTCCATGCAACAAGGCGGCAATAGCACCAAAGTGCAAACGGCTGGCCCACACCGATCGTTGTGCATGAATGATGGGTCGTCCTTAAGTTTCGGGTTGAAGAATATTCCAGCCTTTGCCACCATCGGTAAAACTGCGCCCTTAGAGGCTTGAGGGACATAACATATCGATTGGGTGTCAGCGAGCCAGCGCTCCTACAGCCAACAGATATGATGGGGGGATAAGGAAAATGGTGAAATGCGTTCTTCTCGCAGAGTTTATGCACGAGACGAACACGTTCAGTGTTCAGCTAACTGATGAGAGCGCATTTAGGAATTGCAGCTACTATCAGGATGAGGACATCATCCCCGCCTTTAGAGGAACACATACGTCGATCGGCTCCGCATTCGAAGCTGCCGAAAAGTTCCAATGGAAGCTCGTTCATCCCGTCGCCGCTTCTGCCAATCCGTCCGGTCGCGTCACCGATGACTGTTTCGAGACGATTACGAAGCTCATCCTTGATGCCTGTGATGAAGTGGATGGGATCCTGCTTCACCTCCATGGATCGATGTCCACGCAGAGCCATGATGATGGCGAGGGCGAATTGCTGGCCCGCATCCGCTCACGCGTCGGCTCCCGCGTCCCGATTGTCGCGGTTCTCGACCTGCATGCGACCGTCACGCAGCGCATGGCCGATAATTCCAATGCGCTTATCTCTTACCGGACTTATCCTCACATTGATCAGTACGAGCGCACGTGGCAGGCTGCCGAACTCCTGGAAAGGGCAATGACAGGAGAGCTGACACCGAAGGTGGCGCTGGCCCGGCGGCCTATCCTGTACGCCCTGGATGGAGGCCGCACGACCTCGCCTCCTATGATGGAGCTGCTGCGCCGCGGCGATGAGATCGAGACCGCTGGGCAGGCTCTCGTGGTCAGCGTTCAGGCCGGTTTCTCGTCTGCCGACGTCCATGACATCGGCCCTTCAATCGCCGTAACGGGCAATGAGCTGCCTGCGGCGCAGGCCATTGCCGAACAACTCATGGACTATGTGTGGGAGCAGCGGACGTTCTCGTCCATTCATTTCACGCCGCTGGACGAGGCCATCGCGAAGGCGAAGGTTGGCACCGGTTCGGGCAAGCCTCTTGTCATTTCCGACTATTCCGACAATCCGGGATCGGGAGCCTATGGAGACGCCACCAATCTGCTCAAGGCCGTGCTTGATGCCGATCTGCAGAACGCTGGCTTTCATGCCATCCACGATCCCGAGGCTGTTCTACAGGCACAGGCTGCGGGTGTGGGCAATCGCGTGACATTGCTGCTCGGTGGCAAAACCGATCCGACTATGGGTGGCGGACCGATTGAGGTCACAGGCCATGTTGCGGCCATTACTGATGGCAGCTTCATCGCCTATGGGCCCATGGGCGGCGGAGCGCGGCGCAATTACGGCCTGAGCCTTCTCCTGCGTGTTGGCGGAGTTGAGATCATCGTGATCAGCCACAACGGGCAGGCCAATGATCTCGGACAGTTCACGTCACTAGGTGTCGACCCGACGCGAAAGTCAACTCTGATCGTGAAGTCGATGCAGCACTTCCGGGCCGCGTTTGAGCCGATTGCCCGAGAGGTTATTGAGGTCGATACGGGAGCTCTATCAACGAGGAACTTCACGGAACGGCCCTATCGCAAGATCAGACGCCCGATTTGGCCTCTGGATGCAATTTGATCGTCCGACTAAGACTATGAGCGGAATGGGGATTTGCCTTAATAAGCGCATCAAGCTCCTCAATCGGAGAAATTATTGTGTTGCCAATAGTTGATATTGTCTTGCAGAACGGTTCTATCGGGTGTGATTGAGGTGATTGCTATATGGCAACTGGGCCAAGCCTCGGGATGCACTGCAAGTCCTGATGTTCGCGAACCCTGTGTTGCGAGCGCCAGGTTGGAGTCTTGAATGATTTCTTTCGTCCTGCGGCGCCTGCTGCAAATGGTTCCGATTGTCCTGTCTATTGCTGCCGTCATCTTTCTGATGTTCAGCGTGATTCCGGGCACCTTCGTATCGAGCATGAACGACGACGGCCGCAGCGTCATGGACGCCGAAGTTGCGGCTCGAATTAACAAAGAGTTTGGGCTGGACGATCCTGTTTACATCCGGTTCGGCAAGTACGTAGGCCAGCTTGCGACACTCGATCTCGGAACCTCGTTCCGGACGCGCCAACCGGTCACGACGGTCTTGGCGGACCGAATGTGGCCAACCGCGCAGCTTGCCCTCGCTTCCATGCTGTTTGCCATCGTCTTCGGTGTCCCGCTCGGTTTTATCGCCGCTCTGCGACAGGGAAGCTGGATCGATACGATTTCAATGGTCAGCGCCGTGTCGGGTCTGTCGCTCCCGAAATTCTGGCTGGGCCTGATGCTGATGTACATCTTTGCCCTTGTGCTCGGCTGGCTGCCAAGCTTCGGCTACGGGGATGGCGGCATACGCTACCTGATCCTGCCGTCGATTGCCCTCGGCGTTGCACCAATGGCGCTTCTGGCGCGCACGACACGGGCCACGGTGCTCGAAATCATGAATGCCGATTTCGTGCGAACCGCCCGGGCCAAGGGAATGAGCGAGGCTCGCGTGGTGCAATGGCATCTGACGCGGAACGCTCTCGTCATCGTCCTCACCACCATCGGCCTGCAGTTTGGCACCGTCATCGGGCAGGCCGTCGTCGTCGAGAAGCTCTTCGCCTGGCCAGGACTGGGATCCTTGCTCGTCGACAGCGTCACATTGAGGGACATCCCTGTCGTGCAGGGGGCAATCTTAGTGATCGTCCTCTTCTTTCTCCTGATCAACACCCTCGTCGATGTCGTCTGCGCGATTATCGACCCGCGCATCAAGTACACCTGAGGGGACGACATGAAGATCAGAGCCAATCTCCTGATCGGAGGATTTCTCTTTGCCGCCGTGGTGATCGCAGGATCCCTTGCACCTTGGCTTGCTCATACCGATCCGGTCATGGATGCGGACCTGCTCTATGCGGAGGAGCCGCCGGGAGCCGCGTTCTGGTTTGGCACGGATGCGCAGGGGCGCGATATCTACAGCCGGGTTCTCTACGGGGCGCGGATTTCGCTCACCGTCGGGATCATCTCGCAGCTCATCAACACGGTGATCGGAGCCTGCCTCGGGGTGTCCGCCGGATATTGGGGCGGGTGGTGGGATGATTTCGTGAGTGGCTTGACCAACATGATGCTGGCCATTCCGTCTCTCATCTTTGCCCTCGCAATCATGGCGATCCTCAATCCAGGGCTGACCAGTCTGCTGATTGCACTCGGCCTCACCAACTGGTCTTTCACCTGCCGCCTTGCCCGCGCCTCGACCCTGTCACTCAAGAGCCAGGGATACGTCCAGGCGGCGAAGGTCCTGGGCTACAGCGACGTGCGCATCATGCTGACACAGCTTCTGCCCAATATGCTCGGCCCCATCATCGTTATCGGCACTCTCGGCATGGGCGGTGCGGTTCTTGCCGAGGCTGCTCTCTCCTTTCTTGGTCTCGGCATCCGCCCGCCGTTCCCGAGCTGGGGCAGCATGCTGTCCGATGCGCGGGATCAGATCACCACGGCGCCCTGGATTTCGATCTTCCCCGGCCTTGCAATCTTCGTCACGGTTCTTGGCTTGAACCTGCTCGGCGACGGCCTTCGCGACATTCTCGATCCTCAATCGCGGAGCCGACGGGCATGACAGGACAGGCGCTTCTTGAGGTAGAGGGTCTCCGTATCGATCTGTCCGTCAACGGCCGGAGGTATCCGGCGGTGCAGGATGTCTCGTTCAGCATCAGGCGCGGAGAGACGTTCGGTCTGGTAGGTGAGTCCGGATGCGGTAAGAGCATCACCGCTCTTGCCCTGATCGGTCTGCTGAGAAATCCCCTCAGCATTGCAGGCGGCAGCATACGTTTCGATGGGCAGGAGCTGCGGGATCTGTCGCCGGGCGGCATGCGCAAGCTGCGGGGCAGCCGGATCTCGATGATCTTTCAGGAGCCGATGACGGCCCTCAATCCGCTGTCGCCGGTCGGGCGACAGATTGCCGAGATGTTCGTGCTTCACAAGGGTGCGAACTGGAGGGAGGCGGAGCGCCAGGCGGTGGAGGCCCTCGCAAGGGTCCGGGTGCCCGCACCGGAGCGGCGCGTAAAGGATTTCCCGCATCAGCTCTCGGGCGGCATGCGGCAGCGCGTCATGATCGCCATGGCGCTGGTTTGCGGGCCCGATCTCCTGTTGGCGGACGAGCCGACGACAGCGCTCGACGTGACGGTCCAGGCCGAGATCCTCGACCTGATCCGGGAGCTTTCCGCAGCGCAGGGGACCGCGGTTTTCATGATCAGCCACGATCTCGGGCTTATTGCCAACATGTGCCAGAACGTCGGAGTCATGTATGCCGGTCGCTTGGTCGAGCAGCGCGCTGCCGACAGCATATTCCTAGCTCCGAGGCATCCATATACGCAGGGGCTCCTCGCCTCGCTCCCGCTTCTAGGAGCCCGCTCCAAGTTTGGCCGCAAGAAGCTTAAGGAGATCGAAGGCGTGGTGCCTCCTGTCGTGGCTTTTCCAACCGGCTGCCGGTTCAACCCCCGCTGCCATGCCGCGACCGATCTCTGTCGAGCCGAAGATCCTGTTGTGACGCCGCTTCCCGACAGCGGTCTCGTACGGTGCCATTATCATGACTGACACTTCCAACGACACGATCCTGAAGGTCGAAAACCTCGCGGTTCATTTTCCGGTTGGGCGAGGGCTCCTCGGAGGATCGCGGCGGTTCGTGCATGCTGTGGACGGGGTCGACCTGGAATTGAAGCGAGGCGAGTGCTTTGGTCTCGTCGGCGAGTCTGGCTGTGGCAAGTCGACTTTGGCACTCTCCATCCTCGGCCTGCAGGCGCCGACGCGCGGCCGTGTGGTTGTTGATGGGCACGAGGTCGGCACGGCGGGGAGGGACCGGAAGACGAGGGCGCGGATCACGCAAATGGTATTCCAGGACCCATATTCCTCGCTCAACCCGCGTCAGACGGTGCGGAGGACGCTCGAGACTCCTCTGCGCCTACACGGCATCACGGCAAAGAGCGAGATCGACGGGAGGATCGGCGACATGCTGGCGCGCGTCGGCCTGCGGCCAGAGGCTGCAGAGCGCTACCCGCACGAGTTTTCCGGCGGACAGCGACAGCGGATCGGAATTGCGCGCGCCCTTATCCTCGAGCCGAAGATCGTCGTTCTGGATGAGCCGGTTTCCGCACTGGATGTCTCCATCCGAGCCCAGATCATCAACCTGCTTCTCGAACTTAAGGAGACGCTCGGTCTCTCATATATCATGATCAGCCACGATCTCGGCGTGGTCGAGCACATGAGCGATCGGGTCGCCGTTATGTATCTCGGCCGCATCGTCGAGAGCGGCCCATGGAACACGATTTTCACGCAGCCTGGGCATCCCTACACGCGGGCGCTCATCGCGGCGATCCCCGATCCGTTCAAACGAAGCAGCGGCACCAAGATCACCGGCGAGATCCCGAACCCGCTCAGTCCGCCGACAGGCTGCGGTTTTCACCCCCGATGCCCGGAAGCGCGGGACATCTGCCGGACGCCCCCAGCGCCAGCGCTCGAAAATCGGGGAGGGGAGCACCACGTCCGGTGCCGGAGAGTCGACGAGATTGCCATCCCAGATGGTTTGGCAACAGCCGTAGGCTGAGCGGCAGATCACTTCCGGAGCCGCAGAGCTGACCTTGGAGCATGTTGCGGCGAAGTGGATCCGGTTCGCCGTCAATAAAGCGGCGAGAAATAGAAGAGGGCTGTTTCCATCAACATGGAAACAGTTTTACGCTGCAACCTCCGCGCGCAGCTGTTTCAGCGAGTGTCTTCATGAATGCTCAGCCTCCCAATCCAGGTCTTAGTCTCGGGGCCACGGGCGCTCACCGTCCGACGCTGCTGGGTACCCTGCATATGGCCGTGTCCGGGCATTATGCAGCCTCCCATGCCGCGTTTGCAATTCTCGAAGCCGGAGGCAATGCGGTGGATGCTGGGGTTGCCGCTGGCATTGTTCTGGCTGTGGTTCAGTGCGATCTGGTCAACTTTGCCGGCGTCGCGCCGATCATCCTGTATGACAGCAAGACTGCATCGATTCACACGATAGCGGGACTGGGGCCATGGCCTCGGCGCACGGATGTGCAGGTGTTTCGACGCGAGTACGGCGGCAGAATCCCGCACGGGATCTTCCGCAGCGTCGTTCCCGGAGCGCCGTCAGCCTGGATCACGGCTTTGCAGCGCTTCGGAACCATGAGCTTCGGCGAAGTTGCATCCGCAGCCATCAGGTTCGCCTGCAACGGTTTCCCGATGTACCCATTGCTCGCCGATATGATTGCCCTTCATGAGAATGACTACAGGCGCTGGCCGTCGAATGCGTCCGTCTTCTTGCCGCAGGGGCGTCCTCCTCGGACAGGGGAGATTTTCGTCCAGCGGGACCTTGCAGGAACGCTTCAGTATCTCGCCGATGAAGAGCGCTCAGCTTCGTCGCGCGGCCGCGATGCGGGATTGGAGGCCGCGCATGCAGCATTCTACCGGGGTGATATCGCGGCTGCCATCGATCATTTTTTCCGGCAGGAGGGGGGCTGGCTGCAGGCCGACGATCTGAAGGAGTTCACCGCACCGGTCGAGCCTGCCGTCATGCGCTCCTTTGCAGGCGTCGATCTGCATGTCTGCGGACCCTGGACTCAGGGGCCGGTGCTCTTGCAGGCCCTTGGTCTGCTCGATCCCGGCGATCTTCGCCGGCTGGAGCACAATTCCCCGCAATACATCCATGCCGTCGTGGAAGCGCTCAAGCTGTCCTTTGCGGACCGGGAGCGCTATTACGGGGATCCGCAGACGATCCATGTGCCTCTCGGGATGCTGCTCTCGGACAAGAACCGAATGACCCGGCGTTCGATGATCGATCCTGACCGCGCCGCTCCCGGCCTGCCGGTCCCGTCTGGCTCCGGTGCGCATTTGCCGGATTTGGCTGCCGCATCCGGACAGCCGGGCCCCCCAGGCGATACGTCGTTCGTCTGTGTCGTAGATCGTCATGGCAATGCATTTGCCGCAACACCCAGCGATACATCCTATGATTCCGTCATGGTGCCCGGCACCGGGCTGTGTCCTTCCTCGCGCGGCTCTCAAGGATACACGGATCCGGCCCATCCCGGGTATATCAACCCCGGTCGACGCCCGCGCCTCACGTGCAATCCGGCTCTTGCGATCAAGGAAGGCGAGTGGATCATGCCATTCGGAACACCGGGCGGCGACGTGCAGTGCCAGGCCATGCTGCAGGTCTTCCTTAACCGCGTCATCTTCGGGCACGATCTCCAGGTTGCCGTCGAGGCACCGCGCTTTGCCACATACAGTTTTCCGAACTCGTTTGATCCGCACGATTACTTCCCGGCCCGATTGGCTCTCGAGGGGCGTTTTCCCACCACGGTCGGAACCGACCTACGGGCCAAGGGACACGATGTTCATTGCTGGCCGGACTGGACATGGCTCGCGGGGGCAGTCTGCGCCGCGTCGACGGATGTATCTACCGGAGTTCATGCTGGAGCCGCGGACCCCCGGCGGGCTTCCTATGCGGTCGGGTGGTAACCGACCGGCGCACCTGCTCAGTCATGCGCTGTCTCCAAGGAAAACATCCCGGCACCTCTGGAAGATGCCGGGATGAAAGTCAGTCGGTTCAACCGTACTGGACTGCCGCCGTTATTTGGCAGCGGGTGAGGTTTCGTCCACCCACAGATCCTCATAGTTCTGGAACGCAAGCTCCGTTGCGTTCGGCTGCAAGCCCTTGAGCCAAGGCTGATAAGCCATGACGGCCTTGTTGTAGTTGAAGAACCACATCGGAGCCTCTTCCTGGATGATCGCATTCGCCTTCTTCAGGTACTCGACCCTCTTGCCTGGATCCCGCTCGTCTCCCGCCTGGTCCAGCAACTTGTCGACTTCTGCGTTCTTGAATGCGGTATAATTACAGGCCGACTGGGGAGTAGCCGAGTGGAAGCACTTCAGCGATCCAAGCGGATCAGGGCCGGACGTATTCGACCAGATGTAGGCCTGATACTCGCCCTTGCTGACGATGCCTGCAAGAACGGATCCCTCCACAGGCTTGATCTTCGCCTTAATCCCGACCTTCTCGAGCATCGGAATGACAGCCTCGACTATGGGGACACCCCAGCTCTCATTCGGGGTCGCCGTCCACTCGAACTCGAAGCCGCCGGAGTAGCCGGCGTCAGCAAGCAGCTTCTTGGCCTTCTCCGGATCATACGTATACGGCTTCAAGGACTTGTCATAGGCGGGTGACGACAGAGGAAGCCAGCTTGTGGCTCGGTAGGCCTTATTCTTGTTGAGACGCTTGATGATAAGATCTGCGTCAATGGCGTGGTTGACCGCCTGTCGAACACGCTTGTCGGTAAAAGGCTTGAAATTGGGATTCATGCCCATGATCCGGGTATAAACCTCCGGTACCTCGAGAATGCCTTTGGAGAGCTCAGGATCGGCCTGATAGGCGACATATTGCGCTGGCCCGAGAATCGAGACGTCGATTTCCTTGTTGCGGAAAGCAACGTCGCGCGCGGATGCTTCACCCATGGTCGAGATCACGATTTTGTCGGCATGAGGCTTGCCCGGCTTGTAGAACTTCTCCCAGCGCTCTGCGACAAACCGGGATCCCGGTACATGCTCGACAAACTTGAAGGGTCCAAGTCCAATCGGTTTGATCACGAAGGACTCTTTGACCGCTTCATCCGCAGGATAGATGGATGTTGCTGCCGTCCTGAGATAAAAACCGGGATCAACACGCTCTGTGAGAGCCATCTCCAAGGTATGGTCGTCAATCTTCCTGAGACCTGAAATTTCCCTAGCCTGTCCCTTCTCGACCTCGACGGCTCCCTTGATGATGCGGACGAAGCGCGCGCCCGGATATGCTTTGGCACCATCCATGATGCGCGTGAACGACCATATGATATCATCGGCGGTCATCTTCCGGCCGTGATGGAAATAGGCGTCATCCCGCAGCTTGTAGGTGTAGGTCAGTCCATCTTCGGAGATATCGACCGATTTGGCGAGTTCCAGAACCGGCTGGTTATTAGTGGCATCCCAGTTGTACAGCGAGCGGTGAATTGCCTTGGCGTAAATCTCGTCCTGGGCGCGGTGCGAGGTGTGAATGTCAAGGCTCGAAAAGCTTGAACCGTAGGGTGCCGAGAAGCGGATTGTGCCACCGTTGCGCGGCGTTTCAGCGTAAGCGTAGGTGCTGATTGCCAGAGTAAGTGCAGTCGAGATAGCTAGTTTCGCGAGCAAATCAAATCCTCCCAGATTTCTAAAGCCGCAAAGCGCAACGGGGATCTTGCGCTCGCAGAATGACAGCACTCCAGTTGTCACGGCCGTTAGCACCGAAGCGCTCCCCGTGTGTCTCTTTGACAACTGGTAGATCCTGAACCTCGGATCACCTATCGAAGCGTAAGGCCCTCAATCAGACTGTCAAGCTATAGCCACTGCCCGTGGAGCTCAGGGCAGAGATTGAGCCAAAAGGTGTCAACTGGGATGCGGATTGACCGTGTTGCATGGATCGTCTGGTGAACGCACTGGGCCCACCCCGTGCCTGTAGTTTAGGCGATGCGGACGGACGTCGGGCGTCCGAGCTCAAGCATACGGTTCAAGGCATGAATGGCAATGGATATTTCGGTCGCGCGACGCTGATCCGTCCGTGACCGCAACGCATCCCCGATCACCCGTTTGAAGCGGCTGATGGCGGTTTCCACCAAAGCCCGGCGCGTGTACCCGGACCGCTTCTGCCAGGCCACACGTCCATGCTCAGCGATGCCGTGGAGATGCCGATCTCGCTCGGTCGAAGTGCTCTCCGCCATGTCGCTCGGTACCGCCGTTGATCGAGGTGGAACGATCACGTGAGCCTCAGGATGACGCTCGGCTACGCTACCGTAGATGCCCTCCTGATCGTAAGCTCCATCGCCTGTAAATGAGGCGAGTGGACTGAGATCTGATCGAGCAAAGGCTCAACCTGCGAGCCATCATCGACGTCGCTCGTGGTCAATTCGAATCCGAGATCTGGAAAGCACCGTCCTTCTATTTGTTCCAGTCTCGGCAGCCAAATCGCCTATCCGTGCAACAAGGCGGCATAGCGGGTGAATTGATCCAAAAGCGCCTCGCTATCGTAGCCTGCGCCAAGCAGCAGGGACAACAGTAACCGGGCCTTTAGACCCCCAATATCGCCGCCGTTGATGAGACCGCGGCCGATCAGGTCGATCTCTGAGCCCGGGAAGCCGTAGGTGCGTGAGCATACCGGGCCTGCTGTGATCCGCGTGCTCAAGATTACGGGCAAGGTACCGGCCAACTCTTCGAGAGCAGGCACTACAGAGGCTGGAACATGCCCCACACCCATGGCCTCGATGACAACTCCTCGGTAACCAAGCGCGGGCAGGGTGGGGAGCAACCTACCGTCATCTCCAAGAGCGATGATGATGAGGGCCACGGGGGCTTCGTCTCCGTCTACGCCATTCGGAATGGCAGGGCGGCGGACAATCCTGGTGAGGATGCGCGCTTCACCTTCGACAACATATCCCAGCGGTCCCGCTCCGGGTGACTGGAATGCGGACGGCAACACGGTGCTGATCTTCTGCACGAACCGGGCGGCGTGAATAGTGTCGTTGAGGACGACGAGAGTGCCGAGCCCGCGCGCAGCCCCCGACGCTGCGGTGATGACGCCCGCGAGCAGATTGGCCGGTCCGTCCGCTCCTGGCGCCTCCGCTCCACGCATTGCGCCGAGCACCACTACAGGCTTGTCGCTGTCGACCAGCAGGTCGAGCACGAAAGCAGTCTCCTCGATAGTATCTGTTCCCTGGACGACGATGGCGCCGCTGCAATCACCCTGCAGACGCTCATTGAGCATTCGAGCGATCTCGCGCAAGTGGGCGAGGGACAGAGAGGCGCCCGGCAGGCGGAACGGAGACAGAGCCTCGATCTCGGCCACCTTCGCAAGGGCAGGGATGGCGCGAACAAGGTCCTCTCCGGTCAGCGTCGGCACGATGCCTCCCGCGGCGCCCGAGGTCATGGTGATCGTGCCGCCAAGCGACACGAGGAGCACTTTTGGAAGCATGGTCGCTGTCCCTTCCAGCCTACTTTGCCTGCGCCTTGTACCAGTCGAGGATCTCGGCTCCAGTCCACATCACCACGTCGTCATGGCTGAGGATATGGTCGTACAAGGCTTCCAGATATTTGATCCGATGCGGCGCACCGGTCAGATACGGATGGATGGAAATCGCCATCACCCGGGGGATATCCTTGCCTTCGAGGTAGAGGCGATCGAATTGGTCACGCCCGCGGCGGAAGATCTCATCCGACGGCGATTGCTGGATCGCAGTCATGACCACATCATTGATCTCAACTGTGTAGGGGACCGAAACAATTTCACCGGCGCGGGTGCGAAGCGATACGGGCTGGTCGTCCAGAACCCAGTCGGCAACGTATTCGATGCCCGCCTCGGCCAGGAGATCGAGTGTCTCGTCAGTCTCCGTCAGTCCCGGACTTTCCCAGCCACGCGGTGGGCGGCCAGTAAACCTCGCAATGGCATCGATGGTGTCGGCGATAGCTGCTTTCTGATCCTCGACCCGGTGCATGGGCTGCTGCACGAAGCCATGACCCATGAAATCCCAGCCCTCGTCTAGCGCTGCCTGGCAAGCCTGGGGGTAGAGATCGATGCAGGTGCCGTTGACGGCAAGGCTCGCCTTAAGCCCACGAGATGATAACGCTTCATGGAAGCGCCAGAAGCCGACCCGCATGCCGTACTCGTGCCAGGCCCAGTTCGGCACGTCCGGCAGCAGCGGTTGGCCCATCGGCGGCGGCAGCACCGTCCGGGGCATGGGGCCGGTCGGGCGCCAGTTCTCGATATTGACGATGGTCCACACCGCGACACGGGCATTGCCCGGCAGCGCGAGTCGCCTGCGCTGCGTGATGGGCTGATAGTCCAGACGCCCGCGCAGCGAATGTCCGCTTCCTGTATCAGTCATGTGCAAGCTCCTCCTAAGCTTCGCCCAGGAGCGAGAGAGCCGTGCGCCCTGCAATCTGCGCACGTTGCTCGTCCGTCAGCCCAGGTGCATCCGCTATGGTCTTCACCGGGTCTTCGTCACCCATGTCAAAGGGGGCGTCTGTTCCGAGAAAGACGTGTTCCGCTCCGACGAGATCCGCCAAAAAGGTCAGCGCTTTTGGCTCGAACACAACGCTATCGAAATAGAACCGGCGCAGCAGGTCGAGGGGCGAGGTCTGCGACTTCGCGCGTGTCTCGCTACGAACCTTGTGACCGTGGGCGAGGCGTCCGATCTGATAGGGCGCGAACCCACCGCCATGCGCTAGGCCGATCTTCAAATCTGGAAGCTCGTCCAAGGTGCCGCTATACATCAAGTCGGCGACCATCAGGGTGGTCTCCAGAGGATTGCCGATCAGGTTGGTGAGGTAATAGTCCTCCAGCCCTGACTTGTTGCCGATGTAATAGGGATGGGCCAAGATGAAGATGCCAAGCTCGGAGGCCCGCTTCAGCACTGGACGGAAGCGCTGATCGCTGAGCTTCACTCCCTCGATACCAGTTCCGATTTCGACTGAACGGAAGCCATGGACCTCTACGATGCGTTCGAGCTCCGCTATGGCGTCATCGGGATGCTGCATCGGCAGAATTCCCATGCCTCGAAAGCGATCTTTGCGGATAGCCACGAAATCAGCGACGCCGTCATTGACCAGGCTCGTTACCTTGACGGCTAGATCACGGTCGGCCCAATAGGTGAAGGTCGGCGGTGCCGGGGAGAGAACGGAAATATCAATCCCCTTTCGATCCATGGCCGCGAGCTTGGCTTCGGGTTGGGTGAACTCCGCAAACAGCGGATAGGCATAACCTTGATCATGCACGACCTTGCGGTCGCTGCCTGTCCCGATGATGCGGGCCTTCAGGCGTGCAGGGTCGTTCTCGATGGCTGCAACGAAGGCTGTCGGAATGACGTGGCTGTGAAAGTCGATGTTCATGGGGAGTTAGCTGTACCTTTTGATCTGGTTGTCATCCTCATACCAATCGAAGACCGCGTCGGAGAGGTTGACGATGATGTTCTGGATCTGCGTGTATTCCTCGTAAGCGACAAGACCGTTCTCTCGTCCGATGCCGCTCATCTTGAAGCCGCCCCAAGGCGAGGCAGGATCGATCCGGTGGTGATCGTTGATCCATGTGATCCCGCTCTCAAGCTGATGAGCGACCCGGTGGGCACGCGCCACGTCCCGTGTCCAGATGCTGGTGGCGAGGCCGAACTCCGTGCCATTGGCGATGGCGATCGCCTCCTCCTCGGTGTCGAAGGGGATGACGCAGACAACAGGGCCGAAGATCTCCTCCTGGGCGATGCGCATATCCGGTTTCACGTCCGTGAAGATCGTCGGCAGAAGATAATAACCGCTCGCGAATGACTCGCCCTCGGGACGGCACCCGCCATAGGCGAGCGTCGCGCCTTCATCGATGCCGATGCGGACATAGCTCTCTACCATATCGCGCTGCTTCTTGGAGACCATCGGCCCTACCTGTGTGGTTTCGAGCTGCGGGTCGCCGAGTCTGAGGCGGCCTGTCCGCTCAACAAGCTGCGCCACCACCTCGTCATGGATCGAGCGGTGCACGATCAAGCGTGCGCCCTGCACGCAAGTCTGGCCTGTTGCGATGAAGGATGCGAACAACGTGGCGGCCACTGCGCGCTTCGTGTCGGTATCCGGAAAGACGATGACGGCTGCCTTGCCTCCGAGCTCAGCCGCCACCTTTACGAGGTTCTTGCCCGCGATGGAAGCAACGGCCTTGCCGGTTTCAGTCCCACCCGTCAGGTCGATCTTGCGAATGCGAGGATGTGAGGACAGGGCAAGGCCAGCTGTGGCGCCAAAGCCCGGAACCACATTGTAAACCCCGTCCGGAACGCCGGCTTCCTTCAACACTTCCCCGAGGATGAGGGGCGTGATCGGGGCGAGCTCGGACGGTTTGACCACCATCGTGTTCCCGGCGGCAAGGGACGGTGCGACCTTCTTGGTGAGAATGAGAAGTGGGTGGTTCCACGGTGTAACATGCCCGACCACTCCGAGCGGCACGCGTCGGGTGTAGTTCAAGTAATGACCGGCGAACGGGGGCACGGTATCCTCATGGGTCCGCGCAACGGCACCGAAATAGGAAAACCATTCCGGCAGACGGGAAAGCTGGGCCGCCATCTCCCGGCGAGAACGTCCGATCTGGTCGATCTCGATGGTGACGAGCTCTGGCAGGCGGCGCTTCAGGATCTCTGTGGCGCGATTCATGATGTCGCCACGCTCGGCGCCTGTCAGAGCCGACCATACAGAGAAGGCCCTCTCCGCCGCCTTGATGGCGATCTCGATGTCCTCGGCCGCCCCTTCGGCGACTTCGGCAATGACGGAACCGTCCTTCGGATTCTCGACAGGGAAGGTACGGCCGGAAACGGCAGGATGGTAGTCTCCCTCAATGTAGAGACCCCATGTTCGAACTGTCACTTCAGTGCTCCTAAGGAAATAGGGTGGCCAATCAGTGGACACCCAGGAAGCGCATCAGCGGGCTCTGGTCGTTGCGGACCTCCGCAGCGCTGACTTCGTGAACAACCTTGCCGGTCTCGAGAACATACAAGCGGTCGGCGACCGCCAGCGCGCTGTAGAGGTTTTGCTCAACCAGCAGAATCCCAAGTCCAGTCTTGCCAAGATTGGCGATAATGGTCTCAAGATGCTGGACCATGACTGGTGCCAGGCCTTCCGAGGGCTCATCCATAAGCACGAGCTCGGGATCAATCATGAGCGCTCGTCCGACGGCGAGCATCTGGCGCTCGCCTCCAGACAATTGGTTGCCGCGATGACTCCGGCGCTCGGCCAGACGAGGGAACATCTCGAACACGCGGTCGACCGTCCATCCTTCCTTGACACTGGCGGCCTTCAGCATAGTCAGATGCTCTGTCACGCTTAGAGAGGGGAAGAGCCTCCGGCCCTGAGGCACCAGCGCTATTCGACGCTTGGCGACCTCATGGGGGGAGAGACCGAGCAGTTCCTCGCCCTTCCAAAGCAATGAGCCTGTCTTTACCTGCGGCTGTGCAAGTCGCATGATTGAACGTATGAGCGTGGTCTTGCCCATGCCATTACGGCCGAGGAGCGCAACGACCTCGCCGGGCTTCACATGAAGCGTCGTGCCATGCAGCACGTGCGCGTCGCCGTAGAAACTATGGAGGTTTTTAACCTCAAGCATGATCGCGTGCCTTTCCGAGATACACATCCTGCACGCGTTGATTGGCGCTGATGCTCTCCGGCGTTCCCTCAGCCAGCAATTGACCGTTGTTAAGGCATGTAACGTAGTCCACCAGCCTGAGAACGAGATCCATGTCGTGCTCGATCAAAACCATGGTCAGGTCGCGGGGGAGCGCACGGATAATATCCGAGACAATGATGCGCTCCGATGGAGACAGGCCTGCGGCAGGCTCATCCAGGAGTAGCAACTTTGGCCTCGTGACCAACGCCATCGCCATCTCCAGCTGGCGCTGCTCGCCGTAAGACAATTCGTGCACCTCAACCGAGTTTCGCTCGCCGAGCCGAGAGATGGCTAGCGCTGACATAACCCGTTCCTCTTCCTCCGCCGACAGGCGTGCGGAGCCAAAGAGAGAAAACTTGCCGGGTCCGGTGCCGCGCAGGGCAAGCTGCATGTTCTCGGCAACGGTAAGACGCGGAAACAGATTGGTGATTTGGAATGTCCGGCTCATTCCCATCCGTGCACGTAGATGCGCAGGCTTTGTTGTGACGGTCGCTCCTTCAAAGATGATGCGTCCGGACGTTGGTGGATTTACGCCGGTGATCGCGTTGAATAGCGTCGTCTTACCCGCGCCGTTCGGTCCGATAATCGCCCGGCGCTCGCCGCCCTTCACTGAGATCGACACATCGTCGACTGCCTTCAGAGCTCCGAAGGCGACAACGACGTTTTCTAAGACAAGCGCGGGTTGTGACACGTTACAGCTCTTCAATGGAACGATTCTGGAGCGGGGCAATTGCCTTCCCCGCTCCCGTGCAAAGGCTTTGCTTACTTCTTGATGCCCTGGTAGTCGCGTGAGAAAGGCGGCGACTTGAGGTATTCCTCGGGCTTATATGTCCAGAACTGAGAGACGTTCGGATATGTTTCAATCGGCACGTTCCAGTACTTGCCGTCGGCATTTTTCTGGACCTTGCGGATATAGACGTCATAGACCGGGTTACCGAATTCGTCGAAACGCACCGGACGGCCGAGCGGCGAGTTGGCAAGCTGGCTGTTCAGCACGGCATCGATGAAGGCGTCGCGGTTGGAGATGTCGCCGTTGAGCTTCTCGATCACTTGGCCTACCCACATCGCGCCGGAGTAGTGCGAGAAACCATACAGGGACGGCAGCTTGCCGTACTTTTCTGAGTAGGCTTTGACGAACTTCTGGGTGTCAGGGTTGTCAGAGCCTTCCGCAAAGTGAGCGGAGGAGATGATGCCCTCGCATTCCGGGCCCATGGTGCGGATCACCGATTGGTCGGTGAAGTTTTGCGCGCCGAGGAGCGGAATATTCCCCTTCAGGCCGAAATCGGAATATTGCTTCAGGAACCGCGTGGCGTCGGCTCCAAGCTCCATGGCAAAGATCGCGTCCACGTTCATATTCGCGAGCTGGCCGATATAGGGGCTGAAATCTGCGGTGTTCAGCGGGTTCCAGAGCTGGCCCACGATTTGGCCTCCGCCTTGGGTGAACACCTGCGCAAAGCCAGCGCACTGCTCATGGCCGAAGCTGTAGTCCTGTGCAATGGTTGCGATCCGCTTGTACCCCTGCTTGAGCGCCCAGTCGGCAAGTGGGCGAGGCATCTGGCTGGCGGTATAGCCTGCAACGCGGATGACGTTCCGCACCCGGTCGCGCTGCGTCAGATCGTCAGCGGCAATGACCGGGATGAAGTACGGAACGCCGTTGGTCTTGACGTAGTTGGCGACCGCAAGGCCGGTATTGGCAAGCAGGTTGCCGAATAGGAAATCGACTTTGGCTTGCTCCACTAAGCGGCGAGCCTTCTGAAGCGCCGTATCAGGGTTGCCAGCATCATCTTCCTCGATGATCTCAATCGCTCGGCCGGCAACGGACTTGCCTTTTTCCTGCCAGTACATATTGAAGCCTTCGACGATCTCGCGACCGCCGGCTGCGACGACGCCACTGAGCGGGGCCATCAATCCGATCCGGATCGGACCTGACTGGGCGCGTGCCACGAACGGGGCCGATATCGTGCCTGTCGTTGTTGCCGCCAGCGCGAGACCGGATGTCTTCAGAAACTGTCTGCGATCCATGGCTTTCCCTCTTTTCGATTATGGTTTTATTCGATTTTTCTTCCATCCAGAACGGAAGAACTTGCTCGCTGCACCGAGAATGCCCTCGGGGGCGAAAATCATGGTGCCGATGAACATGAAGCCGAGAACCATCGGCCAGCGAGGTGTGAAATCGCTGACGAAGTTCTCAAGAAGAATGATGGCGGCGGAGCCCACGAAAGCGCCGAATAGGGTGCCGATGCCGCCGACAATCGCCATCAGGAGTCCTTCGACGGATTGTGACAACTGCACTGTCGATGGGCTGACGAAGTTGTTGAACAAGGCGTAAAGCGCGCCGGCAACTCCGGCAAATATGCCGGTGATGGTGAACGCGATGAACATGTGGGAGGCCGTGCTATATCCGAGACTGCTCATCCGGCTTTCACTATCGCGAATGCCCCGTAACGTGAGTCCGAATGGTGACTGCACGAAGCGCCAGATGATGAAGCTAAAAATCAGCACCGTAACGAGCGTGGTATAAAAGAAGACCAGCGGATCGGCGATGATTTCAGGCCGGCCTACGCCGCGAATGCCGTTTTCTCCGCCCGTCACACTCGTCCATCGCAGGCAGACGCCCCAGACAATCATACCGAGTGCCAGCGTCAGCAACAGGAAATATACGCCGCTGACCCGGACGGCGAGCAGGGCGAAGACCGAAGCAAGCATCGTGGCCGCCAATACACCCAACAGCAACGCAATCCATGGCGATCCTCCAGCCACAGAGATCCAGTAGATCACAATATACGTGGAAGCGCCGAAGATAGCACCATGACCGAGGGAGGTGCGCCCTGCATAGCCTGCCAGTACGTCGATGGACATGGCAAGCAGCGCAAAGATCAGGATCTCATTAGCGACGCTGATCTGGTAGCTTGAGGCGAATAGGGGCAACGCGCCGAAGATGATCAGGATCGAGGCGAGAGCCGGGATTGGTATGCGACGTTGAGGGCTATAAGCGGACGCCATCAGGCAGCCCTCCCGAACAATCCAAGCGGGCGAAATGCGAGGATCGCCGCCATAGGACCGAAGATGACGAAATAGGCGAGTTCGGGGAACATCACCTGGCCGATCGAATTGAGGAGACCGACGAGGAGCGCGCCGACGGCAGCACCAACGAGGCTGCCCCGCCCGCCGATGATGACCACAGCCAGAGAGAATACGAGAATTTCTGCGTCGGCCGTCGGGTAAAGGGTAAGGAAGGCTCCGCCCACTGCGCCGCCCAACCCCGCCAGGGAAGCGCCGAGCATGAAGGTCGCGAGGAAGACCCTGCGGATATTGATTCCCATGGCTTCGACCATCTCGGCGTCGTCCACTCCCGCGCGGATGAGCGCGCCGAGACGGGTGCGGTTGAGCAGAAGCCAGAGCGCCAGGAACACGACCAGACCGAGAACGAGCACAAACAGCCGGTACTTCGGATAAAACCCGCCGCCGACCCGAACCGCGCCGCGGAGCATCTCCGGGACAGGCATCGAAAAAGTGTCGCCGCCCCATATGACGAGGGCGAGATCGTTGAGCACAAAGGCGACACCAAGGGTCAGCAGGACCTGACGCAGCTCGAAGCCACGCACGAAACGCAAGAGCCCCAGATCAAGGACCACCCCCATCAACGCCACGCAAAGCATTGAGGACAGGACTCCGAGCGCGAAGTTGCCGGTCATTCCGGTGACGGAATAAGCAATATAACCGCCGAAGAGATAGAGTGCGCCGTGGGCTAGATTGACGATCCGCAGCAGCCCGAAGATCAGGGTAAAACCCGAAGCAACGATGAACAGAAGGGCTGCGAATGTTAGCCCATTGAGAATTTGGATGAGATTGAGGCCGGACAAGACTCAGTACCCTTTAAGGGCGTCGGGACGCTGGCTGAGATACCAGTCGTGGATCTGCTCGCCGGTCCAGAACACGACGTCGGGGAGGCGACTGATCTTTTCCAGAATGCGCCGAAAGTGCTTGGCTCGGTGCGGGGCGCCCATGATGTAGGGGTGAACTACAAGCGCCATTACGCGCGCAGAATTGGCGCTATCGTGATAGAGCTGCTCGAATTGATCCATCGCCCGATCGTGGTACTCGGTTGCCTTATGATGTTGAATCAACATCATGGCGACGTCATTGCATTCCTGCGTGTAGGGAATGTTGACGATGGGCTTGGTGCGGGTCTTGAGAACGACCGGCTCATCGTCGAGAACCCAGTCGCATACATATTCGAAGCCTTCCTCGACGAGGAGATCGGGGGTTTCCCAGGTTTCAGTCAATCCCGGTCCGAGCCAGCCGCGGGGTGCCTTGCCGGTGAAGGTTTTGATGGCCTCCGCAGTCTTGCGAATATCCTCGCGCTCGTCGGGGACCTTCTGCATGTTCTTCTGGCCGAAGCCATGGCCCATGAACTCCCAGCCCCGATCAAGAGCTGCGCGGGAAATGGCCTCGTAGGTGGCGATGGCCTTGCCGTTGATAGCAAGAACGGCCTTGATGCCGTGATTGTCGAGGTCCTCGAGAATGCGCCAAAACCCAACACGGTTGCCATACTCGTGCCAGGCCCAGTTCGGAATATCCGGTGAGGGAGAGCCGCCCGCAGGTGGTGTCAACACCGTACGAGGCATGGTTTCCTTTGGGTCCCATTCTTCGATGTTGACGATCACCCATACCACCATCCGAGCCTTGCCCGGCAGTTTCAGGGGAGGGCGTTCGGTAATGGCTGAGTATGTGATGCGTTCGGTTGGCAGCATGACATTACGCCTTCTTAGGACCGATGGAGAACGAGAAGGGCGCCAAGCCCTCGACGGTAGCAACGAGACGATCGCCGGGAACGATCGGCCCGACCCCGGCGGGTGTGCCTGTCATGATGAGGTCGCCAGGCTCCAGGCTGTACTGTGTCGAGAGGTTTGCGATGATTTCGGGTGTGTTCCAGATCATCTGCCGGAGGTCAGCACGCTGGCGCTCCTCGTCGTTGACGCTGAGGGTGATGCTGCCTTCGAGCCGGTGTCCGACGGAATCTACGGGGTGCAGAGGGCCGCACGGCGCCGAATGATCGAAGGATTTTCCGATTTCCCACGGGAGACCCTTCTTGAAGGACTCGCGCTGACGGTCACGGCGGGTCAGGTCTATGCCTGCGGCATATCCAAAAACAACGTCCAGCGCTTCGGCAACAGGAATGTTGCGCGCGCTCTTACCGATGGCTGCGACCAGCTCAACCTCGTACTGGAAGTCCTCTGTGGCCGGCGGGTAGGGAACAACCTCACCCTCGGAAACGATGGAGTCGGTCGGCTTCTGGAAGAAGAATGGCAGATCCCGCTCGTCGCCCTCCTTCATCTCACGAATATGCTCCACATAGTTGCGGCCTACGCAATAAATGCGGCGCACCGGGAAGCGGTCTTCACTACCGATGATGGCGAGTGTCGTGACACTGTGAGGAAAAACCAGAGCCATTTCAGGGAGCGGCCATACTTAAGGGGCGTGGCGTGATCCTGCGCATGGTTTGTTCTCCTGTTCCAGGGGCCACTCAGGCGGCTAACCCGAGCTTTATGACAACGGAAGGCTACATCCATTTGGACCCCAGTCAAGAAGGAATGTATACATTTCACTTAAGGATTAGAGATCCGCTACGGCACGGTTGGAGAAGCCCTATCGCAAAGCGATCCATTTAAAGGGAGGTGCAAAAGGGATTGTCACGTAGTAAGTTAGCCACAAACAGCTCAGGAAGATACCAGTGCATTCACAGAGTGACCTTCAGGACGGCGCCCGCACGGGTGAGTTGGACGCCCCGACGCGAAGTGTATCCATTACCGAGCAATTGCGATGCGGAATCCTCGCTGGTGACTTTCAGCCCGGCGAACGAATCTATGAGGTCAATCTCTCAGAGAAGCTGAAGGTATCTCGCACTCCCATACGGGCCGCGCTCCAATCTCTCGCGGGCGAGGGGCTGCTCAGGCATATCCCCAATCGAGGCTATTATGTTCAGGAATTCTCGGTTGATGAGATCGTTCAGGCTTACGAGATCCGGGCAACCCTTGAGGGTCTGTGCGCCAAGCGCGCTGCACAGCTTGGGCTGAATGCGGAGGATCGCGACATCATAGAGAGGGCTTTGCGTGAAGGAGATTTGCTTCTGCAGAAGGAAGAACTCTCTGCTGACGACCGTAGCATCTATGGCGAAATAAACGCCGCCTTTCACAGCGCCATACACAGGGCCGGGCAATCGCGCATGCTGCGTGACATGCTCCGAGTGTCCCAGCAGGTCGCCCCGTCATCGCATCGCAATGTTATCGCCTTCGAACTCCGGGATGTCCGCCGCCGACATGACGATCATCACCGCATCTACGAGTCCATCCTGTATCGTGATGGAGGCCGCGCGGAGCTTTTGATGCGTGATCATGTGGAAACAGTGAAGATTTCGCTCATACGATCCTTCTCGCGCGAGGCCACGTCTCCTGATGGCGCTGTCTCTTCACGTACCGCAAAAGGGGTCTCCTCCCGAGAAATCAGAAGAGTGAAGTGACAGTTTCCGGTGCGACCTCTAACAAGAAGGGGTCGGAACAAGAACTGATGGGTGGACGCCTCCCTCAAGTGGTGTTCAACACCTCCACTTTGGCACACCAAGGCCGTTGGGGGGCGTCCACCCCATCAGAACCGCCAAGGTTAGTGCAACGGAACCCTGAGTTCTGTCGGAACGAGGTCGCCCCGACTCCGGATTCCACGGCAAGCGTTCATGATACTTGATGTTCAAGCCTCTCGAGGTCGCGAAGCAATTTTCTCATTTCCAGAAGACCGAACTCTGTCGGGCTGATGGCGGGGGCGCGATCAATAACCTCACTTAAGCCCAGTCGCTCGGCCATCAGGCGCTTGCCGTAGCAGAGCAGGGCTGGGATGGACCGGATCATATAAACGATGAGGGGTAGAAGCTCCTTGTGGAGGCGCTCTGCTTCGGCAAGGGCCTCGGGAGAACTGTCGCGAAACAGTTCGTAGATTTTCACCTGGACGGGGAGGCAATCGGGAGCGGGGATCAGGCCCGCCGCTCCGGCTCTGAGGATTGACAGGAACTCAATCCCCCCATGGCCGCCAAACACTGCAAGCTTTCCATCAGTGTCGGCAATCAGGCGCTCCGTCTCGACCGCCGTGCCTTCGCCCTTGAGGACCGTGATGTTAGCGTGTTGGCGATGCAGCGTCACCATCCCGTCCACGGACAGCCAGACGTCGAGGTTGAAGGGGTTGTGCTGGATTGCCACCGGGCAATCGAGTGCATCGGCGACCTGTCCGAAAAAGCGGATCAGCTCCAGCTCGCCGCCGCCTCGCGCCGGAGGCGGCTGCAGGATGACCCAATCCGCGCCTGCGGCCCTGGCCTCGCGTGCGAAGGCGATCTGGCCTGCGATCGACGGCTCGCCGATGGTCACGGCATAGGGAACGCGTCCTCGATTGAGCGACCCGACAAGTTCGACGACTTCCATGCGCTCGCGCACATCCATCTTGTTCACTTCTGTCACGAGGCCCAGTGCCATCAGCCCGTGCGCACCGGCTTCGATGCAGTGCTCGACCTGAAGCCGCATGGCCTCTGCGTCGAGGCCACCATGACTGCCGAAGAAGGCATAGAGAACGGGGTAGACCCCGTGAAAGGCATACTGGTCCAAGTTTTCCTCCCTTACGACAAAGGTATGATGTTAAACATCATATGTTCGTTGCTATAACCATCGTAACGCGGCTTAATCCTGTCAAGCCCGCTAAAGACGGGTTGTATAAGGAGAAGAAAATGACGTCTCTCGCAGAACGGCTGCAGGAGTGCTATTCGGGCGCAGTCTATGACGTCATGCGCGATATGGGCCTCGCGCCGCGCGTGCTGTCGCGCAGCATTCTTGGCCTTACCAAGGATATGAAGGCGGCAGGCCCGGTCTTCACCGTTCGCGGACGTCCAGACAACACTGTGAGCGCCCATGAATCTCTTCTGGCTTGGACGGGGCTGCTGTCGAAGGCGCCTGCAGGCCATGTCGTCGTATGCCAGCCGCAAGACGATCTGAGGGCTCTCATGGGAGAGCTTTCAGCCGAGACCCTGAAGCTTCGCGGCGTTCGCGGCTACATTGTCGATGGTGGCTGCCGAGATACGAGCTTCATAGAAGCCGAAGGCTTTCCCGTCTTCTGCCGTTACACGACACCCATAGACATTGTGGCGGGCTGGATTCCCGAGGCGTTCGACGAGCCAGTGACGATCGCTAATGTGGTGATCAATGCAGGCGACTACATCCTGGCGGATCGCGACGGCATTGTGGTTATCCCGAAGGATGATGCAGAGAACGTAATCGCCAAGACCGAGGAGGTCATCCGGACGGAATCAGCTCTGCGCCAGGCGATCCGTGGTGGGCAAGATCCCCAGGAAGCTTACCTCCAATACGGCAAATTCTGAGACGGTGATGGTACAGGGCTCGAAACCGGGAAAGATCGGTGCTGTGGTGTCCGGGCTTGGCTCGGAGATCATACGCGGAGCATTCCTTCCCGGTCAGGCGCTCCCTCCTGAGCACGAGCTTGAGGCGCGTTTTGGCGCCAGCCGGGGTGTTATCCGCGAGGCGATCAAGATGCTGGCAGCCAAAGGGCTCATCAGCGTCCGCCCGCGCTTCGGGACTCATGTCAAGCCTCGCCATGATTGGAGCCTGCTCGACCGGGAGCTTCTGGGATGGCTGGCAGGAGACCAGGGGCTCGACCGCACTCTACTCCTAGCCTTCGAGGAAACTCGCGCCATCATCGAGCCTGCGGCGGCAGCCCTCGCTGCCCGAAGAGCTGAGCCCGAAGATGTGCGGCGGATTATGGCAGCGCTCGATGCAATGGAGCACGGGCGTTCCGATCGGGCCGCCGCGATTGCGGCTGACAAGGATTTCCATCTGTCGATCCTGGAGGCGACCCACAATCCTGTCCTGCGTAGCTTTCGCGGCGCGATTGATGCCATCCTGAGCGCTGTATTCGATGTCGCCGTCGAAGCTTTTGAGGGAAATCTCGGCAACCACGCGGCCGTCGCGCACGCCATCGCACGGGGAGACGCTGATGAAGCCCAAAGATCGATGGAGCAGCTACTGGGCTACACGCTTCATCATCTGAGCCCCGCGTCAGACAAGACGAACAAGATTGTTCGGAACAATACAAACCCAAGGGAGAACAGACATGACGTTCAAGAAAATCCTCGCGTTCGCGGCAGTGGCCGCCGTGACAAGCCTGCCCGCTCAGGCGGCGTGGCCTGAGCGCCCGATCACGCTCATCGTGCCATGGGCTGCCGGCGGCGGTACGGATGCGGTGGCCCGCATCGTAGCCGCGGGGCTCGAAAAGGAACTCGGCAAGCCCGTCAACGTGGTCAACCGTACCGGTGGAGGCGGCGTTGTCGGCCATACAGAGATCGTCAACGCCAAGCCCGATGGCTATACCATCGGCCTCGCGACAGCTGAGGTCACAACCTATTACTGGTCCAATACGGCTCCGTTCACGTATGAGCAACTGACGCCGATTGCACTCGTCAATTTCGATGCCTCTGCCTTCAACGTCTCCTCGTCGAGTCCCTGGCAGGACCTCAAGGCCGCTCTTGAAGACATTCGCAAGCAGCCTGTTGGACATTATAAGCTCTCAGGCATGGCCGCCGGCGCTGCCTATCACCTAGCCTTTGCGGGCCTGCTGAAGCTCGAGGGCATCAATCCCAAGAGCGTGACCGTCGTGCCGAGCCAGGGTGCGGCTCCCGGTTTCCAGGAGCTGGCCTCTGGGGGCGTCCAGATCGTTCCGTCCTCGCTGCCGGAAGGCAAGCCGATGATTGATGCCGGCCGGGTGAAGTCGCTTGCAGTCCTGGCCAAGGAAAAGATCGCGGCATTTCCAAACGTACCTACGGTCAAGGAAACCATCGGCAAGGATTATTCGGGCGGAACATGGCGCGGCATCGCAGCGCCCGCCGGTCTTCCACCAGAGGTAACGGCCCGCCTGATCGCTGCGGTTGAGAAGGTGGCGACGGGTTCCGAATACAAAGGCTTCCTGAACGATCGTGGCTTTGGCTACGCCTTCGAGAAAGGCGAGGCCTTCAAGACCTTCCTCGCGGAGCAACATAAGAACAACGGCGAGGTCATGGCCGATCTCGGTCTGAAGCTGCGTCAGTAGGCGGTCCTCTACGTCTGGCAATGCCGGAGCTTCAAGTGTCGATGCGGGCAACGATCGGATTACCGTGCTGCTGCCCGCATCTCTGCCAAGGGGGCTTCTCATGAAGATCAATGATGTGACAGGCGGTGTCCTGTTCCTGATTCTAGCCATCACGCTGGGAGTGGGAGCGTGGCACCTCCCCAATCCTGGAGAGCAGATCTTCGGTCCGTCGACCTTTCCACTCGTGATCGCCACCCTGCTCGCCCTGTGCTCGGTCATCCTGATGGCCGGTGGATTGCGATCCGCCGGCGATACGCCGCTTTTTGCCCTTTCTGACTGGACGAGCGAACCGGGGCTCATCGTCCGGTTCCTCCTCGTGCCTGCAGCTGTTTTCACCTACGTGACGTTCGTTGAGGCTGTTGGATTCCTTCCTACTGCATCGGCGATCCTATTCGTGCTGTTCCTGTCCGGTCACGTGCGCCCCTTGCGGGCCGCCATTCTGTCCGTCTGCATGGCCATTCTCGTCCACACGATCTTCTACGTGGGCCTTAGCGTGCAGCTTCCCTGGGGGATCATGGACCCCGTGCGCTGGTGATGTTTCATGCTTGACGCTTATCTCACAGCCTTTGGAATGGTGTTCGAGCCCT
Source organism: Microvirga arvi (assembly GCF_016892765.1). Lineage (GTDB taxonomy): Bacteria > Pseudomonadota > Alphaproteobacteria > Rhizobiales > Beijerinckiaceae > Microvirga > Microvirga arvi. The sequence goes on from NZ_JAFEMD010000019.1 coordinate 68,389, forward strand.
ACGTGCTCGCGGTGATTTTTGCCTCGGCGATCTACGGGCTCGTCGTGGGCTGCATCCCCGGCCTCTCGGCCACGATGGCGACGGCCCTTCTCGTGCCGCTCACCTTCTTCATGCCGCCAGTGCCGGCCGTAGCCGCCATTGTCACCACCAGTACCATGGCGATTTTCTCAGGCGACATTCCCGGGTGCCTCCTGCGGATTCCCGGGACACCCGCGTCGGCGGCTTATGTCGAGGACTCCTATCAGCTGACTCTGAAGGGGAAGCCGGAGCTGGCGCTCGGCATCGGATTGTACTTTTCGGTGATTGGCGGCTTGTTCGGGACGGCCGTCATGATGGTGGCTTCGCCGGCCATCGCCGAGTTTGCGCTGGGCTTCGGCTCAGTCGAGTTCTTCTGGATTGTGGCCATGGGCCTGGGCGGCGCTGTGTTCATCGGCTCCTCAAGCCCCCTGAAGGCCTGCATCGCACTCCTGCTGGGCCTTGCCATCGCGCTGATCGGCATGGACAACCCGGCAGGCCAGCCCCGGTTCACTTTCGGCACAACCGGCTTGCTCGGTGGCATCTCACTGATCCCCATGATGGTCGGGATGTTCGCGGTGTCCGAAGTTTTACGGCACATGGTTTCGAGACAGGCGAAGGCTCAGATCGCTGTCAGCCATATCGGACCGATCTTTGCCAATATGTGGAAGTTGACCAAGCAATATCCCTGGCAGCTCATCCGCGGCAGCGCACTTGGAACGGTTATCGGCATCCAGCCTGGCAGCGGCGCGGACATGGCAGCGTGGATGTCCTATGCTTTGAGTAAGCGGTTTTCCAAGGAGCCGGAAAAGTTTGGCACCGGGCATCCGGAAGGTCTCATTGAAGCTGGGGCATCAAACAACAGCTCGCTCGCTGGCGCCTGGATCCCGGCCCTGGTTTTCGGCATCCCTGGGGACTCGATCACAGCCATCGCTATCGGCGTTCTCTATATGAAGAACATGGCGCCGGGACCGACGATCTTTGTAAACAACCCGCAGAACGTCTATGCGCTCTTTCTGGTGTTCGTCCTCGCAAACCTCCTGATGCTTCCGCTGGGCTGGGCGATGATCAAGGTTGCAACCCGGATCCTGCGTGTCCCCCGCGACATCCTCATGCCGATCATCTTGCTCTTCGCCATTGTCGGGGCCTTCGCTATCAACAACTCGCTGTTCGACGTGGGCTTGATGCTCGGCTTCGGCATCCTGGCCTTCTTTATGGAGGAGAACGGCTTCCCGGTTGCGCCGACGATCCTCGGGGTGGTGCTGGGGCCGTTGCTCGAGGAGAACTTCATCAATTCGATGATCAAAGCCGACGGCAACCCCATTGGCCTCGTGGACCGCCCCATTGCGGGGGTGCTGGCCGCGATCACCATCGGCATGATGGTCTGGACCATCTGGGCAGCCCGGAAACCGAAACATGCCGCAACCACCGTCTGAGCGCAGGAGACCATCCTATGTACCAAGCCATGAAAGGCTCGACCCATGTTCTCGCTCCTCACGAGATCGCCGTGACGGCGATCCCGGAGGACGAGCGCGTCTGGGTCCCCCAGGCGCCCAACGTCTGGTTCCGTCCGCTGATGCTCAATACGCTCCAGGGACAATGGTGCAACCTCCTGCGCGTGAGGCGCGCCGGGGTTCTCTCGCGGCACCTGCATCCGAGCCCGGTCCATGGTTTCGTCCTGAAAGGCTCGTGGCGCTATCTCGAGCACGATTGGGTGGCCACCGAAGGCTCGTACGTCTTCGAGCCGCCCGGTGAGATACACACCCTCGTCGTCCCGGATGACGTGCCAGAGATGATCACCTTCTTCAACATCAGCGGCTGCATGTACTACGTCGATCAGGACAACAAGCACGTGGGATTCGAGGACGTATTCACCAAAATCGACATGTGCCGGAAGCACTATACCGAAGTCGGTCTTGGTGCCGATTATGTCGACCAGTTTGTGCGCTGATATCAAGTCAGGGATATGGAATGACTGATAGTCCATCAGGCGGAGCACGGAACCCCGAAGCACTCTCCGGGCAGTGGGCAGCGCAGTGGTATTCCGAAAAGCGAGTTCTCATCACAGGCGGAACCTCGGGGATCGGCGCCGGCATCGTGCGAGGGTTTCTCGAAGCAGGCGCCGAGGTTGTTGCTACGGGAGTTACCCAGGCTGAGGTTGATAGGGCAGGGGAAATCTTAGGGAACGCCGACTGCAGGGTACTCGATGTGCGGGATGGCAAGACCGTTGGAACTTTGGTCGACGGTCTTGGCGCTCTGGACATCGTGGTCAACTGCGCCGGAGTGATCCGGCGCATCGATGAGTTTGATCCCGCCGTTTTCGAAGACGTTATCGATATTAATCTAGCGGGCACTATGCGCGTGTGCATGGCCGCTCGACCGCTTCTTGCTCGCTCGCAAGGGGCGATCGTGAACCTGGCCTCGATGCTGTCCTTCTTCGGCGGCGGGCTGGTGCCGGGTTACTCTGCGAGTAAAGGCGGCATCGCGCAGCTTACGAAATCGCTGGCTATTGCATTCGCGGCGGACGGCATCCGAGTCAATGCCATAGCTCCCGGGTGGATTCAAACGCCCCTGACCGCCGCCCTGCACCAGAATGAAGACCGTAGCCGCGCCATCCTGGACCGGACTCCTTTGAAACGTTGGGGTCAACCCTATGACCTCGCTGGCCCCGTCCTGTATCTCTGCTCCCCAGCGGCCGCTTTCGTGACAGGGGTTATTCTGCCCGTTGATGGGGGCTATGCGATCTTCTGAGCAAGCCTCTCTGACTATGAGACGGCCAGGTGACGCAGGCCAACATTGTGAAGCGGGCGGTCTGCTCACAGAAGGGCCGGATTGGCGGAAAACTTAACGCTTCCCACTCCACGTTGAATATCGTCACAATGTCTTGGATCTGCTCCCCCTTAAACAGACGCGGTCGGCAGCCTCCGGTCTTCGCGGAGGTAGTCCTATTGTCTAAACCGCCAATGTTAATGCACCGAAGCCGAGGGCGGCGGCTGAACCGCAGTGGAAATCCAAAGGCTCCTTGAGATTACGGCGGGGGCTTGTTAGCGAGTCTCATTTGATTCCAGAGATAGGTACACTCTGAGTCATCAGCTCGCTTACGGCATTAGAAGCCCCCCGTTCACTTCGATGATTTGCCCAGTAATGTAGCTGGAGAGGAGTCCACTAGCGAGGAAGAGATAAGTGCCTGCGCAATCTTCAGGTGTACCAATTCGTCGTAACGGGATCATTTGTTCCGCTGTGTTCATGGCCTCCAGAGAGGTTAGTTGATCATGCAGCGGTGTGCGTATGAACCCTGGGGAGACGGCATTCACTCGGATGCCCTCCGGCGCTAGCTCACGCGCGAGGGCTCGTGTGAGTGTGCTCACGCCTGCCTTGGCAGCCGCGTAGATGCCAGACCCAGGGCCACCACCCATCCGTGCTGCGATCGATGTGGTGTTAATAATAACACCGGCTCCACTGCTCTTGAGAAACGGCCTGGCGGAACGGCAGCATTCAAACGTTGAGGTCAGGTTTAAGTCGATAATGCGACGGTAGTCATCATCATCTGTTTCGCTTGCCGGTTTTCGTTTAACCAGATGGCCAGCATTGTTGACGAGAATATCAAGACCTCCAGCTCGTTCGGCGACCCGCCGGACTAGTGGAGCGCCCGCACCCGGCCGTGCGAGGTCTGCAGCTTCTGTGAACGCTCGTCCCCCTGCCTGCGTGATCTCGGCGACCAGCGTTTGAGCTGCTTCAACGCTTTGGTTATGATGAACGGCAACTACTGAACCGCAGCTTGCAAATGCACGAGCCACCGCGGCCCCGATGCCTGTGCTGGCGCCGGTGACGAGCACGGTCTTGTCCCGAAGATCATCGAAGCCGTACCGCCTAAGGCTGTGCATAGATGCTTCGGACCTAGCCAAGTCCTGAGTTGCCATTCAGAGCTCCCTTCCTTTCGCGCGGTCGAGCCAAGTTTGATAATCGCCCGCTCCTAATGACTTGGAGATTTCGGCGGCGGCGGCTCTGATCTTCTTTCGAGTGATATCCATAGTCGGGTTCGGATGCGAGGCTGCAAGAAACGGTACGGCCAGCACGGCCACGACCTCGCCGCGCACGTCAAAGATCGGCCAACAAATATCAACAACAGCATCGAGCCATTCGCCTGCAATCTCCTCACAGCCGCGTTGACGGATCAGTTCGAGCCGTTGGTCAAGATCCCTCGGCACTTGGCGTTCGGCGCCTTCTGGGGTCGGAGCCCGAACTTTCTGAGGAACTTGGAGGTCAGGGCTCAAGGCGATGATCACTCGGCCTGATGCTGTCGTGGCTAATGGAAAGCGCGTGCCTGCCCGGACGAAAACGCCAGCCGGTCCAGGAGACTCGATTGCAAGGATGACAAGTTGCTCCCCTTCATTTGCAATCGAGAGATGGCATGATTGCCGAAGGTCGTTCGCCAGTGAGCGCATTATGGGGAGCGCCACGTCGACTAGCTTCTTGCTTGGTGGGAAGCCATGGGCGAGCTCAAACAGGCGAGCAGAAAGTTGATAGCTGTCATCCTGGAGGCGTGAGATCCAGCCCCGTCTCTGGAGAACAGAGAGGATGCGGAACAGCTCGCTTGGCGAGCGTCCGAGGCTTTGCGAGATCCCGGTCAGTGTGATCGGTCGCTCTTGTACCGCCAAAAACTCTAGAACATCGAGGCTCTTCTCGAGAGCCGGGACAGAGTAGAGCCGGCCGCTGTCGCTCCCCTCTTCGGGATTAGCTGGGGCAGACGCGATGAGTTTCGTGTTGACAGAGCTCTTCATAGCGATCTAACTTTCACATAGAAAAACAAAATTCACCACGGAAAAAGTGAGTGAAGGTAGGAAACGCCGTGATAGCTGGTTCTGGCAGCAGTCACGTAGACATAATGTCTGCACAAATCTGGAGGGTTCCATGCGCCTAGTTATGATAGCGTCAGCCATCGCCTTCGCTGCCACGCTTGTAAATTCTGCCTCAGCCCAGGAATATAAGCTGCGCTTTGCGACCTCGGTCGCGAATACTCAGGAAGCGTCTTTCAAGGAGATGCAGGCCTTTGCCCAGCGTGTGAAGGAGCGCTCAGGCGGTAAGCTTGACCTTCAGCTTTTTCCAGGAGAGCAGCTCGGAGCCCAGAAGAAGGTCAACGAGATGATCAGCTCGGGGGCCAATATGATGAATATGACTGACTACGGACAGTTAGGTCAGTTTCTGCCAGATGCTGGCGTTCTCGCAGGCCCCTACATCTTCGGCGACCTTGCTCAAGCAGATCGTCTCTTCAAGTCGCCGGTGTTTAAGGACTTATCAGACCGCCTTGAGCAGAAGGGCATCAAGATTGTCATGGCAAATGGCTTGTTCGGCGCACGCCATATGCTCGCTGATAAGCCGATCAAAAAGCCAGAGGACCTGAAGGGTCTTACGATGCGGGTGCCGCCATCCCCCATCATGGTGGAGACATTCAAGGCTTTCGGTGCCCGTCCGACTGAAATTGCCTGGGGTGAAGTATATAACGCACTGCAGTCCAACGTCGTAAATGGTGCTGAGGCTCCGTTTGGCGCCATCTGGGGGTCAAAGCTGCAGGAGGTGCGGAAGGTCGTCTCTAAAACCAATCACCAGCTCATGTTCACTGCGTGGGTGACGAGCGCGAACCTATTCAAGTCGCTGCCGCCAGATCTTCAGAAGATCCTCATTGAGGAAGGGCAAACGTCGGCTGCAAATCTGACCAAGGCCACTGTCGATGAGGATGATCGTTTCGCCCAGCAGCTACAAAAGGCCGGCGTCCAGATCGTGACCGATGTTGATATCCCGGCCTTCCAGAAGGCGAGCGCCAGCGCGTATCAGGCCATGCCGAACCTCACACCGGGTTTCGTTGAAAAGGCCAAGTCCGCGATGAGCGGAAGCTAAGCGTATTGAGCGCGTGCGGCACAGGTGCCGCACGCTACGCCTATACGGAGTGTTCCATGGCTAGCTTGTCCTTAAGCGCTGGCGCCGGTCGGCTCGATCTGCGACGCCTGCTTCTCGACCAAATCGAAGATATTATCGCTGGCCTGGCGATGGTGGTTGTCATCGGGTCAGTCCTATGGGGCGTGCTAACACGTTATGTGTTCCCTCAGCCCGCCGCCTGGAGTTACGAGGTTGCCACGATTGGCTTTGCTTGGCTCGTATTCTTCGGCGCGGCAGGAGGCGTACGGTATAGGCTGCATTCCGATATCGATGTGCTGGTCGCATATTTTCCAGAACAATGGCAGAGAGCCATTGCCATCTTTAACTACTGGTTAATTGCAGTGTTCTTCGCAGCACTCGCAGTGTTCTTCGTGATCCATTCAATCGATGCTCACGGCTCTGTTACCATCGCACTAAACCTTCCGCGCTCCGTGATCTACGCTCCCCTCGCTGTCGCGACCGCGCTGATGTTGGTCCGACATGTTCAGGTCTGGCGCAACCCTGACCGCTTTGTTGCTGGTGCTGTTCGCGAGGCCAATATCACATGAGCAATCTGCTACCCTGGCTTCCCTCGATCCTGATGTTCGTCCTGTTCGCACTGCGGACGCCAATAACCTGGGCGATGGCAATCGCTGCGTTACTGTTCTTCGTTATCAATCGACAGGACGTGCCACTCTCAACCTTCTCGCAGGAGCTAACAGAGGGTACGCAATCGATCACACTGCTCGCCTTGCCATTCTTCGTCTTGGCAGGCTCGATCATGAACGCTGCTGGCATCACGCGGCGCTTGCTAAACGTGGCTGAAGTGCTTGTTGGTCATATGACCGGCGCCCTAGCCCAGATGTGCATTGTGCTCTCGCTATTGCTCGGCGGGCTGACAGCTTCGTCAAATGCTGATGCAGCCATTCTAGCAAAGACAATCGGGCTGCAAATGACCCGGCGAAACTACTCGCCGGCCTTCGCTGCTGTTATCACGTCGTGCTCATCAATCATCACAGCCCTCATCCCTCCGTCAATCGGGCTGATCATCTACGGCTATCTGACAGAGACATCTGTCGGACGGCTTTTTGCTGGCGGCATCGTGCCGGGAATTATCCTGACAGCCGGCCTGATGGTTACGACGTGGTTTGTCGCCAAACGTCGCGGCTATGCGCCTCAGCGGACGACATCACCGAGTCTGTCCGAGCTCAGACATGCGGTCCTTGATGGGTTGTGGGCATTGTCGATTCCGTTCGTCATTTTGTTTGGAACGCGCTATGGCATCTTCACGACCACGGAGTCCGGTGCAGTCGTAGTGGTCTACGTTCTCTTCATTGGTCTTGTCGTATACCGCTCATTCTCTATCCGGGACATGCCAGCCATCATCCAGGACGCAGTTCTTGATACGAGCGCCGTCATGATCATGATCTGCGCAGCGTCAGCCTTCGGCTTCTATCTTGCCTGGGAGCAGGTTCCACACCTAATGGCCGAGGGTCTCACTAGATATCAGTGGGATCCCTTCACCTTGCTTCTCGCAATCAACGCCTTGCTCATTGTCATTGGGACTGCAATCGAAGGCTCCTCGGCATTGATCGTGTTAACCCCGATCCTCCTACCAATCATTCAGAAAGCCGGTATTGATCCCGTGCATTTCGGAATCGTGATGGTCACCAATCTTACAATCGCGGGAGTGACGCCGCCCGTAGGCGGGATGATGTACATCGCATCGCGCGTGCTCAATGTTACCATGCGGAACTACGCCGTTGAAGTGATGCCGTTTCTGGTGGTCATGTCCATACTCCTCATTATTCTCAGCGCCTTTCCCGGCCTGACTCTGTGGCTGCCCAACTACTTCTATAACTGAATTGAATGGAGACCTGCCCGTGTCTAACATCGTGCTCAGGGGCATGACCTGGAACCACCCTCGTGGCTTCGATCCCCTTGCTCGTGGGGCTGCTGCCTTCGAAGCGGCTAACCCCGGTGTGACGATCCAGTGGGACAAGCGTAGCCTGCGTGAGTTTGGCGAGGCACCACTTGAGCGCTACGCCGAGATATATGATTTTATCGTCATCGATCACCCCTTTGTTGGCTTTGCCGCGGCACATCCCTACCTCGTTGATTGGACACAGATCCTCTCGGCTGACGAGCAAGAGAAGTTCGCTTCGGACAGCGTAGGCGGCACGTGGTCGTCCTATGCGTACCGAAACGGAATCTGGGCTCTGCCTCTCGATGCAGCGACACAGGTCTCCTCCTACCGACCTGACTTGCTTGCGGAAATGGGAGATGAAGTTCCCAAGACCTTCGACGATGTGCTGACCCTTGGACGGCGAGCGCGAGCGCAGGGGCAGTGGATCGTAACCACGGCGTTTCCAACGGATGCAATCAGCACCGTGATTTCGATTGCAGCCAACCTCGGTCACCCAATTGTAGACGAGACAGAAACGTTCCTGCCGGACGATTTTGGGCGGGAAGTTATCTCGCGCTTCCACGCCTTAGTGGATGTCGCCCATCCCCATGCAACGACTATGAACCCCATCCAGGCATATGAGGCCATGGTAAATGGTAATGACATCGTCTACTGCGCGTATGCTTACGGCTACACGAACTACGCGCGAGAAGCCGATCGGCCGCGACTTCGCTTTGCCAATGCTCCATCCCATGGCACTCGCGGATGTGCCGGAACCCAACTCGGCGGAACCGGAATTGCGGTGAGTGCGCTCTCAAAGAGCCACGACATGGCAGTTGCATATGCTCGCTGGCTCGCAAGCATCGAGCATCAAAGAGGCGAATACGTTCGCCTTGGGGGGCAACCCGGTAGCCTAAGCGCCTGGACAGATCCCCACAACGATGCCCTCTGCGGTGGGTTCTTCAAGGATACATTGGAAACGCTGCAGACAGCTCACGTGCGCCCCCGGTTCGACGGCTGGATCCCGTTCTTTGAGGAAGCTGGAGATCGAATAACAGCATGTTTGCGTGGCGACATCAGTGACGCATCACTGCTCACATGGCTCAACACTGAGTTCTCCGCGGCACAAGCCCGCGCTCGCGTTGGTGCGGATAGCTGAAGGAGTTGTGCGATGCGTCCGTTAGAAGGTTTGCTTGTCCTCGACCTCAGCCAGTTCCTTTCAGGTCCCAGTGCCGCGCTCCGCCTCGCTGATCTTGGGGCCGACGTCATCAAAGTAGAGCGTCCGGACAAGGGGGATCTCTGCCGACAGCTATATATCTCAAATCTGGAGCTAGATGGGGATAGCACGCTCTTTCATACCATTAACCGGAACAAGCGTAGCTATGCCGCAGATTTGAAGAACCCTGAGCACCTGGCAAAGCTGTGGAAGTTGATCGAACGTGCAGACGTCCTCATACAGAATTTCCGCCCGGGTGTCATAGATCGTATCGGCCTTGGCTATGAAGCAGTTTCTAAGGTCAATCCCCGCATCGTGTACGGCAGCGTCACGGGGTATGGTTCGGATGGGCCTTGGGTTGATCTACCCGGACAAGATCTCCTCGCTCAAAGCCGCTCAGGCTTTGTCTGGTTGAACGGTGACTCTGACGATGGCCCGGTCCCTTGCGGCATCGCAATAGCCGATATCTTGAGCGGCGCTCACCTCGTTCAAGGAATTCTCGCCTGCCTGGTCCGGCGTGGAATCACAGGGCAAGGCGGTCACATCGAGGTCAGCCTTCTCGAGTCGATGTTGGACTTCCAGTTCGAAGTCCTAACAACCCACCTCAACGATGGTGGTCAGGAGCCACGACGGAGCAATGTAAACAACGCTCATGCCTACCTTGGAGCGCCATACGGTATCTATCGGACTATCGACGGATACCTGGCCGTCGCGATGGGATCGGTCACTCGCCTTGGGGAACTGCTTGATTGCGAGCCGCTAACCGCACTTTCCGACCCAAAGACGTGGTTTACGCATCGTGACGAAATCAAAGCCATCCTAGCCGAGCACTTGAAGACCCGGTCGACACAGGACTGGCTGGACCGTCTGGTTCCAGCAGATTACTGGTGCGCTCCTGTGATGACCTGGAGCGAGCTTCTGGAGCACGACGCCTTCCACCGACTCGACTTCCTCCAAGAAGTCACGCGTTCGAGCGGGGCTCGTCTTACCACCACCCGCTGCCCAATCACCATCAACGGCGATCGCCTGCGTTCTGCCCTAGGTGCTCCGAAGATAGGCGAGCATACGACTGAGATTGATGCAGCCTTCGGGCTGTAGCTGTCCAAGGAGAGATATCGATGACCAAGAACCCCAATCCCGATCCCTCCAGCCACAAATCAATCCCGGTCTGGAACATGGAGACGTGGCTCTTCGAGGACTTGGAGGTCGGAGAGCGAAAGCGATCCATTCGGCGCACTATCTCCGAAGGCGAGGCGATGCTGTTCAACAGCCTTGTATTGGACATGCATCCCTATGTTGGAGACGAAATATTCGCCAAGGAGGAGGGGGTATTTGGTCGACGCTTAGTATCAGGTGCTCAGGTGTTCAGCTATGGCCTGGGCCTGTTTGCACATAACAATACTCAGACATTTAGCTACGGTTACGACAAGCTGCGTTTCGTAAAACCGGTTTTCATCGGTGATACTATTTATGGAATTCGGACCTGGCTACGGAAGCAGCCGAAGTACCCTGAGATGGGACTTGTCGTGTGCAGCTACGAGATCTTCAAAAACGAAGGCGAGCTTGTGCTCTATACAGAGCATCTGCAGACAGTGCGCTACCGAAATGCTGAGATAGCGCGTGCCGGGCACCCTACCGAGGAGACAAGTGCCGATGTTTGATCCAATTGCTGAGCGGCTTAAGCATCGCTGCACGGGGGTTACGAACACTGTCTTGCGTGCAATGGGTCTGTTAGATCCCAAGCTACCAGCGGGTTCTGACTGGCGATAGCACGCCACCTGAGCCTATGACCTCTTTTATCGTGGTGGGACCATCATGGGGCTAACGTGGGACCCCTTGCTTAAGCCATGCACTGTTGAGCCTATTCGCTTGGCACGTGAGCGAGTCACAGTCAGTCCTGATCAAATCGGCGAGAATGCTGAACGCGTGACTGCCGTCATGAATGCATAGAACACTATACCTTGCATCAAGGTCAGACAAAAAGCGCTACAGCGGTAAAACTCTTTTTTGCGGCGGGATCTTGCATATGGAACAGACCATATATTTCGAGGAATACGAGATTGGCCACGTCCGTCTAACAACTGGACGCACGATCACCGAGACGGATTTTGTGGTTCATGCTGGTCATACAGGCGACTTCTTTCCACATCACATGGACTCCGAATTTGCCAAGACGACACCCTTCGGGCAGCGCATCGCTCATGGCACCATGATCTTTTCAATCGGAGTCGGATTGACTGCCAGTTTAATCAATCCTGTGGCCTTCTCTTATGGCTACGACAAGCTTCGCTTCGTGCGTCCTGTATTCATCGGTGACACCATCCGCACTCGGGTCACGATTTCGGCAAAGGAGGACGACCCTAAGCGCCCGAATGCTGGTCGCATTGTTGAGCGGTGTGAGGTGCTCAACCAGCGGAATGAGGTCGTGCTCGTGACCGATCACATTATCATCGCCGAACGCCGCACTAAGACAGCATAAGCCGAAAAGGGCAGAGTTATGACTAACCTCAATGGAAAGACTGTGCTTGTGACAGCGGCTGCACAGGGTATCGGCAGGGCATCGGCGCTCGCATTCGCCCGCGCTGGAGCCCGCGTCCATGCCACAGATATCAATCAGATGCTGCTGGACGAGCTGAAGGGGGAGGCGGGGATAGTCACGCGCCGCCTCGACGTTCTGGACGAGGCTGCTGTGAAGGAGATCGTTACAGAGATTGGTGCGGTTGACATTCTGTTCAACTGTGCCGGCTACGTTCACGCCGGCGCCATCCTGGATATGAAAGATGAGGATCTGGAGTTCGCCTTTGATCTTAATGTCAAAGCAATGGTGCGTACAATCCGCGCTGTCCTTCCTGGTATGATCGCACGTCGGGATGGAGCCATTATCAATATGGCGTCCGTCGCCAGCAGCATCAAAGGCGTGCCGAACCGGTTTGCTTATGGGGTTACGAAGGCTGCAGTCCTCGGTCTCACAAAGTCTGTAGCGATTGACTACGTTGCGCAGGGCATCCGCTGCAACGCAATCTGTCCCGGCACTGTCGAGAGCCCGTCGCTGGTCGAGCGGCTAGAGGCACAGGGTGATTACGAGACCGCGCGGGCTGCGTTTATTGCTCGTCAGCCCATGGGGCGTCTCGGAACGCCGGAAGAGATTGCAGATCTCGCAGTCTATCTGGCCGGCGCCACCTACACTTCCGGCCAAGCTTATTCTATCGACGGCGGCTGGACGATCTGAGTTCAAAAAGGGAGACCAAAACAATGAAGCTGTTACGCTATGGGCAGCCAGGCTCTGAACGACCGGGCCTGTTGGACAATGCCGGCAACATCCGTGATCTGTCAGGCCATGTGGATGACCTTTCTGGGGGAATGTTGGACCCTAGCTTCCTTCAGGAGCTAACTGAACTCAATCCAGAGTCCCTGCAGGGCAACCCACGCATTGGCCCTTGCGTCGCAGGCACCGGTAAATTCATCTGCATCGGTCTCAACTACTCCGACCATGCGGCTGAGACCGGCGCGACGGTTCCACCCGAGCCTATCATCTTTATGAAAGCGACTTCAGCCATTGTCGGCCCCAATGAGGATCTGGTTATTCCTCGTGGGTCCGAGAAAACGGATTGGGAGGTCGAACTCGGCGTCGTGATCGGCCGGACGGCAAAGTACGTGAGTGAGGTAGAGGCCCTCAATTACGTGGCCGGTTATTGCACCGTACACGATGTATCTGAGCGCGCGTTTCAAACGGAGCGCCAAGGCCAGTGGACGAAAGGCAAGTCCTGCGACACCTTCGGTCCCGTCGGCCCCTGGCTTGTAACCAAGAATGAGGTGCCGGATCCGCAGAAGCTCCCTATGTGGCTGACAGTCAATGGTGAGACGATGCAGAATGGCTCGACAAAAACCATGGTCTACGGGGTGGCTTTCCTTGTCTCCTATCTTAGCCAGTTCATGTCTCTGCGCCCTGGCGATATAATCAGTACCGGCACACCGCCTGGTGTTGGTATGGGTATGAAGCCGCCCTGTTATCTAAAGCCTGGCGACATCGTCGAGCTCGGCATCGAAGGACTCGGCGCGCAAAAGCAAAACGTTAGGGCAGATGACTAATGTTGCTTTCTCCTAGAAAGTGGCCCTCCCTAGCGCCTAAACAATTGTGAAGATTGAGATGACCGTTGAGGTGGACGGTGTCCGTCCAACTTACATTCACTCACGGCACGCTCACCAAGGTGGGTTCGTGCCGGCGAGCTTGATTGGCAGACTGTAGCGACAGCAGTTGCACGAAGCCGACCCTCTGGTTAGCAGCCAGAAGTCCCAAGACATTCTTCGGAGGGAGCTTGAAACTGGGCCCTTACACCCATTGATGCATGGAAACGGCCAGCTGCTGAAATAATGGTGCTGCTTCATCGACCGCCCGTGCCAGATCAAAACCCGTGCAGTGCACCTCCATCGACAACCAGCATATGCCCAGTAACGTAATTGGCAGCTTTAGAAGCTAGATACGTCATGGCCCAACCGATATCGGACTCTTCTCCAAATCGCGACATGGGGATCCGGTCGTTTATCTTCTGCCTCCGTGCGGGATCTGCGGAGGTTGCTTGGCGAAACAAAGGTGTGTTGATCCATCCAGGAGCAACGCCGTTTACACGCACGTTATTCGGCGCCAGTTCTGTAGCCATGCTACGGATCATCCCAACATAAGCTGCCTTGGCCGCGGCATACCCTGTAACCATAGGTATGCCCAGAAAAGAACTCATCGAGGCGGTGAACAGCAGGGACCCATTGCCACCGCGCTCGATCTGCGGAAGGAAGGCGCGGGACAGGGCGTAAGCGCCGGTGACATGGACGTCCATTACGGCTGTAAAATCGGAAACCGACATGTCAGCGATCGGCTTCTTCACCGTATTGCCGGCATTGTTGACCAAAATAGACACTGATCCGAATGCCTGCTCGATCGAGTCTGCGAATGCCTGCGCCCGATCGGTGTCACGGACGTCGAATGGCAGGGTGCTGCATTGGGCTCCTAGGGAAGCCTGGGCGGCCTGCAGCTTTGGCTCATTAGTGCCGGTGATCGTCACGCGGGCGCCCGCCGCGATGAAGCAACGTGCGATTGCCAGACCGAGGCCGCTGCCTCCGCCAGTAATTAATCCATGATGGCCCTCCAGGCTGAAGGCGTTAGGAAAATCGTGTGTCGATCTGATATTAGGCTCGTTCATCGACATCCTCCGATAGCTGCACGAGAATTTTGGTGAGTGCGCCCGGGTCAGCGCTCCACTCCGCCATGGCGGAGCAGGCATCCTCTAAGCCCACTACACGCGAGATGATCACGTCACTGGCAGCAGGATTGCGCTTGAGGTACTCGATGACGTCGTGGAAATCGGACAGTAGCGCGCCGCGGGAGCCGCGGATATTGATCTCCTTCATGACGAAAAGTCGCGTCTCATAAAGGACGGGGTTCTTGGCATACCCGACATAGATCACGCGACCGCAGGACGCCACAATGTCGACCGCCTGCCGGAACGTCTCCTCCGCTCCGACGGCCTCAATGACAACTTCTGGGCCGTCTTCTCCGATCATATCCTGCAGGGCTCGATCGACACACTCCTGTGCCGCATCAATCGTTGCATGCGCTCCCAGCCGCACCGCGCGGTCGAGCTTGGAGCGACTCAGATCGACGGCGATGACGTGTGCGCCCATGCTCAGGGCTCCCAGAATAGCCCCGAGGCCGATCACGCCGCAGCCAAGAACAACCACCCGCTCCTCTGGCACGATTTCCGCTCGTCGTGCCGCATGGAAGCCCACTGCGAGTGGCTCGATCAACGTCAGGGCACGCGTTTCTAGGCCGTTTACCGCAACAACTTTGCCGTATGGTACGCAGACCAACTCAGTCAGTGCGCCTTCACGCTGCACACCTAAGGTTTTGTTGTGCTTGCAGGCGTTGGGTCGGTTCATCCGGCAAGCATTACAGGACCCGCAGTTGAAGTAGGGAAGGATCGTGACCCTCTGGCCGGGCTCAAGCGTGGGTGGGACATTTTGGCCAGTTTCGACGATCACGCCTGAGATTTCATGTCCGGGAACACGGGGATAGGAGACAAGGGGGTTTGTACCGCGGTAGCTGTTCAGGTCCGAGCCGCAATATCCGATATAAGCAATGCGAACCGCGACCTCCCCGGGAGCCGGTCGCGGCATATCGATGTCGACCATCGCCATCGTGCCTGGACGTTCGATCAAGACTGCTTTCATAGCGACCTCAAACCACCTTCATGGTGCAGGCGTCGATGTCATCCCAGTCAAGCTCAACACCCAGGCCTGGCCGATTCGGCGGAGTGGCTAGGCCGTCCTTGATCTGCAACGGCTCTGCTAGTCCGAATGAGAATCCCTCCACGGGATATAGAAGCTCGAAAAAGTCACAATTCTTCATGGCCGCGCAGCAATGAAGGTTCACGATTTCCAAAGGGTGGAAGATCGAAGTGTGGACTTCGCAGTTCACTCCGAAGGCTTCCGCGAGCCGAGCCGTCTTCATCACCCCGGTGACGCCGCCGGTCCAGGAGACGTCAGCCCGAACCCGGTCGACCACTCGGGTCGCGATGCACTCAGCGATGCTGTACGGGTGCTTTGCCAGTACCTCTGTACCGACAATGGGGATCTCCAAGGTTCGCGACAGCTCCCTCAGTGCGTGGACATCCTCGTCATAGAGGGGCTCCTCGAACCAATAGTAATCAAGCTGTTCCAAAACCCTCCCGAATCTGATGGCCTGCTCGAGATTGTAGACAGACACCGGGTCGGACATTAGGCGGAAATTAGGTCCAACTGCCTCTCGGACCAATCGATGCGCCTCGAGGTCCTCGTCGATATCGTTTCCTGGCGTGTGCAGCTTGTAAGCGCGCAGCCCTTCCGCCTTCGCCCGCAGGGCCTCAGCGACATAGTCCTTAGGTTCAGAAAGGATCATGGAGCTGCCGTACACCGGCACCGACTCGCGGTAGGCACCGAGATACTTGTACAGCGGCTGTTCCGCGGCCTGCGCCGATAGCAGCCAAAGGCAGGTATCGAATGGGCCATAGGCGTAGATCGGAAGATGTCCCCACCATCTGTCGGCAGTGCGGAATTCGTGCCAAGCCTTCTCGCGGTCGCGGGGATCCCGGCCGATCAGGAACGGGCGCACACTGTCGGCGATGAGCTTGCCCGCCCCTTCGGCAGACCGGCCGGCAAAACCGAACATAGAGGCGGAGAGGCCCTCGTCAGTCTTGACAGTCACAACCAGGAACTCAAACCCTTGGAAATCTCCCGTTCGAAAGGCGCCGGCTTCGAATTGCTCAGGCTTCTTGCGGCAGCACCGCATTTCGACATCGACGATCCTCATGATCAGAACTTCCCGTGCTTCAGGTACGCTTCCTGGGGATCGACACCCGATAGGATGGCCGACCGCACCTGATTCTCCGTACTGATTGCAACCTCAGCGGCGTCGATGATATCCATCACCCGGTCCATTGGGACCCTGATTAGCCCATCGCGGTCCCCGACCATATAGTCGCCCGGCGCAATGACGACATCGCCGATCTTGATGTCGACGTCTAACGCGCGCGGAAGCCAGTACCCGACAATGTCGCGCGGAGTATAGCCCCGGGACCATGTCTGAAACCGCATACCCAATAGGAAGTTGACGTCCCTGACATAGCCGTCGGCTACACAGCCGCGGAGCCCCTTGTTCTTTAGGGTTTCAGCCGAGAGCTCGCCCATATGTGCGACAACGCGATCGTTCGGCTGCGACACCCAGATGTGGCCAGGCTTAGCCTTCGAGAGCAGCCCCGTCCAAGCCAGGAGAGTCTCATGCGGGTCGGCGTTGCGATCGACCCGGCCCTCGATTGTGAAGGCCGGCCCAGCCATCGCCTGCTCCGGCATGAGCGGCCTCAACTCCACCGGGAGCGTGAAGTCCCGCAATCCCATGGCGCGCATCACATCGTGAACGACGCCCGTGTAGCAGTTCTCCAGTCGAGCGGAGATATCGTCGGTAGACATGGGAGCTCCTTTTTAGGCTGCCGGCAGGCAAGCGGGTCCAATAGCTGAGAAGGTCTTGTAGGTGAGGACGAATTCTTGGTGGCCCAGGAGCTCCGACTTTGTTCGGTGGCCCTCACCAAGACTGATGACGTGGTCGCGGATTTCTGCTCCGATTTCATTGAGGGTGGCGCGCCCCTCAAGAATGCGGCCCGCATCAATATCCATGTCATCGCTGAGACGACGGTAGGTCTCGGGATTGGCGCAGATCTTCACCACTGGAGAAATAGCGGATCCGACTACCGATCCCCGCCCGGTGACAAAAAGAACCACATGACTCCCGCAGGCGATCAGCTCGGCGATCTCGGCATTGTCGTTGATGTTAGGGAATCCGAACCGCACTTCGCCGTCCGGCACCACGTCGAGCAGATAAAGGCCAGAGGTTGGCGGCACGTCGCCTGGCTTAAGCAGCCCGCTGATTGGCGATGAACCGGATTTGGCATAGGCACCCATCGACTTCTCCTCGATGGTTGTCAGCCCGCCATCCGCGTTGCCGGCCGCGAAAGATCCGTAACCCAAAGTAGCGTAATACTGCGCGGCCTTCGCGACACTGGCCTTGAGTTCGGCTCCGAGTTCCGGTGTGCGGGCACGCGCTGCCATGATGTGCTCGCAGCCGATGAGCTCGCCGGTCTCCTCGAAGATGCAGGCGGCGCCGGCTGCGATAAGCTTGTCGAACGCCAGACCTGCGGCCGGATTTCCGGTAATGCCGCTCGTTCCGTCAGAGCCGCCGCAAACCGTTCCAACGATCAACTCGTCAATGCCCATCGGAACTGTCGTCTGGGCGTCTAGCTCACGTCTACGGGCTGCCACCCATTCCTGCCCCGCCGCGATGGAGGCGCGGGTTCCGCCAGCCGATTGAATGATGATGGTGTGCCCCGGCCGGCCGCTTCGCTCGACCGCTTGGGCTAAGCGATGCTTGTTGAAGCTTTCACACCCTAGTGAGACGAGAAGAACTGCACCCACATTGGGGTGGGTGCACAGCCGCTCCATCATCCGTTCGGCATAGGTATTTGGGTAGCATCCGGGAAAGCCGATGACGTGAACGTCACGATCTCTCAGGGGCCACGCAATTTCGCGGGCCACATGGTGAGCACATTCTACCAAGTACGCGACAATTATGGTGTTGCGTATCCCCTTGCGCCCGTCGGACCTCAGGTATCCTTGCAAGTTGCTCATGCGACGTGCCCTTCCGCGCTTAGATCCGGCGCGATGGTATAGGTCGGGATGTAATCGCTTGCGACGTTATGGAAGTGCACGTGCGCGCCCGCAGGAATGTCGCAGGTCGCCGAGCCGATCGGCGCACCGTACTTCACGATCTTGTCTCCGGCGCGGAGCGCCTGCCGCGCTATCTTGTGCCCGATCCCAAGATCAGCCGACAGGATTGGCGAGGAAGCCTCCAGTTGAACCCTCTCCCCAGCCTGAATACGAGTACGCGCGACCAGCACGTTGTCTGTAGGGTTGAGGAGCAGCAGACGATTGTCGTGCATGAGCATGGCCTTCTATCGATCTGCTCCGAGGACGAAATCCGGGAGAGCCGTCACCAGCGATGGGATAAAAATGAGCAGGAGCAGGACGATGAGAAGCGGGATCAGGAAGGGGAAAACTTCTTTGATGAGGTCTTCCAGCTTGATGCCTGCAACGCCCGACACCACGAACAGTCCGATGCCCATCGGCGGCGTCATGAGCCCGATCATGAGATTGAAAACAAGAACGACCCCGAAGTGCACGGGATCGATCCCCACCTGCGCCATCGTCGGAATCATGACCGGGACCACGAGGATCATAATCGCCAATCCTTCGAGGAAGAAACCGGCAATGAAAACCACGAGGTTGATGATTAGGAGCAGGAACAGCGGATCCCGCGTCAGGCCCACCAGATAAGCGGCAGCCTGCTGCGGCACCTGGAGGGTCGTGATCACCCAGGCAAAGACAGTGGCCGTCGCGATGATAAAGCAGATGGATGCTGTCGTACGGCCGGTCTGAAGGATTACGGTCCAGAGGTCCTTCGCGCTCAGCTCTCGATACACGAAGACACCGAGCACGAGCGCGTACAGGGAGGCTACGATCGCCGCTTCGGTTGGGGAAAAGATACCGAGCATGATACCGCCAATGATGATAAAGGGGGTCATCAGCGGGAGAAACGCCTTCTGGGAAGCTCGGCCGGTTTCGGACCACGTCGCCTTGGGCTCCGTGGGGAAGTTTTGCCTCCTCGCCATCAAGGTGATCATCACCATCAGCGATCCTGCTGTCATGAGCCCCGGAACCACGCCGCCCAAGAAGAGCCGCCCGATGGACGCGTCCGCGAGAACACCGTAGATCACCATAGGAATGGAAGGTGGGATGAGAGGACCAACGATGCAGGATGCGACGGTCACGGCTCCAGCGAAGGCAGGGCGATAACCTGCCTCCCGCATGGCCTTGATCTCCATGGCACCCAGGCCGCCCGCGTCAGCAACCGCTGAACCCGACATTCCGGAGAAGATGACGCTGGCAAGGACGTTCACTTGGGCCAGCCCGCCGCGCATATGCCCGATCAGAGAATGCGAGAAGTGAAAGATCCGGTCGGTGATCCCGGACGTGTTCATGAGGTTGCCAGCTAGGATGAAGAACGGCACTGCGAGCAGCGGAAAGGAGTCGATTCCTCCAACCATCCGCTGCGGGATCACCACAAGCGGCATGTCATTCCACCACATGAAGAGGAGTGCGGCGACGCCCAGCGTAAACGCGATGGGCATCCCTAGCCCCAGCAAGACGGCCCAGGTTACAGACAGAGGTCCCATGATTGTCTCTTAACCTTAGAGTGACCGGTGCTGGATGGGTTCAGGACCCGCAACAAGGATCCGTATGCTTATGCAGAGGGTGCGAAGCAGCATCGCCGCGGCCGCCAACGGAAGAGGGGCGAAGACAAAGGCCATTGAGATTTCCAAGGCCGTTGACGGCAGTTCTGCGACCTTGAAGGCCAGGTCGGCTCCCTTGACGATTAGAACGAGAAGGAACAGCGCCATAAGAGCGTTCATCCAAAGGGCGATGATCTTGGCCAGAGGCTTCGGAAGCCGGTCGATCAGCATCCCGATGGCGATGTGCTCGCCGTAACGCATGGCCTGGGAAGCCCCGACGAATACGCTCCATACGAAGAGGTATCGCGCGAGCTCTTCTGTCCACGTCAACGGGAGGTCAAACACATATCGGCTGAATACCTGCAGAACCAAGACCGCAAAGGTCACGGCGATCGAGCCTGCGAGGAGAAATTCCTCGCAGAACTCAAGGACGGCAGCCGTCTTCCGCATATGATCAGAATTCATCCTACACCTGATTCAAGCGATGGAGTTTTGGTGGGGTCACGGAATGGCCGCGAGTGCAGCGTACGTGCCCTTGCCCCAAGCTTCCTCGAACTTGGCATAGACGGGAGCCATGGCCTTGCGCATGGCCTCCTGATCAGGCCGGGTAACCTGCATTCCCTTGGTTTCGAGCGACTTCACAAGCTCGCTCTCGAGAGCATCGATTTGAGCGTTGTACTTGACGCCGGCTGCCTTGAATGCCTCGATCACGACCTTCCGGTCAGCCTCATTGGCAGCGCTCCAGGAATCTTCGGCCACCAGCGGCGAGATCATCGACACGAGGTGTCCGGTCAGGGCGAGATGCTTCTGAACCTCGTAGAACTTTGCCGAATTGATGGTCGGGAGGGGGTTCTCCTGTCCATCCACGACGCCGGTCTGCAGGCTGAGATAAAGTTCCGGGAATGCCATCGGGGTTGGGGACATACCGAGAGCTCGCGCCCACTCCAGGCTGAGCGCAATCTCAGGAACGCGCAGCTTGAGCCCCGCGGTATCCGCCACGCTGTCGATAGGCCGCTTGCTGTTCGTTAGATGCCGCGATCCATAGTACCATACATCAAGCAGCCTGATCTTGTGACGCTGACGCAATTCGTCATAGAGCTTCTGCCCCTCTGGGCTGTCAACGATCCGACGCAGGTGGGCGAAGTCTTTAGCTAGATACGGAGCTTCCAGAACAGAGAGGCGCTTGCTCCACTGGCTCAAGATCCCGGGGCCGTCGAGTGCCATCTGAACGGTTCCCACCGTCATCCCAGTAATGATTTCCTTGGCGCTTCCGATCTGGCCAGCCGGATAGACTTTAATCTGGATGCGGCCTGAGGTCTTTTCCTCAATCTCCTTCGCGGCTGCCGTCACAGCATGGTTTGCTGGGTGATCAGGCGGAATGATGTTGGCGAGCTTCCACTCGATGGCGTTCACCGCGCTGGGGACGAGAGCAAGCGCTAATGCGATCCCCCGAAGCCACGTTCTGATTCCTTGAGCATTCATCGGTTTCCACTCCCTCTTCATCTCGCCGTTTGTAGTGGCTGAGAATTTCTATGTTTCACGCCGGCGGATACTTTCATTGCGGGTCATTTGGTCGGCGCTGTTGCTCACTCTTGATCTGCTTGAGCAGGACCTCCCGCGCTGAAACGAGATGGCGCAGACAGGCACTGTGGACCCTCTCAACGTCGCGTGCGGCAAGTGCATCGCAGATTTCCTGGTGCTCACGTATTGTGTCTGCGGCGCGTGGGGAGCGAGTCGAGAAAATGCGCAGGAGATGCGCCTGACTGGTGAGAGACGAATGGATTCCCGTCAGAACCTTATTGCCGGTCGCGGCCACGATGGTGCGATGGAAGGCGCTGTCTGCCTCAATTGCTGCAACCGGATTCTCGAATTTGGTACCGTGGCTGGCGTCTTCCAAGCGCTTAATAGTATCCGAAAGTTCGTTCAGCAGAGAAGGTGTAATCGCCCCTAGGTTGACAGCATCGACGGCAGCAGCGGGTTCGAGCAGTTCCCTCACCTTGTAGATATCTCTGACATCGTCGGGAGTGAACTCTCTGACCGTCGTTCCGCGGCGAGCTCTGATCTCGACCAAACCTTCAGACTCAAGCTGCTTGAGCGCCTCTTTAACAGGAGATGGGCTGACCTGGAGTTCCTCAGCGATCTTGTCAACGTGGAGACGCTCTCCAAGCGACAACTCAAAGCGGAGTATCCGCTTTCGCAACTCTTTGTAGGCATGCTCAGCGAGAGTGGGTAGGGACATTATGTGCCGTGAAATAAAAAATTTCAGTCAGCATCCTCCAAGATATTTGTGATGTCAACGTTCTGACGAGCTGGCTCGGCTTTATGTTGGTTGCGTCTACTGAGGTGGGCTATGATACGTTACTTTGTTGTGAGACTTCTTAAATGAAGCTCCAAGTCTGCCATTCGCGTTGTCGATGAGTTCGGTCCTCGTGCCCTGTGACGCAATCTGATGGGAAGTGTTTACGTTCTGTCTCTCGCTATCCAGTTGACCTGACGCGCATCCAGAGCATTGCATCTTTGCCTCGTTCGCGGTCCTTTCAGAGGTGGCTTGATTAGCTACCGGACACCGGAGCAGGGGGATCCTCGAGATAGAAAGGCTGCGGGCTGCGGCAATCTTCGGTTGAAACAGAGTAACAACGGCAATATCGTCCCGACATCGGCGCCCAAAGGGCGATGACGAGGGAGAGAACATGTCGGTTTTGAAGTCGCTGAAGTTGTCAGATGCAAAGCCCGCCGCGCAGGCTAAGACGCCTGTTGAGCGAGGTCGCGAGAAGCTCGTCGAGAACCTTGCCCTTCAAAAGCAGCTTGCCGAGGCAACGATCGCTGGAACGGTCTTCGACCCGCCGAAGCACTTTATCATGCGCACAAACGGGGAAGGGGCTCGTGTCCGGGTGGAGGTGCCTCGGCGTGTCCGCAAAGGCTGGTTCGAAGACGGAAGCCGCACGACGCACTTCATCATGCAGTACGGCGGTCGGCCACTGGAAATTGCGAAAGGCAAGACGGCCATCGAGGTTGGTCCTCTCCCCAAGCTCCCTACGCTGATCGACAGTCTCATTGAGGCCGTGCGTGCTGGAGAGCTGGATTCGGCCATCGCTACTGCTGCGGCTGAGAGGGGACGAATTCTAAACCGCAATGGAAAGCCAAGCGCCAGCTGAAATTAGACTGGTGAGCTCCCGGCTCCAGGAAGGGAGCTTGGGTTTGTGTATCAGTCCCCCGATGGGGACTGATACTCCAAGGAAGCGTCGTTTCCTAATCGTGGACTTGGTTAGCCCAGGAAATTGGTCAAGTTTGGAGCCTCAGGAGTGCCGAGCACTTCTTCAATCGCTAGTGCAACCGACAGTGCCTGCATATCAGCCCCTTCAGGACATATGATTTGCAGTCCTATTGGGAGATTCCCGGGCTTCTGCGGCAGGGGAATGCTCACGGCGGGACATGCGAAATAATTCGCAGGCTGAGTGTTGCGGGTCATGCCCAGAGCGACGTCAAGGGCCTTCTGTTCATCATCCAGGTCAGCCACAGAAGGTGGAGGCGTCGCGGTCGTCGGAGTGACCCAACCGTCGAACCCTGAGAACTTTTCGGACACGCTCTGGCGGGACTTGGTTCGCTTTGCCTCAAGAGCCAGATAATCTGCTGCGGTCACATCAAGGCCAGACGTCGCGCGCTTCGCAACAATTGGATCCATCTGGTCGCGACCGGCAAGGAAGCGATCTCGGCCAAGGGTCGCGATGAGGCAGGCCGGGAGAACAGCAGGGAAATAACGCTCGCGTTCGCTCGCCTCGGGAACAGACACAGGCCTCAACCGGCACCCTGCAGCCGATAGAGCTTCCA
Source organism: Microvirga arvi (assembly GCF_016892765.1). Taxonomy (GTDB): domain Bacteria; phylum Pseudomonadota; class Alphaproteobacteria; order Rhizobiales; family Beijerinckiaceae; genus Microvirga; species Microvirga arvi. Next base: position 92,135 of record NZ_JAFEMD010000019.1, read on the forward strand.
TCGCACCCCTGATTTGCGCTTCGACAACCGGATCGAGGTTGTCGAAGAAGTACTCCTGCGGAACGCCGAGCCGGAGCGCGTCGACCGGAAGAGGGCGTGCTTCCGGTTCACCAGTGAGCGTAGCCACAGCAATCGCAGCGTCTCGGGCACTGCGCGTTAGCAAGCCAGGCGTATCTAAATGAGGGGCCAGGGGGAAGGCGCCATCAGTCGAGAAGAAACCGGGTGTCGTCTTGAGCCCGAATATCCCATTGAACGCGGCGGGGACGCGGACTGAGCCGCCCGTATCCGACCCAATGGCGAAGGCACATAAACCGGCGGCAACTGCAACGCCTGAACCAGAGCTTGAGCCTCCAGGTAGGCGCGGCGTTTGTGCGTCCCATGGATTGATCGGTGTTCCGTGGGCGCTGGACACCCCCGTAATGCCGAGGGCGAACTCGACGGTCTTTGTCTTACCAAGGATAACGCATCCTGCCTGACGCAAACTCTTGACCAGGGGACCCTCTAAACCGGCGATGTCGTCGATGTTCATTTTGGTGCCCGCTGTCGTGGGCATACCTTCAACAACGAACAGATCCTTCACGGCGACCGGTACACCCATGAGCGGACCAAGATCCGTGCCGGCCGAATAGAGCGCATCGATTGCGCGTGCGGTCTCAAGCGCCTGCTCAGCGGCAACATGCTGGAATGCCCTGAGTCGTGGGTCGAGCAGTTCAATGCGGGAGAGATAAGCCCGCGTCGCCCGTTCGGATGTCATCTCGCCGGCTCGAAACCGTCGGGCGAAATCAGCGAGCCCTCCCTGACCAAGTGGATCATCCTCCAACACGACCATTCAGCGTCCCTCGTAATATTAGAACATGGCCGCTTTCCGCAGCGCAGGTATGCGAACCATGACAGATGTCATTTCGCCGGTGAGGATAATATCCAGCTGAGCTCTGTCGAGAAAAAAGTGTTTGGCAGTGCTCGAACACGCGCACTAGGCTTCACTCGCTGCAGAAGGGTTTCTTTCTCGCAGCAAAAGACTTCCTAGTGAAGCCAATAAAAAGGTGAGGAAACAAATGAAGATCGCTATCGCCGCTGCCTTGGCAGCTACTCTGTCCATCGCCGGCGCCCCGGCTCAGGCGCAGGTTGAGGTAGGCGTTATCAACAGCCTCTCGGGGAATTTTGCAGCATTTGGCGAACGGTATCGCACAGGCCTTCAGGTTGCACTTGACGAGATCAACGCGAACGGAGGTATCAAAGGTCAGCAGCTCACCCTAACGATTCAGGATGACCGGTCCGAAGCGAAGAGCGCGCTTGCCGCAGCTGAGAGCTTTGCCAGCAAAGGCGTTCCGCTTGTCATCGGCTCCTACGCCTCATCGATTACAGGACCACTTGCTCAGTTCCTGACGCGCCAGAAGGTTCCGATGATCGTTCTGGGCAGCGCCGACGACAGCATCACGAAGCCGGGTTCGCCGTGGGTGTTCCGTGCCAAGCACAATTCGACGATCGTCGGGAAGGCCTACTTCGATTATTTCGACCATCTCAAGAATACAAAGAAAGATGTGCCTCTTGAGACGGTCGCCATGCTGTACGGTAACGGTGCATGGCCGACCTCACTGGCGAAGGAAGGCAAGCGTCTCGCCACGGAGCGTGGGTACAAGGTCGTTGGTGACCAATCCTATGATCAGGGCGTCACTGATTTTCGGCCGATCCTCAACCGCTTCCGCGGCGCCAATCCGGATATCCTCTATATCGTATCCTATGCAGAGGATGGTGTCGCGATCACCCGGCAGATGCGTGAGGTTGGCCTCAATGCCAAGGTCATCGCCATCGATACATCCGCGGCTCTTCCAAGCTTCGTTCAGCAAGTCGGAAAATCGGCTGACTATGTTGCAACAGCCGTAAGTTGGAGCCAGGACGTGAAGTATCCCGGTGCTCAGGAGCTCTATGAGCGCCTGAAGGCCAAGGCCGGCGGTGAACCCTCGTTCTATGAGGCAGAAGGGTACCTCGCGCTGATGGTCGCTGCCGATGCGCTGCGTCGTGCCGACCCGAAGTCGCGAGACTCAGTGCGCGAGGCGCTGGCTGCCACCGACATCACGACGCCCGTGACGACAGTGAACTTCAAGAGTGCTGATGGCTTCCAGGGTCAGAACCCAATCCGAAGCCTTATCCTGCAGATCCAGGACGGCAAGCACGTCACGGTATTCCCGGATGATCTCGCTGCGAAGCAGGCGCAGCATCCCACGCCGGAATGGTCAACCCGCTAACACAATTGGACCGGCGGCACAGCCGCCGGCCCAACCGAAACGGCAGTCACACATGACGACTGGCTCGCAACCGCGCATTTGCCTGCAGCGGATGAACACGTGACAGCAATCAGGAACAGGAATGGCCAGTTTAGACATTTTTCTACAGAACATCGCCAACGGCGTTCTGATCGGGGGCGTTTATGCCCTCATTGGAATTGGCTTGACCCTTGTGTTCGGGGTCATGCGCACGATCAACTTCGCACACGGCGATTTCGTCGTGCTCGGCATGTACAGTGCCGTCCTCTTCAATGCCCTGCTCGGGTGGGATCCATATCTGTCGCTGCTTCTTGCGATGCCGATCGGCTTCTTTGCTGGGGTCATTGTTGAGCGCTTCATCCTCTCACGTGTTATCGATGCACCGCCAGAGTCAGCACTTCTGGCGACGCTCGGAATCTCGTTGATCATCGGCAACGCGATCCTGCTCACCTTTGGAGGCGAGCCGCGCTCGGTGCAGGTGTCGTATGCCTCATCGACCTTCTCAATCGCCGGGGTCAACGTCTCTATGGTCCTGCTCCTTGCTGGGATCGCCACGGTCATCATGATCGCGGCGCTTTATGTGCTGCTCAACAGGACCGAAGTTGGCCGTGCTATCCGCGGCACTGCGGAAAACCGGCTTGGCGCCGAGCTCGTTGGCATCGACACACGGCGGATCCATAGCATCGTCTTTGGCCTTGGCGTGATGCTGGCAGTCATGGCGGGCGTCACGCTCATCCCGCTCCTGTTCGCGACCCCGACCAACACGGGAGCCGTGTTCACCCTGAAGGCCTTCGTCGTGACGGTCCTCGGTGGGTTGGGGAACGTCGGTGCGGCGATCGCCGGGGGCATTCTGCTGGGTGTGGTCGAGGTACTGGGCGCTTCCTACTTCATGTCCGAGTACCGCGAGGCTTACGGATTGATCGCGTTCCTGTTGATCCTGCTCTTCCGGCCCGAGGGCCTGTTCGGACGGACGGTGAAGCGCGTATGACAAAGCATCTCATTGGATTAGGTGTGCTCCTCGCTGTCGGCATGACCTACCCGGCCATCTTCCCTAACAATCTCACGATTGCGATCTCTGTCCTGCTGTTCGCCGGCTGGGCCACATCCTGGGACCTGCTCGGTGGATGGAACGGCCAGGTGAGCCTTGGTCATGCCTCGTTCGTGGGCCTTGGGGCCTATTTTGTCGCCATCGGCCAGAGCCAGTTCGGACTTGCGCCATGGTGGACCATGGCCATGGCAGCCGCTTTTGCGGCGATCCTCGCCTATTTTTGGGGATGGCTGACCTTCAGCCTGCGCGGGCCGTACTTTTCGCTCTCCACGATCGCAGTCGCGGAGATCCTCCGGTTGGTCGCCATCAACGAGGAGTGGTTAAGCGGAGGCGCTACGGGCGTATTCATCGCAACCCTCCCGGAGCCGTTTGGCATCGATCTCTTCTCGAGGACTGCCCAATTCTATATGGCGCTCGCCTTCGCAGCCGTGGTGATTGCGACCGTCATCGTGATCTCTCGGGCCCGCTTCGGCTATCAGCTCCGGGCTGTTCGCGAGGACGAGGACTCGGCGATGGCTGCGGGCATTGATCCGACGGCGACGAAGCTGAAGGCATTCATGCTGTCCGCTGCGCTCACCTCAATCGGTGGCGGAATTTACGGGGTCGTACTCGCCTTCATCGAGCCGCACGTCATCTTTGCCCTTCTCCTGTCGGTGCAGATCGCCCTCACAGCCATCATCGGTGGGCGCGGGACGATATGGGGACCCGCTGTCGGCGCACTTGTGCTGATTGGGGCGGGGGAGATGTTCCGCACCACGTTCGCCGAGGCGAACATGCTGATCTATGGGATCCTGATCCTGGTGGTCGTGCTTTTCGTTCCCCGTGGCATTGTTGGGGAGCTGGCCCGCAGACATATTCGGAGGCTCTATGCCAAACGTGCTCAGGGCTGACGGCATTACCGTCAAATTCGGCGGGGTCACAGCTGTCAACAACGTTTCCCTGTCCCTTGGCTCCGGCGAGATCCTTGGGCTGATCGGCCCGAATGGGGCCGGCAAGACCACCCTGTTCAATGCATTGACGGGCTTTGCCCCCATGCATTCCGGCAGGATTACCCTGCTAGACAGGGATATCACGGCGTTACCGGCATTTAAGCGGACGCGTCTGGGCTTTGGCCGGACTTTTCAGACTGAACGGCCTTTCGAGGAGCTGACGGTACTGGAGAATGTGCTCATTGCCGCATTCCTGACGGTCGTACGGCGGAGCGAGGCGGAGCACCTCGCCATGAGTGTGCTCGAGCAGGTAGGGCTGGCGGATCGCGCTCACCAGCCCGCACTGGATCTCAACCTTGCGCGCCGACGGCGGCTGGAATTAGCGAAGGCGCTCGCGGTAAAGCCGAAAGTGATCTTTCTCGACGAGATCATGGCAGGTCTAAATCCCCCTGCATTACGAGAGATGATCACTTTCGTGAGATCGTTAAGCGCGCAGGGTCTCGCGGTCTTGATGGTCGAACACATCATGGAGGCGATCATTGAGCTGTCCGATCATGTTATCGTGCTCGCCAGTGGCGAGAAGATCGCTGAAGGCACTCCGCAGCAGGTAACGAGCAATGAGCGCGTGATCGAAGCGTATTTGGGGACCGACTGATGGGGCAGGCAATTCTGCAGGTTGACAATGTCGACCTTGGTTACGGCGCGCTGAAGGTGGTGTTCGGTGCATCTCTTCATGTGAGCCGCGGCGAACTGGTGGGCCTCGTTGGGGGAAATGGGAGCGGCAAATCGACGATCCTTAGGGCGATCTCGGGCATGATTGCTCCGTGGAGCGGACGCATCCTATTCGATGGCGAGGAGATCAAGGGAGCACGGCCTCATCAGATGGCTCGTAAGGGATTGGCCCATGTGCCTATGGGTCGTCAGTTGTTCCCGAATATGACCGTGCGAGAAAATTTGATGCTGGGGGCCTACTTGCCTGAAGCAAAGGCTGTCCGGGACGAGAACATGGCGAAGGTTGAAACTCTCTTCCCGGACCTTGTTCGCTACGCCGACGCGATGGCTGGTCAGCTGTCCGGTGGACAGCAGCAAATGGTGGCTATTGCGCGTGCTCTTATGCTCGGGCCCAAAATGCTGATTATGGACGAGCCAAGCCTCGGTCTGTCGCCGCTTTTCGTCAAAGAGGTGATGGCAGCGATCAGACGGGTTGCCGAGACCGGCCTTCCAATCCTGCTGGTGGAGCAGAACGTGAAGCAGGTGCTCGCTGTCAGTCACCGCGTTTACGTGCTTGAGAATGGCAAGCAGGTGCTCGATGGCCCGTCAGAGGAGTTACAGGGGCACCCGATGATCCGTAAGGCTTATCTCGGCCTGTAATCTGTGAGTGTTGGGCGCAAGAGCCACAGGCAAACGCTTTGTTGCATGGATGAGCGTGGTGGCAACCGCGGCTGGGTAGCGTAGAGGCCTATTCGGCTTCTAAGCAAAGATCCCTGCCATGCCCTTCAAGGTTGATGCCGCTCACCGTCACCGCATCCCCAAGCAGCGGTACCGGATAACAAACTGGATGGCGTACGATGCGGCCCTGAGCCACCGGGGCAGCCTCACGGTGTGGGTCACTGAGGAAGCAATCGCAGCTTGGAATGCCGAGCCCCGCACGACCCGAGGCGGTCAATCCCGCTATTCGGTTCTGACCATCAGAACGGCCTTGACACTGCGGGTGCCCCGAGCACCAACGCTTTTCTGTTCTGCAGTCCGAGGTCCATCAGCCTAGCTCCTCCAAACGCTTGGTTTGGCGTGCAATTAAGCGCTCAATTTCCGCAATGTCGTCGCGGGACAGCTCGCCACTGGGTTTGCGTAAAGCGGGTGAGGCAATCGCTCCGCGCTTGGCCATGATGTACTTGCGGATCGACAGGCCAAGGCTCGGCTGCTGCTCATAGCGGGCGAGGGCCAGGTAGGCGTCGAACAGGTCCTGCGCCCTGTCCGGGTCTCCCACATTGTAATGGTGTACGACATCGCGCATCATCTCAGGATAGGCAAACCCCGTCATGGCGCCATCCGCACCTCGGCCCATTTCCTCGGGCAGGAACATGCCGCCGTTGCCGCATAGAATGGAGATCCGCCGACTGCCGGACTTCGCGGCCATTGCACGGAGCGCCGCGATCTTCGCAAGCCCAGGCCAATCTTCATGCTTGAGGCAAACGCATGTGGGGATCTGCTCAATGACGGCCTGGATGACCGAAACTGGGATGGTGACGCTCGTCGCCAGCGGAAAATCTTGCAGGACGAAGGGTGTCTCGCCGATGACCTCGGCAGCCTGTTTGTAATAGTTGAGTATGGGCTGATCGTTGCGTAAAGAGGATGGCGGCGCGATCATGACGCCAGAGGCGCCATCGTCCATCACCATCTCTGTCAGGGCCTTCATCTGGGCGAAGCCCGGAGATGATACACCAGCGACCACGGGAACGTGGCCGTTCACCCGCTTCAGGATGCGTCGAACGTAGGTCTGGGACTCCTCGATGGTGAGCTTCTGTGCCTCGCCCATCATGCCAAGCACGGTCAGGCCGGACGCGCCTCGCTCGAGGTAGAAATCGACCATGCGGTCGGTGCTCTCAAGATCGAGGGCGCCATTCTCGGTAAAGGGGGTGAGTGCTATCACATAGACGCCCCTGGCGTCCTCGGTCAGTCTGGGCATTCCTGCCTCCTCTAGTGTGTCGGATAACGGCTATGGCTGAAAAAACCATCCGGCTGGCCAATCACTGCCTGGAGCCCCATGCGGGCGACCAGAGCTTCGGCCTCACGATTGGCCTCATCAATAACGGCGCGAGTGTCGGTGCGCAGCGGCCGACCTCCCGCCAGGAGCACCTCGCCGTCGACAATCACAGTGTCAACATCGTTGCCATTGGCGAAATAGACGAGATGGAACGCCGGCATATGGAAGGGCGCGAGATGAGGCCGCGCCATGTCGACCAAGACGATATCCGCCTTCTTTCCCGCTTCCAGTGACCCGATTTCGGCATCGAGACCAAGAGCTGTTGCTGCATCGATCGTCACCATCTCCAAGGCCTTGCCTGGCGGCAACACTCTCGGATCCCGGAAATGAGTGCGGTGGTAATGCATGCATTGCTGCATGTGGCGGAACATATCGCCGGAGCGGTCCGGAGCGGTGGCATCGGAGCCGATAGCGACTATAGCACCGGCTTCGATCAACTCGACCGCAGGGCAGCGTCCCATGATCGATGCGATAGCGCTTGGATTATGAGCAATACGCGTGCCTGTATCGGCAATGATCCTGACTTCTTCCAGCGTGATGTCGATAGCATGCGAGAGCAGCGCGTCAGGCCCTAGAATGCCCATAGCGTGAGCCCGTTTCACCGAGCCCCGCCAGTGCCCATCCTGGGTGAACACGACGCCTGCCTCACGGGAAAGTCCGCGTACAATCTGGGTTTGATGGATTGCCTGCGCATAGTCCTCTGCAGACATCTTGTCTTCATGCTCGTCGCGCAGCACAGGGGATAGAAGCGCGATACGAATGCGGCTGGTACCGTGCCATTCACGAAGCAGGGCGCGGCTGACCGCGAACTGGTCTTCGAAGCTGATTGGGCGGTTGGAACGATGTCCCTCGGTCCAGGTTCCATAGGTGAGGGGATGCGGCGGGCGCGTGGGTCCTACGGCTACGACGGACCGGGTTCCTATCTCGGTCACGCCTTCACAATGAGCGCGGCCATAGGCTATATCGTCGGTGCGCATAATGGTGTCGCCGCCACCGAGCAGCGATACGCCGGTTGTCACGCCAAAATGTAGGCGTTCCAGCGCCGCGAGCTTTGCTTCCGCGTACCAAAACTCCGGGTTCGAACCTGTTGTGTAGGCAGCGTTGCAAATGTCCTCCCAATCGCCGGCCTGTTCCATGCCCATGGTCTTGATCAGCCCATGGCCGGCATGGGCATGCACGTCGATGAGGCCGGGTATAACGACCTTGCCGGACGCATCGATGGTTTTAGGCGCAGTGTAGCGAGCGGCGATCTCGTCAGCTGCGGCCACCTCTACGATCCGGTCGCCGGAGATCGCCATGGCACCTCGGTCGATGATCCGCCGCGTAGCATCCATCGAGATGACTGTTCCGCCGGTGATAACCAAATCAACTTGGATCATACCTGCGTCTCCCGATGGGCGAAGGCGGGCAGGGCGGTAACGTCGAGCACACCATCCGAGCGCATTCGCCAGTCAGGATGAGATCCAGACAATCCTGTTACCCGCAGGGGATTGTAGAGATACAGCCAAGCCGGATCGGCCTGAAGTTCTTGGTAAGCCTGACGGTAGATGCCTTCCCTCGCTGCATCGTCGGGCGTCCGCCGACCTTCATCGAGCAACCCTTCGACTTCACCGTTGTGAAAACCGAGCCACCAGGAGCCCTCCACGCGGGCATCGATCTTCTCGGCCAGCACCCGGAAGGTGCTCAACGGGCTTGAATCGAAGACGCACATGTCACGCACCTTCTTCCGCCGCACTCCGTGGGCATAAGCCTCGCGATCTTCATGGAAGTGTACGTTCAGCGATACACCGATGGTGGATAGTTGCTCTCCTACCGCGGCCGTCAGAGCGACGGCCTCATCGGGCAGTCGTGTCGGGCAATCGACTTCGATGACAAGACCATCCGCATAGCCGGCCTCTACGATGAGGCGCCGCGCTGCTTCGAGATCGGGGCCGGCATCGGCCGGTGGCATGCCTCCGAAGTGAGCAGGGCTCACGAAGCCTGTCAGCGGTTGGGCTGCACCATGGACGACGTTGGCGATCAGAGTGTGCCGGTCGACTGCAAGATTGAGCGCCTGACGGATCCGGAGATCCGCGAGGGGGCCACGTGCCGCGTTGAAGAGATAAATGATCGCTACCGGGACCAGCGACACAGTTCGCGTGAAGCCACTATGATCCTCCAGAGCCTTGGAGGCTCGAAAATCAAGACTGTTTGCGACCTGGGCTTCCCCTGCTTGCAGCAAGGCAAGGCGCTTTGAGGCATCCGGCTCCAGCTTAAAGCAAATCGAGTCATTGGCTGGCGCAACGCCATACCAGCCGTCAAAGCGCTGCAACCGGATTTCCTGGCCTTCGACCACCTCGGTCACGCGATAGGGCCCGGTTCCGACCGGCAGCGTGGTATCGTCGGATTCGTAATGGCCGAACGCCGACGGAGCGACCACATATCCGTAGACCAGAACATCGAGCAGGTCGGCAATCGGCTTCGACAGATGGATCTCGACGGTCAACCGGTCAGGCGCCTCTATAGCGGCATTGCCGAGGTACTGGTGCCAGACACCGGGTGCGCCAAGGGTATAACCCTTGTCCGGACGGGCCATGCGGCGCAGGGAAAGACAAACGGCTTCCGAATCGCACGGAGAGCCGTCGTGAAATGTCAGCCCGTCTCGGAGGGTGAACGTCCAGTGCCGGGCATCAGCGCTCACCTGCCACTTGTCTGCCAATCCGGCAACGAAGCCGCCATCATGACCGTGTCGAACCAACCCGTCGAAAATCGCGTCGAAGACGGCGAGCACGTCGTTCGCGTCGGTGCAGTCATGGGGATCGTCTAATCGAAGGCGCGGCTGAAGTATCGTGACGGTGGGGGTCATTATGCACTCCGAGCTACGGATGTCTGGTCGTGGAGGTGACAGGCGACGGAACTGCCGTCGGGCTGTGCCTGGAGGGCAGGGCGCTCCGCAGCGCAGCGGTCGAAAGCGAGTGGACAACGGGTGCGGAAGCAACAGCCATGAGGGAGGCGCAGGGCGCTTGGAACCTCGCCGGTGATCTCGATCTCCGGCTTGCGCAGAGCCTTGTCAACTGTCGGCGCGGCCGAAAGAAGGGCCTTCGTGTAGGGATGTTTCGGCTGGTTGAACAACTGGTCGCGGCTGGCGGTCTCAACCATAAAGCCGAGATACATCACGCCGATCTTGTCGGCGATATGATGAACGACCGACAGGTCATGGGAGACGAACAGGTAAGACAGGCCGAATTCGTCCCGAAGATCCATCATCAGGTTGAGAATCTGGGCCTGGATCGAGACGTCGAGCGCGGAAACGGGCTCATCGGCGATGATGAGCTTTGGACGCACCGAGAGCGCCCGCGCAATGCCGATGCGCTGCCGCTGTCCGCCGGAAAACTGATGCGGGTATCGGTTCGCCTGCTCGGCGTTGAGGCCGACACGGGCAAGGAGCGCCACCGCCTCTTCCTCAAGAGCCTTGCGGCTCATCGTGCGCCCAGTCTGAGCCCGCCGGGGCTCGATCACAATGTCTTTCACTCGTTGACGGGGATCGAGGGAAGCATAGGGGTCCTGGAAGATCATCTGCAGCTTGCGGCGCACGGGACGCATCTCCCGGAAACCCAGATGCGACACATCCTGGCCGTCGATGCGGATCTCGCCAGCCGTCGGCTCGTAGATCCGCGCGATGGTTTTGGCGACCGTCGACTTACCGCAGCCTGACTCCCCCACCAGCGCCATCACCTCCCCGGGTGCGATCGACAGGTTCACGCCGTTGACTGCACGAAGGATCTTTTGAGGCGCCAATAGCTGCCCTTTTCTGAAGCGCAGTCTTTCGAAAATTCCCCCGCCGACGGGGAAGGCTTTCACAAGGCCCCGAACCTCCAAAACGGGTGTCGTCATGCCTTGGTCTCCTCAAGTGGAAAATGGCAGGCGGCGTCAAGCGTCTGCCGAACCGGGGCAAGCTCCGGCGTCTTTTCCGCGCAGAGTGGCTGGGCACGGAAGCAGCGCTCCCGAAAACTGCATCCCGATCCAAGCTCGCGGATGTCAGGGACCGTGCCTGGGATTTGCCGCAGTCGATGCTGGCGGTCTGTGATGCGGGGAATGCTGTCCAGCAGGCCGCGGGTATATGGATGAGCCGGATGGGCGATTACGTCTTCGGTGCGGCCCCGCTCAACCACCCTGCCACAATAGAGAACCACGATCCGGTCGGCCATTTCCGACACCACGGCGAGATCGTGGGTGACGAGGATCATTGCAGCTCCCCGCTCGGAGATCTGGCGCCGCATTAATTTGAGGATCTGCGACTGCACGGTCACGTCAAGCGCCGTGGTCGGTTCGTCGGCAATGATCAGCCGTGAGCCGGCCAACAAAGCAATGGCGATCACAACACGCTGACGCATGCCTCCGGAGAACTGGTGCGGATAGGCATTAAGCCGGCTTTCCGCTTCGGAAATTCCAACGTCCTCCAGCATGCGTATGCAGCGCGCCCGGCGGGCGGGTTCTGCGAGCTCGGTATGGAGCTGGAGCATCTCATCCATCTGGCGCCCGATAGTGTAGACCGGGTTGAGGGATGTCATCGGATCCTGGAACACCATGGCGATTTCGCCACCGCGTACCGCGCGGATCTCAACCTCGCTCTTCTTGGTAAGGTCCTCGCCGTCGAAAAGGATTTCGCCGGCTTCGATCCGGCCAGGCGGCTCGATCAGCCGCAGGATCGAGAAACCGATTACCGACTTTCCGCCACCGGACTCACCGACAAGGCCGACGACCTCGCCCTTCCTCACGTCGAAGCTCACGCCATCGACCGCCTTCACCAAGCCGCTAAAGGTATGGAAATGGGTTTTCAGCCCACGGATATCGAGCAGCGTTTCACTCATCGCGCATCTCTCTTCATCCTTCACCGCAGACGGGGATTGAGTTCGTCGCGCAGGAAATCGCCGAACAGATTGATGCCGAAAACGAGAAACATGATGAACAGGCCAGGAAAGGCAGAGGTCCACCAGATCCCGGAGAACAGGACGTCGAATCCTTCTTTCACCAACAGTCCCAACGAGGGTTCGGTGATCGGAACGCCGACGCCGAGGAAACTCAGGGAGGCTTCGATGAGGATGAAGGTGCCGACTTGGATGGTGGACACCACGATGAGCGGCGTCATGACGTTCGGCAGGACGTGCCGCACGATAATCTGCAGATCGCTGAGCCCGGCGACGCGGGCGGCCTGGATGTATTCCTTCTGGATTTCGCTCAATGTCGATCCCCGAACCGTGCGGGCATAGACCACCCAGCCAACGGCCGTCAGGGCAATCAAGACCATGACGATTCCGGTGCCGAAGGCCGACATCATGAATAACGCGATCAGCATTGAGGGAAACGAGAGCTGGATGTCGGCAACGCGCATGATCACGCTGTCGACCGTGCCGCCGTAGTATCCCGACAGCAATCCGAGAGTGGTGCCGATCATGCAAGATAAGGCCATCGCGGTGAGCCCGATGAATGCGGAGATGCGCGCGCCGTACACGATGGACGCCAATACGTCTCGGCCCTGACCGTCCGTCCCGAGAAGGTAGCGGCCATCGCCCCCCTCCAGCCAAGCTGGCGGCTTGAAGCTGTCCATCAGCTCAAGCTGCGACACGTCGTAGGGGTCCTGGAGCACGAGCAGCGGGCCAAGAACGGCCATGAGGGCAAAAACGGCCAACAGGGCGCTTCCGAGGACCGCCGGAAGGTTTCTGCGATAGTTGAAGGCAAATTCCGAGGAGAGGAACGGGGTCATGTCATCCTCACTTCACGGCGATGCGCGGGTCGATCATCGTGTAGACGATGTCGACGATGAAATTGATGGCGACGAAGATGAAGGCGGTCAGCATCAGATAGACCACAATCACCGGACGGTCGCCGCGATAGATCGAGTCGATCAGAAGCTTGCCGGTGCCAGGCCAGGCGAAGATAGTCTCGGTGATGGTGGCAAAAGCGATCAGGTCGCCGAGTTGAAGGCCGAAGATCGTCACCACAGGGATGAGCGCGTTTTTCAAGCCGTGGCCAAACAGGATATGCCACCGCGAGGCACCCTTCGCGCGGGCGAAACGGATGTAGTCCTGCCGCATCACTTCCATCATGCCGGCGCGGGTGATGCGCAAGATGATGGCAAGGGTCGCTAGGGCAAGGGTGACGGCGGGAAGAATAATATGAGACCAGCCGTCGCCGGTTAGAATGGACAAGCGCAATCCCAGAAACTGGACCGTTTCGCCGCGTCCGGAGGAAGGCAGGAACTGGTACCGGACCGAAAAGAAAAATATCAGCATCATGCCGACCCAGAAGCCCGGAAGGGAAATGCCGAGCAGCGAGCCGGCCATGATGCCGCGTGAGATTGGACGGTTCGGATTTGCGCCCGCAAAGACGCCAAGAGGAACGGCAATGACCGTTGCCAGTGTGATTGCCACCAGGACCATTTCGATAGTCGCAGGCAGGCGCTCGAGGATGAGGTCCATTGCAGGTTGCCGGAAGACATATGAACGACCGAAGTCGCCCTGCAGAAGATTGGTCACGAAGATCCAGTATTGACTGAGGAGAGAACGGTCCAAGCCGAGAAGGCGCCGTGCCTGCTCGATTTCAGCCGCCGTTGAATCGATCGGAATCACCATGAACACGGGATCGCCGGTGAAACTCATCATCAGGAAGACGATGACGGATACTGCAAAGAGTACCAGCGCCATCTGCAGGAGCCGCTTTATCAGGTAACCAATCAAGACGGTAATTCCATCGGTTGCCGAGAGGAAAGACAAGGCGCCGCCAGCGAGAGTGGCCGGCGGCGCATGTGATGGAAAAGGCAGCGGGCCTTATTCCTTGACGTCGATTTCGTAAGCCCAGAGGAACTTATCGGCGCGAGGAGTCAGATCGACGTTCTTCTTGGCGGCATATAGATCCTGCTCGTAGTGGATCGGGATCATCGGAATGTCCCGCATCAGGATTTTCGTGACCGCCTGAAGATGCGCATCGCGCTCTTCAAGCTTCGCGGTCCCGTCGGCCTTGTCGATCAGGGCGTCGACCTCTGGGTTCGAGTAGGAGCCGCGATTGACTTGGCCATAGCCTTCCTTCTTGCCGCGCGAGTAGAACATCACGCTGTACATCGAGCCGCCGTCGCCGGACGGGACGTCCCAGCCGCTCATGATCAGGCTCGACTGGTTGCTCGGCACGCGAATGTAGCCGAAGAAGTTGGACTTCGGCATCAGGTTGAGCTTGAGGTCGATCTTGATCTTGCCCAGCATCGAGGCCAATGCCTGGGCGATCTGCTGGTCATTCACGTATCGGTTGTTGGTCGTGTCCAGGGTGACTGTAAAGCCATCGGCATAGCCCGCCTCAGCCATCAGCTCACCCGCCTTCTTGAGATCGAAGGGGTACATCTTGCGGAAGCTCTCGCCATCCACATGGCCGGTATGGGATGCCGGAACATACTGGTCGGACGGGGTCGACAGGCCATTCATGATGATCTTGTTGATCGCACCGGTATCGATGGCGCGTATCATCGCCTCGCGGACGCGGCGGTCCATCATCGGGTTCTTGTCGAGCGAAATGGTCGGGCTCTTGGGGCGGTTGTCGATCGAGATAACAACGTTCAGGAGGCTCGGCTGCGTGAGAACCTTATAGCGCTCATCGGACTTGACGCGGCTGACGTCACGCACGTTGAGGTCCTGGATAACATCGACCTCGCCAGTCAAGAGGGCTGCGGTGCGGGTGGCGCCGTTGGTGATCGGACGGAACGTCACCGTATCGATCTTCGGAGCACCGGCAAAATAGTCCTTGTTGGCTTCAAGAGTGATATGATCTTCCTTGATCCACTCGACCAGCTTGTAGGGGCCGGTGCCGATTGGCTTCAGGTCGACCTTCTCGTTGCCAACTTCCTTTGCGTATTTCTCGCTGAGGATAAGGACAGCGGCAAGATCGTTCGGAAGAACAGCGTAGGGACGGGGCGTCTTGATTTCGACCGTATAGTCGTCAAGTGCCTTGAAAGCTGAGATGTTGGCGCCGAGGTTGGCCATCAACGACTTCTTGAGCCGGTCGAGCGTGAACACCACGTCCGATGCCTTGAACTCCGTACCATTGTGGAATTTCACGCCCTTCCGGAGCTTGAATACCCAAGTGGTCGGGTCCGTCAGCTCCCAGCTTTCCGCCAGGCCGGGCCCGAACGACAGGTCGGCCTGCCGGCGAACCAGCGGATCGTAGATATGATAGAAGAGAATGTTGCTCGACAGCTCCTCACCGGCCTGCGGATCGAGGTTCACCGCATCCGATGTCAGCCCGACCTTGAGAGCCTTGGCGTCGACGATGCCGGTCAGCGCCGTGGAAGCGAGGAATACGGTGGCCGCAAAGAGAGCGTTCCGGCCGTTGATCATGCGTAAGTTCAACATTTTCAGTTCCCTTTGTTGATTTGTCGATCTGTTGCCTACGATGGAATTTATCGAAGTGCGGTCTGCACCTCGATCTGGTAGCCCTCGGGATCCTCGAGCACGAATGCTCTGATCCCGAGAGATTGGCTATCCTTTGGCTCGGTCAGAGCCGCGACCTTGTGGGCGGAGAGGTAGTGGTGCCAAGCGTCGACGTCCGGCACACGGATGCAGATCTGCACGGGCTTGACGGGATGGGCGCGGTGCATGCCACGGGTCTCGTCCACGAGCCCTACATAGGCATGATCCGCTATGCGCAGGATCTTCGACCAACCTTGATCGATCTCCAGCGGAAAGCCCAGCACCTGCGTGTAGAAAGCGAAGGCCCTGTCTAGGTCGACGTAGTAGAGGAAGGTGATCGCCTTCTCCACGACGCCGTTATCGGGGCGGCTGAGGGTAGCTTCGCTCATCGGGCTTTGTCCTATTGAAACCATCTGGAAGTGCCACGAGCGACAAAGCGACCGGCACCGGGCGTGTTGATGACAGACTTGCCGTCATAGGCGAGTTCGCCGCCGAGATAGGTGCGTGCCACCCGTCCGGCAAAGCGACGTCCATCGTATGGGCTCCAGTGCAGCCCATCCTTGGCGCGCGAGGAGTCCCACACCGTTTCAGCTTCCTCGAAGATCGCAATGTCAGCGTCAGCACCGGCCTGGAGCACACCCTTCCGCGGGTAGAGTCCGAAGAACTGGGCTGGACGTGCCGAGAGCTGGTCGGCTGTCATTCGAGCGGGATCGGCACCACGGTCTTTGGCTATCGTGAAAAAAGCTGGCAGCAGTGTTTCCATGCCTGGCACTCCAGCGCCGGCATCGAAGATGCTGTCGGTGAATTTATTGTCGATGGGCCAGCTCGAGTGGTCCGAACTGACAAAGGCAACCCGCCCCTCGACCAACTCCTGCCAGAGAGCGTCGATCTGGCCAGGGCGGATAGGCGGATTGACCTTCATGCGCGCCCCAAGCTCTTCGCCATCGCGCTCCGGATCGAACCAAAGATAATGGACACAGAGTTCGCCTGTCGCCCGATATCCGTCACGGGCATAGTGATCGACTAACTGGAAGCCCCGCGGCACGCTGATGTGAACGATATGCGCGTGGGCGCCAGCGCTTGCGGCGAGCTCAAGGAAATGGGCTGTTGAGGCCAGCTCGGCGGCCGGCGGCCGGTTTGGCGAATGGGCAGCGATGCCATTGCTTCCAGCCGCGCGGGCCCGCGCCACGCGAGCGCGGACAATTTCCTGGTCTTCGTTGTGAAGACCGAGTGGCAAGTCGGTCGCAGCGAGCACTTCAAGCAGATCGAGGGTCATGGCTGCGTCGATGCGAGGAAACCGGGTCGGACTGCTCTCGAAGGCAGATATCTTAAAGCCGATGACACCGCATTCCGCTAGTCGTAATACCTCGTCCAGCGGCTGGCCGGGCATGACGGTGCCGTAAAGGGCCACGTTCGCGTGGGCATAGCGGTGGATCGCCTCGATCTTCGCGGAGAGTTGCGTGCTCGAACTCAAAGGCTCCGGGTTATCGTAGGGCATGTCGACGAGCGTTGTGACACCGCCCGCAATGGCCGAGCGCGTCGTAGGCTCGATGCCGGGCAGTCCCAGATAGCTGCCAGCATGGGTTTGCCCATCGATGACACCCGGAAGGATATAGGCGTCACCGCCATTGTGCGTGTCCTTTGCATCTGGAGCTTCTCCAGTACCGACGGAATGGATGGTACAGCCCTCGATGGCGACCCAGCCATTCTTCAATGTGGCATCAGGGGTGACGACCGTCCCTCGAATGACAAGATCGACGCTCATTTGCCCCTCCCCAGATAGCCGAGTTCGGCGTGGGTGCAGGCGAGTGCGACGCCGGCCTGAACCGGATCGACGATGGGCAAGCCGAGCTCGGCTTGCAGCGCGGCGCGATAGGCGCCGAGACCGGCACATCCCAGGATGATGACATCGGCCCCGTCCTCATCGCGGAGCGCCGCCCCGATGCGCGCGACCCGTTGCACCACATTCGTCGCGACAAGCTCGACGATTGTCATGTCAAGGGAGCGGTCGCCTGCAAGCCGGTGCTCGAGCTTCAGGGCTTCGAGATAGCGGCGGTGCCGAACAATGGACGAGGGCCCGAGGGAAACGATGCCGAAACGATCCCCGAGACCAAGCGCCGCCAAGTAGGCGGCCTCGGCGATGCCGATTACCGGCAACGGTGTCGCGGCGCGGACCCGGCCTATGCCGGGATCCGAGAAACAACTGATAACGATGGCGTCGGCGCGGGCATCGACAGCGGCATCAAGAAGGAGGGGGATCACCTCGGACACATGATCGTCGGTCTCGATACCGGGAGGCGCATTTTCCAGCTCCATGCAGCGGATTCGATGTCCATTGCCATCAAACACACCGAGGCATCCCTCCATGGATCGGGTAACCGCCTTCGAACTGTTGGGGTTGATCACGAGTACTTCTGCCAAACGCCCCTCCAACCGAAGTTTTCGGTCCGATCCCGGTGATATTTCTAGTGATATACTACAAAATATGTCATGTCGAGTGTCACTCTCTTGCATGAAGAACAAATCCGAGGGAGAAGGATGAGATAAGCGGGGAGGGCTGTTGCAGCGAATGTGCTGAATGCGGTCCGCACGCTTCGACGGTAGGAGTGCGCCAGGTTGCAGACCCTCATTTCCATGCGCGATGGCACAGGTGCCCCTAGCAAGAAACTGTCGCTGACTGAGACAGCCTACCAAGCCTTGCGGGCACGGGTGCTCTCAGGAGAATTGCGCCCCGGTGCCGAGTTTTCTGAGTCGGAACTTGCCGATCAGCTCTCGATGAGCAAGACGCCGGTTCGCGAGGCTCTCGGACGGTTGGTTGCCGAAGGGTTGATCGAAGCGTTTCCGCGCCGGGGCTACAGAGTCACTCCAGTGACCGTCAAGGATATCAATGACCTGTTTGCCATTCGTGCCATGACTGAGGGGACGGCTGCGTCGATGGCAGCGCTGAACCTAACACCCGCCGATCTCGACCGGCTGGAGACGCTGGCGGAGGCTCGGTATGATCCCTCCCAAGGTGAGAGCGTGCAGTCATTCTTGAAAGCCAATCGCGATTTTCATATTGCTATTGCCGAAGGTGCCAACAACCCGCGCCTGCTGGCGATGGTCGCCGCCTTTCTCGACGAGTGTACACGACTCTTCTATCTCGGCGCGCTCAGCCGTGACGTGAACCCTGAAACCAGTAACGACCACCGGCACATCGTGGGCGTTTTGCGCCTACGTGATCCGGAGCAGGCACGGGCGGCCATGGTGGAGCACAGCGAGCATACACAACAGGGTATTCTAAAAGCTCTGATCTCAAGCAATACTACTGCACTCACTATCTGACGTAAGGGACAATGACTCAAGGTCTAGAGGTGGCACTTCTTGGAAGTAAACCGAATGTCATTCGAGAATTGAATTGATCGTTGCGGCCGGATACGTCTGACCAAGTTCCATAAACCTGGCGTCTTGGAACTTCTGAAATCATTCGGGAACAAAGAATTATATAAACCTAAGTTCCTTAATCTTTGTTACCGGTCTTTGCCTTTGTAGCCGCAAAGTTAGAATGTCCTGCTCCCGCAACGTATGTGAAGCGGATAGCCTGGTTACCGATGTCGAGCCGGACTAAGAAAAAGGGCCGCCGATGGATCAGCGGCCCGAAGGTGGGACATACGTCCTTCCAGAGGGAACGACGCGAGCGGGAGGAATGGTCGCGTCCTCACCGAGATGGTGAGCCGAACTGGCGTGTGTCACCCGGCCGAAAGCTGAGCTGGCATGCGCCAAGCGCAGCCATGCCGCTCTTGAATCCTCAGCCGGAGCCCGCTGGACCGATATCTGCCGGCCGGGTTAGCGTCTGGCTAGGCAAAGCGCAGGACACCGGTACCGGCATTCCTGTCTTGCAGTGGTTACCAAAGCTTCTGAACGACAAATCCCTTCCCGGTCTTCGTCCCACCCCTGGGCGGCTTGGTGTAGACCAGCCGCCTGTGCCAAGGGCACCAGCTGGATCGTGTCCCTTGGCGTGGTGTAACTGAAGTCGGATCACCACGATCCCCGGCCAGAGCCGGGATGATCAGATTGCCACGGCAGGCAAGCTGACCAAGAGATCATCGCTCATCGGCGCCATCGTTTCCAGTGTCAGATAGCGGGCGCGCTGCACGGCCCACTCGTCGTTCTGCTCCAGCAGGATCGCGCCCACCAGTCGCCGGATTGCCGCTTCGTTCGGGAAGATGCCCACCACATCCGTCCGGCGCTTGATTTCACCGTTGAGCCGCTCGAGCGGGGTGGTCGAATGCAGCTTGGTCCGGTGCGGAGCAGGAAAGCCCATGTAGGCCAGCACATCCGTCTCGGCTTCATCCATCAGGGCTGACAGCTTCGGCAGCTTGGGACGCAGTTGGTCGGCGACTTGCCGCCACTGCTGTCGAGCCGCCTCGGGCGTGTTCTGGGCAAAAGCCGTGGCCATGAAGGCCGACACCACCCGCCGGCCATTCTTGCCGGCATGCGCCAAGGCATTCCTCATGAAGTGCACCCGGCACCTCTGCCAGGTGGCACAGAGCACCTTGGACACGGCGGCCTTGATCCCCTCATGCGCGTCCGAGATCACCAGCTTCACGCCGCGCAAGCCCCGCCGGGTGAGCTTGCGCAGAAACGCGGTCCAGAAGGGTTCCGCCTCCGAGGGGCCAATGTCCAGGCCCAGCACCTCGCGCCGGCCATCGCTGTTGACGCCTACCGCTACAATGACCGCCACCGAGACGATGCGACCGTTCTGGCGCACCTTCAGGTAAGTGGCATCGATCCACAGGTAGAGCCACTCACCCTCGATCGGCCGTTCCAGGAAGGCATTGACCCGCTCATCGATCTCCTCGCACAGGCGCGAGACCTGGCTCTTGGAAATGCCGGTCATGCCCAAAGCCTTGACGAGATCATCGACCGAGCGGGTGGAGATGCCCTGGATGTAGGCCTCCTGGATCACGGCGGTGAGCGCCTTCTCGGCCATGCGGCGCGGCTCGAGAAAGCCTGGAAAGTAGGAGCCGGTGCGCAGCTTGGGGATGCGCAGCTCCACCGTGCCGGCGCGGGTGTGCCAGTCACGCTCACGGTAGCCGTTGCGCTGGGCCAGGCGCTCCGAGCTCTTCTCGCCATAGCCAGCACCCGCAAGGGCGCCGACCTCCAGCTCCATCAGGCGTTCGCCCGCAAAGCCGATCATCTCGCGTAGCAGATCGGCGTCCGGGGTCTTCTCGACCAGGCTCTTGAGGTCCATCATGGGGTTGGTCATCGGGGGTTCTCTCGGTTGCGGGTGGATGTCGCAACCCAACCCTAACCGGAAATCGCCGATGACCACCCGCCCAGCGCCCGGCCCGCTACGGCGCTACTGAGGGCGCGGGCCGACCGCTGTGCTTCCGTCGAGCTACACCACGCGCCGGGACCCATCCACCAGCCTGGATACGGTATGGGTCCGAGCGCCACAGAAGATCGCCTCCGCGCCTTCGTCTGAGACAACGAACCGGCACTGTTGCGCCCGCAGCTCGAACAACGTGGTTCTGTCTCGAGGGGAAGGCTCGGGGAGCTCAATCTCAGACATGGCGATCCGGTGCGCAGTTGCAGGGGCAGACTCCTAAAGGCGGAGATCCAATTGAGTTCCGAGCCGCTCTGCTCTTCGCTGGCCATCGAAGACCAGCATAATGACCGGAGGTGGGGCCTATAGCTCAATAGTTAGAGCCGGCCGCTTCTAACGCTCTGGTTTCCTGGTGGAGCTTGGGGGCACCATGTATCAAAATCAATGATTTAGGTCACCCTCCAGCCGGAGTGCCCATGGGCCGGCACGTCGGGGAATATCTGACCGAGAAGCTGGGCTACTGTGGTAAGATGGGATGTGTGTCTTCAGGGTCGACTGACACATCTGTGATGGTTTCTAGCACGGTCCCAGCGACGATCGGCGGCGCTCCTAGTGAGATTGTGATGGCAGCAGAACATGCCGGGCAAGCATAGACCGTGCCGCTTTGTAGGGCGCCTGAGCTTTCGATATCGACGCTGTAGCATTTTACGCTCAGCAGTGGCTCTGCGCAGTTTGGGCACTTAGCTGACATGACATATCCTTGGACACTTGGTTCAAGTGAACCGCAGTACTGCCATCAGGTCAAACGCTGTAGTTCGTGGCTTTGCCCAGGCAGTGCCCGACCCTCATCATGGCTCCTGGTCGTAATGCTGTTATTGCCAAGGCCTATGAGTAGATTGAGCTTCAGCTGGGGTCTGGTAAGAGCCCTCATGACCTACAGCCTGATTCAACTCGCGCCCGGCGCCTATGACCTGCTCTTGAATGGCGACGTGATGGGAAGCGTAGTGCGGAATAGCTCTCATCGGCCTTACACGTGGACGGCCGAGTTGCTTGAGGATCTGCCTTCAGATCAAAGGCCAGCACCCTTTACCAGGATCGAACATGCCTTCACTTCTCTGGAGGATCTCTGTGCCTGGCTCGGTGAGCCGGATGTGAAGACCAATAACCCTCATGGCGACGCCTGGGAGCGTTGAGAGCCCAGGACAAAATCGGGGCAAGAGACTGATCCGCGTTCAGCACTGGTTCAGCGGGATCAACGCATCTTAAGATACCGGTTGCCCGACTGTACTCCCCTCCCGGCCAAGCCCAGGATCCTAGATCCCTCTCAACCTTGGACTTGGTCGGGTTCTAGAGCATCGGACTGGAAATTCGACTCCTGGGTTTTAGCCTAGTGCGATCTGTGATTCACTCTCTGGAACGGGAGGTGGATCATGGGTCATTGCTATTCTCTCGATCTTCGGGTGCGCGTCGCCGACTTTGTCGAGGCGGGCCATTCCTGCCGGGCGGCAGCAGGGCACTTTGACGTCAGCGAGAGCTTCGCCATCAAGCTGGTGCGGCGCACGCGGGACACCGGCTCACCGGCGCCGGCCCGTCAGGGCCGTCCACCGGGACGCGGCAAGCTGGTGCCCTATGAGGCTTTCCTGATCCAGACCGTCGAGGCAAGGCCGGCCATCACCATGCCTGAGCTCGCCGCAAGGCTGCTGGACGAGCATGGGATTGTCGCGGCCCCCGCGATGCTCTCGCGCTTTCTGTGCCGGTGCGGATTCAGCTATAAAAAAAGCCCTGATGGCGGCGGAGTGCGCACGCGCCGACGTGCGGGATGAGCGCCACGTCTGGACTGATCAACGTCAGGCCCGCATGCGCGAGCAGGCGCACCGTCTGGTGTTTCTTGACGAGACCTACGTCAACACCAAGATGACCCGCCTGCGCGGGCGCTCGCGCAAAGGCCAGCGGTTGCGGATGAAAGCTCCCTTTGGGCACTGGAAGACGCACACCTTCCTGAAGGTGTTTTCATGATGCCTCCTTTTTTGATCGTCTGGTGCGTTGCAGCCGAGCCCGCAGGTCACGGATCTGAT